>JALZBO010000073.1 GCA_030863545.1 Actinomycetota bacterium
TGGATCGCCCGCGCCTCGTCCGACTCCCAGGCGGCGGTGGCTTCGAGCGGCGGGCGGGGGTGGAGCCTGACTGCGACCTCGAGGATCACGCCCAACGTTCCAAAGGATCCCGCGAAGAGCTTGGGAAGGTCGTAGCCGGCAACGTTCTTGATGACCTTGCCGCCGGCCTTCGCCACAGTGCCGTCGGAGAGTGCGACGGTGATGCCTAGAAGCTGGTCCCGCACGCCCCGATACCCGTGTCTCAGGGGCCCTGAGTCCCCCGTGGCCACGACTCCTCCGATCGTGGCTCCCTCGTCCTCACCCAGCGGAGGGTCCAGCCCGATCATCTGCCCCCTCAATGCGAAGAGACGCTGAGCCTCCGCCATAGGCACCCCCGCCTGTAGCACGGCGGTGAGGTCTCCGGCGTTGTGCTCGACCACGGCGTTCAACTCCCTGGTCGACACCTCGAGGTCGGGCTCGATCGTCCCACTCCCCCATCCGAGCTTGGTGCCGCCGCCCGTGGGGCGAACCCTGAGGCCGTCCGATGACGCGTCCCCCAGCGCCTCCGCGACTTCCGTGTACGAGCTGGGGGTGAGCTTCAACATCAGAAACGCTGCGCAATGCCGGCTCGCTCGAGCGGATGCGCGCGGTAGGGCCCCGGCACTTCCCCGCAGAGCCTGGGAGTCGGCATGACCTTTCCGGGATTAGCCAGCTGGTCCGGATCGAAGGCGCATCGGAGCCGCTGGAAGGCGTCAAGGTCGCTCTCCGAGAACATTCTGCTCATGTACCTCTTCTTGTCGAGGCCGATGCCGTGCTCACCCGTGAGCGAGCCGCCAACCTTGACGCAGGCTTCGACGATGAGCCCTGCCAGCTCTTCGGCCCGCTCCGCCTCTCCCGGGCGGCTCTCGTCGTAGCAAACCAGTGGATGGAGGTTTCCGTCCCCGGCATGGAAGACGTTTGCCACCTTCAATCCGAACTGAGCGGCAAGTGATTCGATCTTGCCCAGAACCTCGGCCAGGCGCGTGCGCGGGATGACGCCGTCCTGAACGTAGTAGTTCGGAGCAACTCGGCCCATCGAGCCGAACGCAGCCTTTCGCGCCTTCCAGATCAGCTGCCGCTCCACCTCGTCGCGTGCGACCCTGAGACCGGTAGCGGAATTCTGCTCACAGATCTGCCTTACCTCCTCGAAGCTTGCCGCGCACTCTTCCTCCGACCCATCGACCTCGACTATGAGCGCGGCTCCGGCATCTGTGGGATACCCGGCATTGGTGGCCTCCTCGCAAGCTCGTATCGTGAGCCGGTCCATGATCTCGATCGCGCCGGGGACGATACCGGCCGCGATGATGTCGGTAACTGTCCGGCCGGCCTGTTCGATAGAGCTGTAGTAAGCGACAAGGGTCCGGACCGACTCCGGAAGCGGGATAACCTGCAACACGATCTTCGTCGCGATCCCTAGCGTTCCTTCAGACCCGACGAACGCACCGGCAAGGTCGTATCCCGGATGGTCGAGCTCCTTGCCCCCAAGCGTCACCATCTCTCCGTCGGGGAGGACGACCTCCAACCCGGTCACATAATTCGTTGTGAACCCATACTTGAGGCAGTGTGCCCCTCCGGAGTTCTCGGCGATGTTTCCCCCGATCGTACAGATGATCTGGCTGGACGGGTCGGGCGGGTAGAAGTGCGTTGGCCTTACGGCTGCTGAAACCTGGAGGTTGGTGACTCCGGGTTCGACGACCACGCGCTCGTTGGCGAGGTCAACCTCCAACACCCTGCGCATCCGAGTCAGGGTAATCAAGACGCCCTCTTCGACGGGCACCGCGCCGCCCGAGAGCCCGGTCCCCGACCCTCGCGCCACCCATGGAGTCCCGGTCCGGTGACACAGCCGTACGATCCTTTGGACCTCGTCGGCGGTGTCGGGGAGCACGACGACCTTAGGGGTCACCCGATACTGAAGGAGCCCGTCGGATTCGTAGGTCCTGAGCGCATGGGGATGGGTGATGACGCGCTCCGGACCGAGGATTCGCTCGAGCTCTTGGAGGAGGTCCGCGCTCATCCCGCGAGCGCCTCCAACAGCGAGGTAAGGAGTCTCCACATGGGCTCGACCGTTGGCGCGTAAACCCGCTCGTCCGGCGAGTGCGGCCCTTCTATCCGGGGACCGAAGGAGATCGCGTCCATCCCCGGCACCTTCGAAGCGATGACCCCACACTCCAGTCCGGCGTGGACGACCTCCACCTTTGCTGAGCGTCCGTTCACCTCCAGGTACTTCTGCTTGGCCAGGTGGAGGATCCTCGACGCGGGATCGGGCTCCCACCCGGGGTACGCGTCGCTCACCCTCGCAGATCCGCCGGAGGACTCCACGAGGCGTGCGATCTCGAGGGAGAGCTCATCAAGATCGGACTGCACCAGGCTCCTCACGCTCACCAGCACTTCCACCGAGGAATCATCTATACGCCCATTTGCGAGGTTTGACGAGGTCTGGACCGTGTCGGGAAAGTGTGCGCTCATCTGAAGGACGCCGTGGGGAGCTTCGAGCAGAAACCTGAGAAGGGCGTCACGTTGATCGGCACGGACCGCTTCTTTCGGGAGCGGTGCGTCTACGGAGACCAGGCGAAGGCCCGGCTCGGCGTCCCCCCACTCCGCATAGAGCTCATTTCGGAACTCGCCCACCACGCTGTCGAAGTCGTTGGCGTCGTCGGAGGCGATCGCAAGCATAGCAAACGCATCCCGTGGGATGGCGTTGTGAGCGGTTCCTCCCTCGATCGCGGCGAGTTGGAAATCGATGCCTGCGGCTTGCAGTGTCTGAAGCCCCCTGGCAACGAGCTTGATCGCGTTGGCTAGCTTCTCGTGGATTTGGATGCCGCTATGACCCCCTCTCAGTCCAGAGACGCGAAGCTCACGGCCTACGTTGCCGCGGACCGGCTCCCTGGTGAGGGCGATGCGGCCGTAAATCGATGCTCCTCCGGCGCAGCCGACGGTCAGGGAGTTCGGATCCTCGCTGTCGAGGTTGATCAACGTCCGCGCTTCGAGGAGGGACGGGTCGAGATCAGATGCCCCGTGAAGGCCCGTTTCCTCCTCTACTGTGAACAGCAGCTCGAGCGGACCGTGCTGGAGGTTGGGCTCGGTCATCAAGCTTAGACATGCGGCGACGCCGATCCCGTTGTCGGCACCGAGCGTCGTGTCGGTCGCGTAGATCCAGTCACCCTCGCGACGGGGCCGGATGGCGTCTTTATCGAAGTCGTGGTCCGATCCCGGACGCTTTTCGCACACCATGTCGAGGTGAGCCTGGACGGAAATTGGGCGCGCGTGCGAGCTTCCGCCGCGTGTCGGGAGGTATACGACGGTGTTGCCGCGGCGGTCTGTGCGGTGCGTTGCCCGGGCCCGCTCGGCGACCTCCTTGACGTAGGAGCGGGCGGCGGCCTCCTGCCCGGGGGGGCGAGGGATGGCATTGAGCCTGGCAAAGTGCCGCCAGAGCTCGGCCGGTTCGAGTCCCTCGTAAACGTCAACCACCTCGGTCATCAGCTCGAAATAGTACCCGGTTACCCGCGCCGACCACCTCAAACATCTGCTGCCAAACGGCGAGGGGGTGCCATGAGTTTCGGTGGGTAAGAATGCGGTGATCGGACGGAGGATGCCATGTCGGCCGGCGACAACAAGCGATTGGTGCGGCGCTATCTCGACGAGGTATGGGCAAAGGGCAACATCGAGGGCTCGGCTTCATTTCTTTCCCCCGGCTACCGGCGCCACGTAGGACCCCTGTCCCCTCCCCTATCACGAGAGGGCCAGATACAGAGGCTTCATGCCTTTCGAAACGGCTTCCCCGATGCCCGCGTTACCATCGAGGACATCCTTGGAGAGGGGGACCGGGTGGCGTTTCGCTTCATGCTTCGCGGCACTCACGAAGGGGTCTTTCAGGAGATCGAGCCGACCGGCATAAGGGTCGAGGCCCCCGGCCTCGACATCGTCCGAATCGAGGACAACCGGCTGGCGGAGCATTGGGGGGGCGTCGACCTCAGCGTTCTTCTGGCTCAGCTTCGGCATTCAGCACGATGAGGTCGAAAAGCTGCTTGATGATCCGTGCGGTCAGGCCCAGATCCGGCAGCCGTTGTAGTCGTACGCCCACGCCTTCAGCACTCGCCCGTCGGCCGCTACCCACTCGATCTCAACCTCCCTCCCCAAAAGATCGGGGATCGGCACGTGTATCGCCTCCGCGACTTCCTTCTCGTTTACGCGGATCGGCAGGGATGAGGGCAGCACGGCGACGAATGGGGTGACCTCGATCCCCGTCGAGCGCGAGATGACCGCCGGCAGACAACCCAAGACCTCGAGCTGTCGGCCCAACACGCCAAGCTCTTCGCCCCCCTCGCGAAGAGCGGTATCGAGCAGGGTCTCATCTCCGGGTTCGTGCATACCACCGGGGAAGCAAATCTCGCCTCCGTGCCGGCTGAGGTTCGAGGTCCTCCGCGTGAGAAGAAGGGACTCCTCGCCCACGATCGGGACGAGCACCGCCGCTGGTGGAAAGCCGTCGCGCCGAGAAGGTGGGCCGGGTTTGGGCATCCCACGCTGGGAAAGAATGGTTCTCAGCAGCAAGAGGCATGTCGTCATTTGGGCAAGCTCGAGGGCGGTCCTCGTCCTTAAGAGTCAAGGTACCCCCACGGGGCAAAGACTCAAGGCACTTTAGGACGGCCCGCCGGCTTGCTCGAGAAGATAGTGTCTCTTTGACTAAAATGGTTTGCTCCTTGGCATTACGTCAGGCCACTATGTGTACTAACAGGAACTTCTTTTGGTGCTAGACTTCCCGAGCTTCGGGGAAGTTAGCTCCGGTGCTCACATGGTCCGCCCGGCACAGGTGGCACGTCCGTCGACATAAGGAGGAGCGTGGACATGAACGAAGTGGTTCGCAGCATTGAGGAGGCTTCCTCCCTCGATTCCCCTAGTGACGCGATCGCGGCCAGCGCGTCGAAACTCCTACCCCCCGGACCAGTCAAGGACGCCCTTTCGGGAAGGTGGCTCGGCCATCCCCTTCACCCGCTGCTCACCGACATCCCGATCGGTTTCTGGAGTGGATCTTTGTTGCTCGACCTAGTGGGAGGCAAGCAGAGACGGAAGGCCGCCGACACGTTGCTCGGGATGGGCATTCTCGCTGCACTCCCCACGGCGGTAAGCGGGCTCTCCGATTGGGTCGACACCTTCGGCGACGAGCGCCGAGTAGGTTTCGTTCACGCCCTTGCAAACTCGGTAGCGCTGACCCTCTACACAGCCTCGTACCTAGCACGCAAGAACGGGAGGAGGGGCCGCGGCGTTTTGCTCTCCCTTGGCGGTGCCGCCGCTATGTCCGCCGGCGGATACCTGGGCGGCCATCTCAGCTACCGCCTCGGAGTCGGCGTGAACCACACCAGATTCGGCCATCCTGCCGAGGACTGGACCGCGGTGATGCCGGCGGCGGACCTTGCTGAGCGCACCCCGTCCTTGGTCGAGACTGGTGACGTCAAGGTGCTCGTCTACAAGAATGGGCCGCAGATGTGCGCAATCGCCGACAACTGCTCGCACAGGGGAGGTCCGCTGCACGAGGGGGAGGTTGACCACGCGTCTCGGATCGTCACCTGCCCATGGCATGCAAGCCAGTTCAGCTTGGTCACCGGTGAGATCGTGAGGGGGCCTGCAACCGCCCCGCAACCGGCGTACGATGTGCGGATCACGGGGGACAACGTAGAGGTGCGGCCAAGACACTGATCTTCGCCGAGGGGTTGGGGGAAAGAAGCTGAAAAGGGCTAGGCGGCCGCTTTCGCCGCGAATTGCTGCAGCGCTCCTCGCCGTCGCTCTCGGGCTGCTTGCCGCTCAGCCGGCGCTTGCCGCAAGAGCGCTCCGCCCTGAGGACGTCTCGGTTCCCGAAGGGTTCGCGGTTGAGGTGGCCGTGGACGGGCTCGCCGGGCCGACCATGGTCGCCTTCGACGATCAGGATCGAATGCTGATAGCCGAATCGGCCTACTGCGAGAATCCGGAGGACTGCCCTGGAGCAGCCGGCGTCCCGAAAGTCACCCGGATAGAGCGCAACGGAACGAAAACAGTGCTCGCATCTGGACCCGACTTCGGCGATGACCTTCCGGTGACCTCGGTGGCATTCAATGAAGGCAGGGTCTATGTCGCCCATGGCGGCACCATCTCGGTCATCGAAGGCAGGAGGATGAGACCGCTCATCACGGGCCTCCCCGGCCAGGGCGACCATCAGACCAACCAGATCGTCTTCCGCGACGGCTACATGTATTTCGGGGTCGGTAGCGCGACCAATTCAGGGGTCGTAGGACCGGACAACGCCATTTTTGGATGGCTCAAGAAGCCCGAGCTTCGCGACTTCCACGACATTCCATGCACCGATGTCACCCTCTCCGGAGCCTCCTTCCAATCGGAAAACCCGCTCGTTCAAGAGCCGGGCGTCCTCGAGCCACTCGGCCAGGGGCCTAGGACGGTGACGACGAGCCCCTACGCGCCGTTCGGCACGGCTCTTCCGCCCGGCCACGTCGTCAGAGGAGACCCCCGGTGCAACGGCTCGATCCTCCGGGCGCGGCCGGACGGCACCGGTCTGGAAGTGTACGCGTGGGGTTTTCGGAACCCGTACGGTCTCGAGGTCGGCCCCGACAGGGAAATCTACGCCACGATGCACGGCTTCGATACGCGGGGCTCTCGCCCCATAGAGAACGCTTGGGATTGCGTGTACAGGGTCGTCCAGGGGAGCTGGTATGGGTGGCCGGACTTCGCCTGTGAAGTTCCGGTGACTGACAGGCAGTTTCAGCCACAGGACGAGCCGCCGCTCGACTTCGTGCTCGCCACGCATCCAACCGAATCGCCTCCGCGCCCCCTCGCGAAGTTCAACCCCCACTCGGGCACGAACGGCTTCGCCTTCTCTCCCTCCTCCGAGTGGGGCGGGCCCGAGACCGCCTACATAGCGCTGTTCGGGGATTTCAGCCCCGCAACGGGCACCGTCAGCCGGCCGCGAGGCGTGAAGGTCGTTCGTCTCGACACGAGGACGGGACGCTGGCGCGACTTCATGACCAACAAGATCGAGGGACAGGCGTCGCGGCACAACGCGGGAGGGATGGAGCACCCCTCCGACGTCACCTTCGGCCCCGACGGGGATATGTACGTCGCCGATTGGGGGATCGCTCGGGTGAGCGTTGAAGGTTTGAAGCTGGAGCCCAACACGGGCGTTGTCTGGCGAGTGAGGAGGGGGGATCAGGGAATCCCGCTGGGGCCGACCTTCCTCGTCCAGATCTTGATCGCCCTTCTGTTGATCGGCGCCACGGTCTTTGCGGCATTCGGCACGAGTCGGACCCGCCGTGTCGTCGACGGGGTCTGGACGGGCGCGGTAGCCGGGCTGATCATGGGGCTCTTCACGATGGCCGTCGCCGCCCCGCTGCTCGAGCTGCCGTGGTATTCGCCCCCTCGGGTGCTCGCCACGATGGTGATGGGGCCGGACGCCATCGCAGGGATCCTGGAGTTCAGGACGGTTCCTTTCGTGGTGGGAGTGCTGCTGCTCCTGGTGCTGACCGTCATCCTCGGGGCGGCCTTCGCGGCGCTGGTGCGTACGCCGTCGACGGCTCGAATCGTCGTGGCAGGATTGCTCTTCGGGCTCACCGTGTGGTTCCTTCTGCAGTACTTCCTGCTGCCGCTGCTGTTCCCACTAGTGACGGAAAAGGGATTTCCACCTGGCTGGTATGCGGCGTCGTTCGGATTGTTCGGCGTAGCTCTCGGTGCGCTGATGGCGTCTTTCGGGCAGGAGCCCGAACGGTAGTTTCCGCTACCCCTCCAAGACGGTCTTGCCACGCAGGCGCGGGGCCTTGAAGGACCGGTGAAGCCAGCATCGGTCCTGCGGGTTGTAGACCGACAGCTTCGTCTCGCACCCCTCGTACGAGCAAGTACGGCCGGGCTCGAAGCGCCTGTTCCTCTTCGATGCGATGCCGACACGAGAACCGGCAATGGCCTTCGTGCTCACCACACTCCTTTCTCCTAACGTAAATAATTATAATCGTTAGAAGAAAGTACTTAGCTGCCTCCACTGAGGGCATGCACTTTCAAGGGGTGCTGGTAGGCTGCGCCTGGTGGGAAGCACGTAGGAGCTATCGGTAAGCTTCTTTACTTGTAGAACGGAGACGAACCTGAACCTATTCGAGGGAGTCCGGCCGATATCGGCGCTGGAAGACAACCTGCGCCGTAGGATCTACCTCTTCATCAGGAGCGCGAGGCGAGCCGTCACCCGCGAGGAGGTGGCGGCAGATGCAGGCATCTCCACGAAGCTCGCCGCATTTCACCTCGATAAGCTCGTCGATCGGGGCCTGTTGAAGACGCACTTCGCCCGCCCTGCGGGCAGGTCCGGCCCGGGGGCGGGGCGGACGGCAAAGTTCTACGAACCGTCGGACCTCCAAGTAGAGGTAGCGGTTCCGCCCCGCCAGTATCAGTTCGCCGGCCAGCTCCTCGTAACGGCTCTAGACACTCAAAAGCCTGGGGAATCCTCCCGTGCGTCCGCGATCAGAGTTGCTCGACGCGTGGGGATCGAGCTTGGGGAAAAGCTCCGCGAGGGCGCGACCCGAGGAAGGAGAATGGGGCCCGAACGGACCTTGCGCCTGCTCGAGCAGATCCTCACGGACCACGGCTATGAGCCTTACCGAGAGGGTTCCAAAGAGCTACGTCTCAAGAACTGTCCCTTCCACGAGCTTGCGCTGCAGGCGCCCGACCTCGTATGCGCGATGAATCATGCTTTCGTCGAGGGGCTGACCCGAGGGATCGGGAGCGAGATGGTCGAGGTCCTCCTCGAGCCGTCCCCGGACGAGTGCTGCGTCCGCCTCCGCCATGGAGGGGGAGCCCGTCGTTGACGATGCAAGGCCTGCGGTGAGGCGGAGGACTTGGACGAGCCTCCGATAAGCGATTACGCAATCGTAGGAGATACGCGGACTGCTGCCCTCTGCTCTCTTGGTGGGTCCATCGACTGGTTGTGCATGCCTCAGTTCGACTCGGACCCGGTTTTCGGGCGGCTCGTCGGTGGCGAGCATTCGGGGCAGTTCTCGATTTCGCCGGCCGATTGTCGCGAGGTCTCGCGATCGTACTTGCCGGGCTCCGCAGTTCTCACAACGACGTGGCAAACGGCGACCGGCGAGGCGCTTCTCACCGACGCCATGATCCTCGAACTCACCGGATCACTGCTTCCTCAAGCGGCGCTGGTACGGCGAGTCACGTGCTCTCGAGGCGTCGTCCGCCTTCGCGTCCTCTTCAATCCGAAGCGAGGGCTGCCCGGGCGCCCACCGAGGGCGAGAAGAGACGGGCGCCTGCTGGTCTGCTCTTGGGGCTCGCTAGCCCTTG
>JALZBO010000005.1 GCA_030863545.1 Actinomycetota bacterium
ATGCTCGGCCTTGTGTCGCTTCGCTTGGCCGCTGAGGTGGCCCCCGAGGAGAGGGGCCACACTACGGTTGCGGACATCATGCTCCCCGTTTCCGAGACGCTAATCGTCTCGCCGGAGACGCCCATGGCGGACGCCCTCGACCGGCTCAGGTCAGGGCCAGGGCGCGCCGTCGTGACACAGGATGGTCGGATCCTGGGGATCGTCTCCGCCTCGGACGTCTCGAAGGCAGTCGAGGTCGAGCGAGCCCGGGGGCATGGGCTGGAGCCTCCGAACGGGAGATCAACGCGGCAGGTCTGGGCGGTCGTTGGGCTCGCCTTCGTGCTCGCCGCCGCTATCATCTACCGGCCCCCGCTGGTCGTGATCTCACCGGGACGGGCGGTAGACGTGACCGACGACATCACGATCGACGGCGTCCCAACGGAGAGACCGAACGGACGGTTCCTGCTCGTTGCGGTCCATGTGACTCAGACGAACGCTCTCATGGCTGCGTACGCGTTTTTGAATCCGGACTTCGACGTGCTTCCCCGGTCCCAGGTCGTGGGCGGGCGTGGGATCTCCGACGAGGAATACCTTCGTTCGCAGCTGGAGGTGTTCAGGGAGAGCCGGATGGCTGCGGCCGCAGCCGCGGCGGCGGCCGCAGGGATGGATGTTGAAGTAACCGGAAGGGGCGCGGTTGTACGGGACGTCCTTCAGCCAGGGCCGGCTACAGGCAGGCTGCGGCGCGGGGATGTTGTCACGGCAATCGACGGAGCTCCCGTTCGCACCTCGCTGGACCTGAGGCGGGTGACGACATCGAGGCCGCCCGGTACCGAGTTCGAGCTGGGAGTGCAAAGGGGTGGACGGACGATTCCGGTTCGCGTCGTAAGCGCGGTCCTGAACGCCCTCGAGGAACGAATAACGGGAATCGGCATCCTTGCAACGACGCGGGATCTCGATGTGAACCTTCCGTTCGAAGTGAGGTTCAGGGAGCGCAGCATCGGGGGCCCCTCCGCCGGCCTCGCATACGCCCTCGCCATCGCCGACATGCTCGATCCCCGGGACCTCGCACGTGGGAGGACCATCGCTGCGTCTGGCACTATTCAGCTGGACGGCGATGTGGGCCCCGTGGGGGGGCTGGATCAAAAGGCCGAGTCTGCCGGCGACGCCCGAGCCGACCTGTTCCTCGTTCCGAGGGAGGAGCTTCGGGAAGTAAGTGGGGAGGACGTTCATGGGGTCGAGCGGTTGGAGGACGCTCTCGCCGTGCTGGCGGCATAGTTAGACGGTAAAGGCGGGGAGCCGGTCAGATGAACGACACCTCGAGCAACCTCGAGAAGCGGGTCTTTCGAGCCCTTTCCGCGATATGTCTCGTGGGATTTCCCCTCATCCTGCTACTCGTCGATCTCACGGGAGTGCATCCCGGCTTGGGAAGGGGTACAGGCGCCGACCAGATCAAAGCTCTTGCCGATCAGTCGGATGCATGGGCCTGGGTGCACGGCCTCTTCGTGCTCGCCGGTGTCTTCGCCCTGGCGAGCATGCTGATCCTTCGACGGCTCGTGGCTGAGAGGGACTCGACCTTGGCGCCGGAGATCGCCGCATCGATAGGGGTTCTGGGGGCCGTCGTCTTCATAGGGACGGTGTTGATGGAGGTCGTCGTCATCCCGGATCTGTCCGAGGCATGCGCGGCGTCCCCGGCATGCCTTTCAGCCGAAAATCGCATCTTTACCGAAGTGTTTGCCAACCACGGATGGAGGGTTCTTCCGGGGCTCAACTGGGGAGCCCACGGCGTCGCTCTCGGACTGGTTTTGCTTGGAGGCCTGGGAATGAAGGCGAAGGCGCTGAGCCTATGGGAGGGCGGCTTCCTTGCGGCGGGAGGCCTCTACGAGTTCTACGTCGGAACGGGCCTGCATGCTTGGGGCACCTTCAACCCGAGCTCGGGCATGACCGGCTTGTCGGGCGTGCTTGTTCTTATCGGCAGCTGTGGGATCGCGGCGAGGATCTTGCTAGATCGCGCCGGGTCGCCCGAGGTCCCACTAGAAGCAGTTGTCCCGAGATCGGATCCGCCGAAGGAGGTCGGCTACAAGGAAGGCTAGGTTTCAGTTTCAGTGCCGGTTCTGCTCGTAGATCCTTCGCTCCAGGTCCCTTACGGGCATGTCCAGCTCCAGGGCCGCACGCGCGACGGCCTCGACGGCTTCCTCCTCCGACACGGCGCGCCCGATTGTTGCGCTCACGAATCGGGTTATATGGGGGGCCGGCTTGATCGACCCAAAGCCCTGCCGGGTGAGGATCGCTTCGTAAACTTGAAGGCTCAGCCCGCGGACCTGCCCCATGAAATCGCGATAGCTGGAGGTCTTGGCCCATCTCACCAGGTCCTCCTGAGTCGTCACGCCCTTCCTTTTGAAGTAGCGGATGAGTCCTCTCAGCTCTGACACCCTACGCGCCGCGCGAAAGCCCCAGAGGTGCGCTCCGGCTTCTAAATTGCCCTGCGGATCGTCGGGGTAGCGAGCAAGGAACCGCTTCAAGTCCTCCATAGTGCGAATTTGATCCCACAGGTTCTCCCTGTAGTGCGCCAACGCCTTGAGGACCGCCTCGGCGCTCGAGCTGTAATCGAGGACCGAGAGGAACAGGTTTGTGATGAAGTCGGTCTGCCGGTACTCGCCCCTGGGGGGCGGCAAGTCGGCGGACCTTCTCACGAGCGTTCCGAGCTCTTGGTCTGAAACCCCCACTTCCTCATCCCGGACGTCTTTTCTCGAGCTTCGACTGCTGCCCTCTGCGAGGACGAGGGGTAGCTGAGGCGACCCCGCATCCTCGCGCCGCGCGGAAGCGAAGTATAGAAAACAGCGGGGCTTCGGCCGGAAGGGCGCGTAGGTAGCCGATCACTGTTGGGTAACCTTCCCGCGTGAGCCGGGAGTTCTTCGAGCAGATCGAAGATGAGGTCAGGGGACTTCTCGGTCCCTCTTTGAGGGGGTATCGGGCGCAGAAGTCGGGCCGGCTCATCAAGCTCTGGTATCGGGATCCGTCGGTTCACTTCGAGGTGCAACGCCTCTCCCCGCGTTGGTCGCCCGGTCGGGGAGTGTGGATCGAGGTCGGGCTCCACCTCGAATCTGCCTCGGCTGACCGCAACCGCGAGCTGCTTCGCGAGCTGGAAGACCGGCGGCATCTCTGGGACGAATCGTTGCGCAACGCCGCGTGCGGCAACTCCTACGGCCCCAGGGGCGGGTCGTGGTGCCGTATTTCCGAGCTCGTCGAGGTGGAGGAACTCGACGATCCTGAGTCTGCTTCGGAAGCAGCCGAAAAGCTGGCCCTCTACGTACGGGCCCTCAAGCCGGCCGTCGACCTGGTCGAGAAGCTTCGAGCGGGGTGACGAAGCGAGGAGCTTCGAGGGGCCTCAGTGATACGAGTGGTCGTCGTCGGGAAACGCTCCCGCTCCGACGTCGTCGAGAAAGTCGTGGACCGCCGTCGTGATGACCTCGCGGAGCTGCGCATAGGCCTTCACGAACTTTGGTACGTTCTTCGATCCCATTCCGAGCAGGTCCGTCAGAACGAGACCCTGCGCATCGCAGAACCTTCCCGCGCCCACGCCGATCGTCGGTATCGCCAAGGCTTTCGTCACTCTCTCCGCAAGTGACGCGGGGACTGCCTCCAGCACGAGGGCGAAAGCGCCCGCATCCTGGAGCGCGAGCGCATCGTCGAGAATCTTCCGGGCGGAAGCATCGGTCCTGCCCTGGACGCGGTTTCCGCCTAGCGCATGAAACGACTGCGGCGTGAGCCCCACGTGGGCCATCACCGGGATTCCGAGGTCCACCAGACGTCGTGTGAGCTCGATGTGGGGCCCTTCGAACTTTACTGCGTGAGCTCCGCCCTCCTTGATGAGGCGGATAGCGTTTGCGATGCCCTGCTCGACCGAGACGCCGTAGCTACCGAACGGCATGTCCCCCACGACGAGGGCGTTCTGCGCCCCGCGGCTTACCGCCTTGATGTGGTGGATCATCTCCTCGACCGTCACGGGCAGGGTCGTGTCATAGCCGAGCATGACCTGGGCAAGGGTGTCGCCTACCAGGATGACCTGGACACCTGCGTCGTCGAGAATTCGGGCCGAGGTGAAGTCGTAGGCGGTAAGCAGGACAAACCGCTTGCCTTCAGATTTGAGCTTCGCGATGTCGCGAACGGTGATGGCCATCTGCAACTCCTTCTTGGTCCCGGGGCATCGAGCCTCCAAGCCTGCAGGCGAGTCTAACTGCTCTTCGACTGAGCGGCGTCGGGCCGGGAGCCGCAGACCCAGGAACCGCTGTTTCGGCTTGGATATGATGAGAGGCCGGGCCGCGCGAAGTAGCGGGGCGTTTGTAGGAGCACCAAATGCCAAGGGTTGCGGTACTTTGCTGGGAGGAGAGCCGGCCCTGGGTGAGTGCCCTCCGCCAGGAGGGGTTCAGCGTCCCCTGGGTCGATGAGCCCAAGGCCGAGGTACAGCGGCAGATTCCCGAAGCTCAGCCCGACGTTCTCCTGGTGGACCTGACCCGCTTGCCGCAACAGGGGAAGCGGATCGTCGAGGAGTTGGCTGCAAACGGAGCTCTCGACGGCGTTCCGGTCGTTCTGGTGAGCGAGACAGGCGACGACGGGGGTGACCTAACCGAGAAGGTCAAGGCGGTGAGCGTCTCCCCGTCGGAGATCGTGGCCGCGGTGAAGGCCGCGGTCTCGGCGCCTTAACCCGGCTTCTGAGCCCAGGTCCGGGGTGAGGGAGCATTTCCGCGTCCCAACTACAATTGCATCGTGCCGCAAACCGAGACCAAAGCGCCGAAGCGGGCGCGCTCAGCAAGGCTTTCTGCTTCCGACCCCCCCGAAAGACGTTTCCCGGTCATCTACCGCCGCTTGAAGCGCGAGTACCCGGACGCACGCTGTGCTCTGAACTTCAGCAACCCGCACGAGATGCTCTTCGCCACGATCCTATCGGCGCAGTGCACGGACGCGATGGTGAACAAGGTGACGGCGAAGCTCTTCAAGAAGTACCCGACCCTCGAAGACTACGCGGCAGCCGACCCTCTCGAGCTACAGCAGGATATAAAGCAGACAGGGTTCTTTCGCCAGAAGGCGAAGAACATCCAGGCGACGGCGCGGATGCTGCTCTCGGAGTTCGGAGGGGAGGTGCCTTCGACGATGAAGGAACTGACGGGGCTCCCCGGCGCCGCCCGAAAGACGGCGAACATCGTTCTTGGAAACGCGTTCGGGAAGGTCGAAGGAATCGCCGTCGACACCCATGTCAGGAGGCTTTCGCAGCGTCTTGGCCTCACCACCCGGAGCGACCCCGACAAGATCGAGGAGGACCTCATGGCGCTCGTCCCAAAGTCGAAGTGGTTCGAGCTCAGCTACCTGTTCATCGAGCACGGGAGGGCGGTCTGCAAAGCTCCCACCCCGAAGTGTGAGGTGTGTGTCCTTAGTGACATATGCCCCTCCTCGAGGGTCTAGCATGGCTCGCCACCTCTACGCGGGTACTTCCGGGTTCGCCTTCAAGGAGTGGAAGGGCACCTTCTACCCGGAAGACCTATCAGACAGGAAGATGCTCGAGCATTACTCGCGCCGACTGGGATCCGTTGAGATCAACTACACCTTTCGCCGGATGCCTTCTGAGTCCACGCTGCAGACTTGGAGGGAGCAGACGCCCGACGAGTTCAGGTTCACGCTGAAGGCTCCACAGAGGATCACCCACTTCAAGAAGCTGGTCGACGCAGGCAGCGACGTGTCGGAGTTTGTGAGGAGAGGCTTGATTCTGGGTGACCGCCTGGGAACGATCCTCTTCCAGCTCCCTCCTACTCTGAGGTTCGATCGAAAGACGCTCGTGAACTTTCTCGAGTCCCTCCCTCCGAAGATCAGGTATTGCATGGAGTTTCGACACAAGTCGTGGAAGGACGGGGAGGTCCTGGACCTTCTCTCCGAGCATTCGGTGGCGCTGTGCGGGGCCGACACCGACGACGAACCGCTCGACTCTATCCCCGTCACGGCGCCCCACTGCTACCTCCGTCTAAGGAAGCAGGAGTACGGGCAGGACGAGCTCGACCTGTGGGCCGGCCGCGTTGGCGGCGTTCTTTCCGCAGGGCGCGACGTGTACTGCTACTTCAAGCACGAAGGCGGCGGAGTTGGGCCGAAGTACGCCCTTAGAGTCCTCGAGAAGGTGAAGGGATACAAGCCGGTGGCAGCAACCGCCGGTTAGGTCTCGCCCCGCTCGTCGTCCGGCCCCCGCTCCTGCTCCGTAGTGAAGAATTCCCCGGGCTCCTGCTCGGCTATGGCTACCGGCTCGCTCGGCTCCTCGCGCTCGGCTATGGCTACCGGCTCGCCCGGCTCCTGCCCCTGGGCCGAGTCCTCCTCCCAGTCGGCCGAGGGGGGGACCGTGAAGAAGCGGACGTCGGCACGGATGGCGGCGAAGTAGATCACGGCACCTATGTAACCCAGGAGTATCTGGATCAGGATCCAAAACCGCTTGCTCCGCCCGGCGCTTTCGAAAGCCGACGCCGGTATTAGGGAGGCGTCCAGGATCCCGACGAGCGGAAGGCCGAGGACGACCACCAGAAAGACGATCTCGGCAAGGCCGAGCCGGCCCAAAACATCCTCCTTACCAGCTTGCAGCTGGTTTTCGACGCAGGTGTACCTTAAGCGTATGTCTACGAGTTTCACGGCCGGCGCCGGGTTCATCGAGCTGGCGGAGCGCGAGAGGCTCGAGGTGTCGGGGCCGCAGGCGTTGTGGTTCCTGAACCAGCTCGTAACGAACCAGGTGGAGGACGTGCCCGAGGGAAGCGGCAGGCTGGCGCTGCTCCTCACCCCCAAGGGCCGAATCATCGCAGTCCTGCGTATCTGGTCCACGGCGCCGGGAGCGTTGATGGATGTGGAGGCGGCGCGGGGGGAATCCGCCCCCCTGTTCGACTTCCTTCAGGGGCGGCTGTTTGCCACGAAAGCGGCGATACGGTCGGTTACGTCCGACTTCCGTGCCATTCGCGTGGCGGGCCCCGAGGCCCTCTTGGTTGCCGAGAGGGCATTTGGCGTGAGGCTCGACGCGCCCGGTTCAATGGCCAGACTTCCGGCCGGACTCCTCATGAGGCTTCCCGCTCCTCTCGAGGGATTCGATCTGTGGACAAGACGCGACCTCGGCCCAGAGCCCTTTGCTCAGCTGAAGAGCGCTGGGGTGCCTCAGCTCTTGGAGAGTGAGTACGACTCGTATCGGGTTGCCGTGGGGTGGCCCAGTTTCGGAGTCGACTTTGACGAGAGCTTCTTGCCGCAGGAAGCTGCGATGGAGCGCGCCGTTCACTTCAAGAAGGGGTGCTATCTCGGACAAGAGGCGGTTGCCATGACCCAGCGGGGCAGGGTCCGAAGAAGGCTGCGCCACCTCTCGTTCGAGGGCGAACCCTCCCTGGGGCCCATCTACCGAGGGGGCGACGCGGTCGGCTCCGTCACGAGCATTGGATCCGCCGCGTCCGGGTCGTTTGGTATTGGCACCGTCTCCACTTCGGTCTTCCCAGGGGAGAAGGTCCTGGTGCGGGGAGACGACGGGCGGCTAGCGGTGGTCGAAGAGCTTCCGGGCACGGTTACCGGACCAGTAGTTCCGAGCGCACGCGAGCTGAGGGAACGGCTGCAAAGCTACGGGCCCGAGAGGTGAGCCAAAGCCGCGTCGCGTTCCTGCGTGGGGTCTTCTCGATGGGGGCCGCGCTCCTGGTGATGTTTGCCGCCCACAGCCTCTTCCCCCTGGCGAGCTACCCGCCGGCGAGAGTCCAATCGCTCATCGTCTCCTTGACCCCCGGCGACTTCGCGACCTTGATGATCGAACGGCTCGGGCACGCGGCGATGAGGGCGCTGGCGGTGGTCATTCACCTTGCGGTCCTGCTCGCCGGCGGCTACCTGGCCGTATGGATCTCCGCCCCGGTCGACCGGCGGTTGCGGAGCCGGAGGCTCCTGGTCGCCGTTGCGGGGCTTTTTGCGGGCGCGACCGTCTTGAACCTGGGGACCCCGGGAGCGTCCGCCCTGACCCCCGCAGTGGCCTACCTCCTATCAGCAGGCTTGTACGGCAGGCTCGCGACGGAGGCGCCATGGCTGGCGGCCTTCGAGGGAGGGGAAGAAAGAAGCGATCGCTCCTCGAACGCCGGGCTGACGCGGCGGCGCTTCGTCCTAAGAATCGCCTGGATAGGCGCCGGTCTTGCCGTCGCGACAGCAGTCTTCCGATCGGTTGCGAGAAGGCAGGGCGCAGTAACCATAGCGAGCGCACCCGACCCCTGGGACTCGCCCGGCTCGGACCCTGCCTTCCCGGCCGTCCGAGGACTCACTCCCGAGATCACCCCGAACGACGACTTCTACAACGTGGACATCAACGTGATCAAGCCGGCCGTGGACCACTCGGATTGGCGCCTCGAGGTGGGGGGTCTCGTGGACCGGCCGGTCACGCTCACGTACGAGTCTCTCCAGCGGGACTTCGACGTTGTGGAGATGCCGCACACGCTGACCTGCATCTCCAACGAGGTGGGGGGAAACCTCGTCTCCACGACGGTTTGGCGAGGCGTTCGCCTCGCCGAGGTTCTGGAGCGGGCTGGAGTTCGGGCCGGGACGGTCGACATCGTCTTCACAGCCGCCGATGGTTACACCGACTCGATCCCGCTCGAGAAGGCTCGTGAACCTACGACCCTCCTGGTCTTCGGAATGAACGGCGTGGCCCTTCCGCGTGAGCACGGCTTTCCGGCGAGGGTTATCGTCCCAGGAATCTACGGGATGAAAAACGTGAAGTGGGTGGTCGAAGTTACCGCAGTCGACACTGACTACAAGGGATATTGGATGGTTCGCGGCTGGAGCGACGCTGCCCTCGTCAAGACCCAGTCACGCATCGATGTACCTGCCGACGGGTCCACCGTCAAGGCCGGCTCGATCGTCGCGGGAGTGGCCTGGGCGGGTGACCGAGGGCTCGATCGAGTCGAGATCTCCGACGACCGTGGCGTGACGTGGCGTCCTGCTCGCCTCTCGCGGGAGCTCGCGCCTCTGGCCTGGCGGAGATGGGCGGCCGACCTGCCGACACAAAAAGGAAGGCGGCGCATCCTCGTAAGGGCCATCGACAAGACGGGCCAGGTCCAGCCGTCCCGACCGACCCCCCCGCATCCAGATGGAGCCTCCGGACATCACTTCGTCGACGTGACCCTCGTATGACGCCGCGCACTCTCCTCGCCTGCTCGTCGGTCTCGGTGCAGGGGTGCGGATAGACTCGCCCGACATGCGATGCGATCTGGCCGTACTGGGCGGAGGTAACGGCGGTTATGCGGCGGCCCTGCGGGGCGCGCAGCTCGGCCTTTCGGTCGCCCTCATCGAGCAGTCGAAGGTGGGGGGGACCTGCCTTCACATGGGGTGCGTGCCGACCAAGGCGCTGCTGCACGTCGCCGACCTGTTGGAAAGTTTCCGGGGCGCAGAGCGCTTCGGGGTGAGGGGGGGTGCGCCCGAGCTCGATTGGCCGAAGGCCCTTGGGTACAAGGACTCGGTGGTTTCGAAGCACTACCGGGGCCTGCAGGGCCTCATCAAGTCCAGGGACGTCAACCTCGTGGAAGGCCGGGGACAGCTTTTTTCGCCGGGGGCCATCGAGGTCGAGGGATCGGAGCTAGTTGAGGCGCCCGCGATCGTGCTCGCAACCGGCTCCTACGCAAAGAGCCTTCCTTTCATCGAGATCGATCAAGGGGCCTTCATCACGTCGGACGACGCGCTGTCGCTGGACGCCGTCCCGTCCTCGGTTGCGGTGATCGGGGCGGGAGCTGTGGGGTTGGAGTTTGCAAGTGCATTTGCGGCCTACGGCTCCGAGGTGACGATCATCGAGGCCCTGCCCCGTCTTGCTCCCGGAGAAGATGGCGATGTCTCCAAGGAGCTCGAACGGCAGTTCAAGAAGAGGGGCATCAAAGCATTCACAGGAGCGAAGGTTGCCAAGGCGGAACGATCGCCGTCGGGCGCGGTGCTGTATCTCGAGACCAGCGACGGGAAGAGCCAGACCTTGGAAGCCGAGAAGTGCCTGGTTGCGGTGGGGCGGGGACCCGTCTCGGACGGCCTCCGCTATGAGGATGCAGGCGTGAAGCTCGACCGGGGCTTTGTCGTGACCGACGGCGACTGCCGCACGGGAGTGGACGGGGTTTGGGCGGTCGGGGACCTGATCACCCAACCGATGCTGGGTCTGCCATTTCCCCACTTTCAGCTCGCTCACGTCGCGTTTGGCGAGGGGATTCACGTTGCCGAGCAGGCGGCAGGGAAGGGAGGGTCTGGTCCCGTCAGCTACCTCGGGGTCCCAAGAGCGACCTACAGCTCCCCCGAGATCGCTTCTGTGGGTCTAACGGAGGCCCAGGCGACGGAAGCCGGATATGAGGTCGAGGTCGACCGCCGCTCCTGGGCCGCGTTTGCCAAAGCGTCGATCCTTGGGGAGACCTCCGGCTTCGTGAAGGTAGTCGCCGAGAAGGGCGGGGCCGTTCTCGGTGTGCATATGATCGGCCCGCGGGTCACGGAGCTTATTGCCGAGGCGCAGCTCGTCACGAACTGGGAGGCTTTCCCTTCGGAGGTCGCACCGCTCATCCATCCGCACCCGACCCTCTCGGAAGCCCTCGGCGAGAGCATGCTATCGCTGGCCGGAAAGCCTCTGCACGGGAGCTAGGGCTGGTCCGAGACCGTGAGGAGCGCTGGACGTCAGCGGCGCGCGGCTATGCTCGCGTTTTTCGTCAAACTGTGAGATAACGCTTTCGAACAACCCACTCAGAAGGGTGACGACAAGTGATGCCGTACGACCCTTTTCAAACTCACCTTCCCGATCCTTATCCCGACGAGACAGCCGAGTGGCTTGCCGCTCTCGACGATGTGATCGATCGGCACGGCCAGTCCAGGGCCCGGTATCTCCTCCACCGGGTGCTTCTTCGGGCCCGGCAGCGGCAGGTTGGCCTGCCGTCCATGGTCCAGACCGATTACATCAACAGCATCCCACCCGAGCACGAGCCCTACTACCCCGGGGACGAGAAGCTCGAGCTCCGCATACGCCAGCTCATTCGTTGGAACGCGGCGGTCACGGTCCTGAGGGCCAACAAGCTGCATGTCGGTATTGGAGGGCACCTGGCCACGTACGCCTCGGCGGCGGGCCTTTACGAGGTCGGCTTCAACCACTTCTTCCGCGGAAAGGACCATCCGGGCGGAGGCGACCAGGTTTGGGTTCAGGGCCATGCGGCCCCCGGCATCTACGCCCGCGCTTACCTCGAGGGACGATTAACCGAGAAGCAGCTCGAGCACTTCCGGCGCGAGGCCACTTGGAAGGGTGGGCTTTCCTCGTACCCACACCCGCGCCTCATGCCCGACTTCTGGGAGTTCCCTTCGGTCTCGATGGGCCTTGCGCCGATAAGTGCGATCTATCAGGCCAGGTTCAACAGGTACCTCCACCACCGAGGCATCAAGAACACGTCGGAGCAGCGGGTCTGGGCATTCATTGGGGATGGGGAGATGGACGAGCCGGAGAGCGCGGGGGCGCTCCACCTCGCAGCAAATGAGCCGCTCGACAACCTCATCTTCGTCGTCAACTGCAACCTGCAGCGGCTGGATGGGCCCGTCCGCGGGAACGGAAAGATCATCCAAGAGCTCGAGGGCCTGTTCAGGGGGGCGGGCTGGCACGTCATCAAGGTGATCTGGGGCCGGGAGTGGGACGACCTGCTCGCCCGGGACTCGGACGGCGTGCTGCTGAACAAGATGAACACGACCCCCGATGGCGAGTTCCAGCGGTACTCCATCGAATCCGGTGATTACATCAGGGAGCACTTCTTTGGCTCCGACCCCCGGCTCCTCCAGATGGTGCAGCACTTGTCCGACGACGACCTGTGGCGTCTCAGGCGCGGGGGCCACGACTACCGCAAGGTCTACGCGGCGTACGACGCTGCCACCGAGCTCAAGGGCAAGCCTGTTGCGATTCTCGCCAAGACCGTCAAGGGGTGGGCGCTTGGTCGGAACGTCGAGGCGCGCAACTCCGCGCACCAAATCAAGAAGATGACCGAGCAGGAGCTGAAGGCCCTGGCGGATACGCTCCAAATCGAAGTCTCCGAGAAGAAGCTCAGCGGGGAGGAGGCGCCGTTCTTCCACCCGGGCGAGGACTCGGATGAGGTGCAGTACATGAAGTTCCGGCGCAAGCTTCTCGGCGGCTTCGTACCCGACCGCCGGGCGAACCCGAAGCCGCTTGTGCTGCCCGGAGACAAGGTGTACAAGGCCTTCGACTCCGGAACCGCCGACTCGGCTCGCGAGGTCTCCACGACGATGGCGTTCATAGCGCTTCTCCGCGACCTCATGAAGGACGAGAAGTCAGGGGCGCGCGTGGTGCCCATAATCCCGGATGAAGGGCGGACCTTCGGGCTCGAGTCGCTGTTCAAGGAATTCCAGATCTACTCCTCGGTGGGCCAGCTCTACGAACCCGTTGACTACAACATGCTCCTCTCGTACCTCGAGTCAAAGAAGGGGCAGATCCTCGAGGAGGGCATCACGGAGGCAGGGAGCATGGGGACCTTCACGGCCGCGGGGACCTCGTACGCGACCCACGGCGAGCACATGATCCCGTTCTTCCTCTTCTACTCGATGTTCGGCTTCCAGCGCATTGGCGACCTCATATGGGCATTCGCCGATGCGAGGGGCAGGGGATTTCTTCTCGGTTGCACGGCGGGCCGCACGACCCTCAACGGGGAGGGGCTTCAGCATGCTGACGGACACTCGATGCTGCTTTCGACCGTGGTTCCGAACTGCCTTTCCTACGACCCTGCCTTTGCCTACGAGACCGCGCAGATCGTGAAAGACGGCCTTGCTCGAATGATTGGAGGCCGCGAGGACGTCTTTTACTACCTCACTCTTTACAACGAGAACTACGTAATGCCCGAAAAGCCCGAAGGCGTTGACGAGGGGATCCTGAAGGGCATCTACAAGTTCCGCCCAGCCCAGGGGCCGGGAAAGTACCAGGCTCGCCTCTTCGGCAGCGGGCCGATCCTCGCAACCCAGGTACTGAGGGCTCAGCAGATCCTGCTCGACGAGCACGACGTGGCGGCAGATGTATGGAGCGTGACGAGCTACAAGCTCCTCCGGGAGGACGCTCTCAGGACCGAACGGTGGAACCGTCTGCACCCTGACCAGCCTTCCCGGTCCTCGTACCTCGCCTCCTCGCTCAACGGTTCGGAAGGGCCCGTCGTGGCGGCGACGGATTGGATGAAGGCGGTTCCCGACCAGATCTCGCGGTGGGTAGACGGTCCCTTCGTGCCCCTGGGGACCGATGGGTTCGGACGGAGCGATACTCGAAGCAATCTCAGGAGGCACTTCGAGGTGGACGCCGAGAGCATCGTGGTAGCGACCCTGTCCGCCCTCGCTGGGATTGGCGAGGTCAAGCCCGAGGTCGTGCTATCCGCCATCGAGCGGTACGGCATCGATCCAGAAGGGGCCGGGTCGAGCTTCCCCTGACTCTGAGTTCCTACCAGGAGCGAGGTGTCCGCCCTGAAGAGCTCCGGTTCGGCTGCCGCGTGGAGGAGCCGGAGTTCGCGGGCGAAGAGCTCCAGCTCCAATCGTCCGGCCGATCCCAGCTCCGTTCGTGGCTCCTTGAGGGACTGTATTGCGAGGGTGCGCGTGACGATCCTGGCGCCCTCCAACTCTCATCGTCCGGCGAGGGCCGGCCCGCCCCGAATAGCCATTGCTGCATGATTTCGGGCCAGCCAGCGCGAGGAGGGGATTGCTCAGGAGCGTGAGGGGCTGGCCGCGTTTCGGCCTCAGCCGTCGGTGGGGGAATTGGCTCCGGTGCAGGAAGGTCGGGGACGGTTGCGGGAGGACTGTGTGGAGCCGGCGTCTGTGCGGGGAGACGGCTGGGAGGTGTTCGCGGGACCTCAGGCCTCGACAACGAGGGGCCGGGCACACCGACCCCGACGGTATCCGCCGCGTCCGAAACTACCGTCTGGACAGGGTCCGGTAAGGTGCCAGTGGCCGCCAGCCCAGTAGTGGTTGCGGCTGCAGCCGTGGCAACTATCACAACCTTGCCTACGACAGAGCCGACCAAGTTGGCCCAGAGGAGCCTTCTCGGTCGCGGCATTCGAAGCCGAAAGGCCGAGCGCCCTCGGTCTAGGCGGAGCGGGCGGCGAGGGGCTTGCGTGATAAGCGTTTGCCTCGCGGCCTGGATGATGAATTGGATTTGGCGACTCTCTAAGCCGGGTGGAATCGGCGTAGCGTAGGCCTCCCTGACGCTCCTCTCGAACCTTTCCCAACCTTCGTCGGCCATGGAAGGGTCGGCCTCCCTATCCGGAAGGCCGTCATTGGCCTGGGCGTGCAACCAGCTGCGAGACCGGTCCATACCGCGGTAAACGCCTCGCCCGATCAAACGGATACGGCCTCACGTGACATTTGGGCCTTGAGACTGGCCACCCCTCGCCGCTGAAGAGCCTTGACGGCCGTGAGGGGCTTGCCGACCGTTAGCGCTATCTCGGGCAGCGTGAGCCCCCCTAGGATTCGGAGCAACAGGACTTCGGCCTGATCCGGCGTCAGTTTCTCGATCAGGTTCCTGACTCGCCCGGACGCGAGATTCCCCAGCGCCTCCTCCTCGACGTTTCCCGGAGTGACGGCGTCCTCGGCGTGGCTCCAGACGGGGGAGGCCGGGCGGCGAACCCCCCTCCTTCGCGCGTCGACGAGCTTGTTGTGCGCAATCGAGAACACCCACGATCGAAAGGCGGCGGCGTCGCCCCGAAAGCCCTTGGCGGCCCGGACGACTTGGAGGAAGACCTCTCCTGCGACGTCCTCCGGCTCGGGGGCGCCTTGGGCCCGCAGGTACCCAGCCACGGACGGCGCAAGGCGACGGTAGATTGCCACCCACGCCCACTCCTGCCCGCTAAGCGCCGCAGCCAGCGTTTCCTCCTCGATTGCGGCAATTTCCAAGCAGGACCTCCGGGGTGAGCCGAGTTCGCCTTATGTATCGGCACAAAACGACCAAACGTTCACCGCTTTCTTGCTCGACTGAGCGACCTGTTGCATCCCCTGGGGTCCGATAAGATGCGAGCGTCGTACAGGATGAGCTGTGGAGGGCCGGTGCTCGAGTTCAAGATGCCTCAGCTTGGTGAGACCGTTCTGGAGGCGGTCGTGACGAGGTGGCTCAAGAAGGAGGGGGAGCCCGTCGAGCAGGACGAGTCTCTCGTCGAGGTATCCACGGACAAGGTTGACAGCGAGATCCCCTCACCCGCATCCGGGAGGTTGAGCCGAATTCTGGCCAAGGAGGGCGAGACCGTCCTGATCGGGGCGCCGCTAGCCGAGATAGACGATCAGGCTGGCGGAGAGGCTGCAGCCAAAGCGGCCCCAGCCGCAAAGCCCCACGGGTCACCCGCTTCCCCGGAGGTTTCGGCTCCGCCGTCGGCAGCGGAGCCAAAGGCGCCGCCTCAACGTCCCGAGGAGCGCCCGGCAGCCTCGGCTGCACAGCCCTCCTCCCAGCCCCCCATAC
>JALZBO010000015.1 GCA_030863545.1 Actinomycetota bacterium
AGGCCTTGGGGAAGGCCTTGGTGCTCCACGAGCTATATCCCGACCGCCCTCTGGTCATCCTGACGCCGGAGAAGCCGCCCGAAGGGACCTCGCCGGACCTCGCGTTGAAGGCGGTTTGCGGCGTGGGAAAGCCGGTCAGAGCGATTCTCCGAGTGTCCTCGGAGGAGGACCGGGAGAATCTGCGCTTGATGGGGGCCAGCTCACCCGGCTAACGCGGGGCTCTTGACTCACCCGGCTACCGCCCGGCTCTTCAGGGCATCTCCGGTTGAAGCGAGGGACTTCGGTCAGCGGCGCCTGGCGAGGGCATGAGCTCGAGGATCCGGGAGTGGCGTGAGGATTTTCTCCAACCGCTCACGCAGCGGCTCGTAATCGGGGGGCAGAGAGAGGGACTGCCCGAGCAACTCTGCCGGTTCGTCAACCGCAAACCCTGGACCTATCGTTGCTATCTCGAACAGGACGCCGGAAGGCTCGCGAAAGTAGATCGATCGGAAGTAGAAGCGATCGATGACGGGAGTGACGTGGGCGCCGGCCGAGACGACGCGCTCCCTCCATACCGCGTGCTCATCCATTCGGCATGCCCAGGCAACGTGGTGCACCGTGCCCGCTCCGCTGATCCCTCGCGTTCTGGTCGTGTCGTAGAAATAAGAGGAGGAGCGGTTTTCCCCGCGGGACATCCACTCCTCATCGGACTTCTGTTCGAAACCCACGGCCTCGCGCAGGAAAGTCGCACTGTCCTCCGGTTCGAACGTGAAGGCGCGGACTGAGTCGAATCCCTGAAGAGCGAGCTCCTTCGGGACCTCGGGATGGTCGGCGATGAGTGGCTCCTCGCCGGCGTCCACCACCTTCAGTTCGAGGTCGAGCCCCTCCGGATCGCGGAACCTCAGTGAGCCCGGCTCTCTCTCGGTCGTCGTACCTACCGATGCGAGCCGGTCGTCCCAGAAGCTGAGGGCGTCTTCGGAGCGAACCCTCCAGGTGATGCGGTGAATCATGCCGGCGCCGGCCCGGCCCGGCGACGCTCCGGGGTACTCGAAGAAGGTCAGGTCCGAGCCCGGGCTGCCCTTCTCGTCCGCATAGAAGAGGTGGTACACGGTTGGGTCGTCCTGATTGACGGACTTCTTTACGAGCCTCAGCCCGAGGGTCCCTGCGTAGAAGTTCACGTTGCGAGGGGCGTTGCCCGTAATCGCGGTGATGTGGTGGATCCCTTCGAGCCTCATAACCAACAACTCCTTCTCAAGCCGGGGCCTTTAGGAGAAACGGGGCTAGCGAAATCATTATTCCTTCCGCGGACTCGCTCTCAACCCCTTGCCGGAGGGTCGTCAGCTGGCTCCGCGTGAGTAAAGCAGGTTCTACGAGAAGGTAGCTGGGAGTCTGGCGATAAGTTCCGGGATGAGGGTGCGCCCCCAAGGATCTGTCACACCCCCTCTCCATAATTAGCACCATGGGTGATGCGCTCATCGATCAAGCGGTCGAGCTTTTGATGAAGGCCAACGCGGACCTTCAGCCCGAGCTGTTGCCGCCGGCGGCAGCGCAGAGATTGCTCGCCTCCTACGCTCGGGCAAGAAGGCTGGCTGACTTCGGGATAGCTTGCCTGTCACGAAAGCTCGATGAACCCTCTGCACTTGCGAAGGTCACCGGCACTTCCGTCGGAGACGCCAAGGCCGTGGCTCAAACGGGCAAGGTGTTGGCAACCTCGCATGAGCTCAGCATGGCGTTTCAGCGCGGTCACATCTCCCTTCAGCAGGCAGGCGAGATTGCGGTGGCAGAAGAGTCCTCTCCCGGTGTCGCCAAAGAGCTCGTAGCGGTTGCTCAAGAGCAGAATTTCCATGTGCTCAAAGACAAGGCCCGAAAAGCAAAGCTGGAGGCCGAGCAGCACCTTGGCCTTGCCGCCCGGCAGCACGCCGCCCGGTATGCCCGCAGCTGGGTTGACGAGCTCGGGATGGTTCACATCCACCTCAGCGTGGAGCCCCACGTCGGCAGCCCGATTGTTGCGAGAGCTGAAGCTGAAGCCGAGCGGCTGAGGAAAAAGTCTCGGACAGCTTCGGCTAATCCGTCGACCGTCCCGTTCGAGCGGCACCTTGCCGACGCCTACGCTCTGCTGTTGTCGGGGTCGGGAAAGGGACGCGCCCGGCGCCCCGAGCTTGTCGTGCTCGTAAGCCACGAGATCGTGAAGCGGGGGTGGAGAGATGTTCGGGAAGGCGAGGTCTGCAAAATTCCCGGGGTTGGTCCTATTTCACCCGAGGTAGCTCAGCAGATTGCCCGCGACGCCTTTCTTTCCGGGGTCTTTTTCGACGGCAAGGATCTTCGCAACTTTTCCCGCTGGACGAAAAGCATCCCCGTGGAAGTGCTCATTGCTCTGGAGCTCGGAGGACCACCTGACTTCGATGGGGTTTCGTGTATCGACTGCGGCAATCGCTTCCGGACCGAGTTCGATCATGACAGACCCCGCTTTGCCCGGGGTCCTACCTCGAACCCCAATCTCAAGCCCAGATGTTGGAGCTGCCATCAGGCCAAGACCAAGCGGGATATCAAGGCGGAGAGGTTAAGGCGGGCCGAGCGACCACCCGAGCGACGCCACGAGGCCCGGTGGACCGGGCTAAGCGCGGCGCCGCACCTCTGAGGGAGGCGGACGATCCGGTCGATGGTGAACCTAGACGTAAAACGCGTCGGCGCGTAGCCCGGGCCGGGTGAGGAGCTATAGGACGCATCACACCGCCCGGCTCTCTCGACGGGTTGTGTTGAAGGGTGGCAGCACCCGCCTGAGAAACACACCCGTGTATGAGGAGTCGACTGCGGCAACCTCCTCGGGAGTGCCTTCGGCGACGATCTCGCCCCCCATGCCGCCGCCCTCCGGACCCAGGTCGATGATCCAGTCGGCCGTCTTGATGACGTCTAGGTTGTGCTCGATGACAACTACCGTGTTGCCCTTGTCCACCAGACCGTGAAGGACCTTCAGGAGCTTGTTTATGTCCTCGAAGTGGAGGCCCGTCGTCGGCTCGTCGAGTATGTAGAGCGTCCTCCCGGTCGCGCGCTTCGCCAGCTCGCTGGCTAACTTCACTCGCTGCGCCTCCCCGCCGGACAGGGTCGGAGCCGGCTGCCCAAGGCGGATGTATCCAAGCCCCACGTCGTACAGCGTCTGAAGGTGGCGCGCGATCTGGGGTATCGGCCGGAAGAAGTCGAGCGCGGCCTCGACGCTCATGTCGAGAACCTCTGCGATCGTCTTGCCCTTGTAGTGAACCTCGAGCGTCTCGCGGTTGTAGCGCCGGCCTTTGCAGATCTCGCAAGTCACGTACATGTCGGGCAGGAAGTACATCTCGATCTTTATCTGGCCGTCTCCGGAGCAGTTCTCGCATCTCCCGCCCCGGACGTTGAAGGAGAACCTCCCGGGCAGGTACCCGCGCATGCGAGCTTCCTCCGTCTGCGAGAAGAGTCTGCGAATGTGATCGAAGACGCCCGTGTAGGTTGCCGGGTTGGAGCGAGGAGTCCTCCCGATGGGGGACTGATCGATGTCGATGACCTTGTCGATCTGATCGAGTCCCTCGATCCGCCGATGCTTTCCCGGAAGCAGCTTCGCGTCCCGGAACAGATGCCGGTGAACCGCCCGGTAGAGGATCTCGTTTACGAGCGTGGACTTGCCCGACCCGGAAACTCCGGTGACGCACGTGAAGACCCCGAGCGGGAACCGGACCTCGAGGTTCTTCAGGTTGTGCTCCTTGGCGCCGGACACGAGGATCGAGCGGCCCTGCGGCTGTCTCCTGGTTTCGGGGACGGGAATCGAAAGACGGTTGGAGAGATAGGCGCCGGTGAGGGATTCCTTTTGGTTCAGCAGGCCCTTGACGGGTCCCGAGTAAATGACCTTTCCCCCATGCTCCCCCGCCCCAGGCCCTATGTCGACGACGTGGTCCGCTACGGCGATCGTCTCCTGGTCGTGCTCGACGACGATCAGAGTGTTTCCCAGGTCTCTGAGTCTCAAGAGAGTGTCGATCAGCCGCCGGTTGTCCCGCTGGTGAAGGCCGATAGAGGGCTCGTCCAGGATGTAGAGGACGCCGACAAGGCCGCTTCCTATCTGAGTGGCGAGGCGAATCCGTTGTGCCTCACCGCCCGCAAGCGTCGCCGCAGACCGCTCGATCGTCAGGTAATCAAGTCCCACGTCGATGAGGAACCCTAGCCTCTCGTTGACCTCCTTCAGGACGCGGTCGGCTATGTGATGCTCCCGCTCCGTCAGGTCGAGGGATCCGAGGAACTTCTCCGCCTCCAGCGTCGACATTCGGCTGAGCTCCCAGATGTTCACGCCCCCGACGGTGACCGCGAGCGACTCCGGCTTGAGCCTGGCTCCGCCGCAGGCGGGGCACGGCACCTCTCGGAAGAACTGCTCTATGCGCTCGCGAGCCACTTCGGATTCGGCCTCGCCACGCCGGCGCTCGAGCCACGGAATGACTCCTTCGAACGTCGTGTGATACTGCCGCAGCCGTCCGTACCGATTCCTGTAGCGGATGAAGACCTCCTGCTCCCCGGTCCCCTGCAGGATCACGTCTCGCTGCGCGTCCGTGAGCTCTCTCCAGGGGGCGTCTATGGAGAACCCGTACTTGTCGGCGACCGCCTCCATCATCCGGGTGAAGTACTCGAGGCGGGCGTTTGCCCAGGGGCGGATGGCTCCCTCGGAGATCGAGAGGTCTGGATCCGAGACGACCAGGTCGGGGTCGACCTCGAGGTGGGTTCCAAGCCCGTCGCACCTCTGGCACGCCCCGTAGGGTGTGTTGAAGGAAAAGTTGCGAGGGGCGAGCTCATCGAAGGACAGCCCGCAGTTGAGGCACGCCGCGTTTTCAGAGAACCTCAGGATCTCGTTGCCGTCGACCAGCTCGATGCTCACGAGCCCTTCCGTTAGGCGCAGTGCGGTCTCGATCGAGTCGGTGAGCCGGCGCTCGATGCCCTCCTTGCTAACGAGGCGGTCCACAACGACCTCGACGTCGTGCTTGTAGTAGCGGTCCAGCCTGACCCTGCTCGATAGGTCCACGATCTTGCCGTCCACCCGCGCGCGGGAGAAACCCTTCCGGCCCAGCTCCTCCAGAAGCGCCTCGTACTCCCCTTTCTTGCCCTGGACTACCGGGGCGAGCACCTGGAACCTCGTGCCGGGTGGAAGCTCGAGTATGTGATCGACGATCTGGTCGGGAGTCTGGCGCGCGATCGGCCTGCCGCACCGAGGGCAGTGTGGCTTGCCGACTCGTGCAAACAGCAGCCTCAGGTAGTCGTAGATCTCGGTGATCGTTCCCACCGTCGAGCGGGGGTTGCGTGAAGCCGACTTCTGGTCGATCGAGATGGCCGGGGAGAGGCCCTCGATGAAGTCGACGTCGGGCTTCTGCATCTGCCCGAGGAACTGTCGAGCGTACGACGAGAGGCTCTCGACGTAGCGGCGCTGCCCCTCGGCGTAAATCGTGTCGAAAGCAAGCGAGGACTTCCCCGAGCCGGAGATACCGGTGAACACGATGAGCGCGTCGCGCGGGAGCTCGAGATGGATGTCCTTTAGGTTGTGCTCCCGAGCACCGCGAATTACGAGGCTGGTGGCCGAAGAGGCCATCTTGTTGATCATTCCCGTCGTTATTCTCTCCTCGTAGCCAGGCTTTCGCCGAGCAGGGCGCCGAGGCCGGGAAGAAGGATCACGGCGACCGGAGCAAACGGCCCGATGTCGGTGGTGGCGACAGCTACAGCCGCGATCAACCCTGCGATCCCTCCCACCGTTGCCCAGTTGAGCACTCGCCGGCTCCTAGCCGATCCCCCTGCCAGGCGCCCGGTGAAGCGAACCCCGAGCCAGACGCCCACGGCGGCCGCAAGAGCCGATGCCGCGGCGACGGGCGCAAAAAATGCCTCTCCTCTCAAGCCGAGCAGCCCCGCTGCGAGGCCCCCCAGGACGAAGCCGCCCACGAGTCCCGCGCCCGTCATCGCGCACACCGCCGCCACCAAGACCACTCCCCTGCCCCGTGGCTTGTCGGTGGGCCCCTTCGACCTGCGCCGGAATCCGTTGGAGCTGGGGTCGAAGTCAGGCAAGCGCCTTTAGCTCCCGCTTGAGATCGGCTACCTCATCGCGCAGGCGCGCCGCGTACTCGAAGCGCAGAGCCTTCGCCGCTTCGTGCATTTCCGACTCCAGCGAAAGGACGAGCCTTGTGAGCTCCTCCTTCGGTAGAGCCCTCTCCTCCCGCTGACGCGAACGCCTGCTCCTGCCCTTGGGCAGCATCGCGGTGTCCGCTTCGGCGGTCAGGAGGATGTCCGAGATGTTCTTGCGAATGGTCTGCGGATCTATGCCGTGCTCGGCGTTGTACTGCAATTGGATCTGGCGCCGTCTAGTGGCTTCCGAGATGGCTCGCCGCATCGAGTCGGTCACCTCATCCGCATACATGATGACCTGGCCCTCGACGTTGCGGGCCGCCCTTCCCATCGTCTGGATCAGCGACGTCTCGGATCGAAGGAAGCCTTCCTTGTCGGCGTCGAGGATCGCGACCAGAGACACCTCGGGCAGGTCGAGCCCCTCCCGCAATAGGTTGATGCCGACGAGCACGTCGAACTCTCCGAGCCTAAGCTCCCTCAGGATTTGTATCCGGGTAACGGTGTCGACGTCGGAGTGCATGTAGCGAACCTTGACCCCCGACTCGAGAAGGTAGTCGGTGAGGTCCTCCGCCATCCGCTTCGTGAGCGTCGTGACGAGCACCCGCTGGTTCTTGTCGACCCTGGCCCTGATCTCGCTGATGAGGTCGTCGATCTGCCCCTTCGTCGGGCGGACCATGACCTCGGGGTCGGCCAGTCCGGTCGGACGTACGATTTGCTCGACGACCTGGCTCGACACCCGCATCTCGTAGGGGCCCGGGGTCGCCGACATGAAGATCACGTCACCCACCCGGTCGATGAACTCGTCGAACCGCAGGGGGCGGTTGTCGAGGGCGGACGGAAGCCGGAAGCCGTGCTCTACCAGGACCTCCTTCCTACTGCGGTCCCCCTCGTACATCCCGTGGAGCTGGGGAACCGTGACGTGTGACTCGTCGATGACACAGAGAAAGTCCTTGGGGAAGTAGTCGAGGAGCGTAAACGGAGGCGTCCCCGGCGCTCTCCCGTCGATATGCCGCGAGTAGTTCTCGATTCCGTTGCAGAACCCGATCTGCTCGAGCATCTCGAGGTCGTACTCGGTTCTCATTCGCAACCGCTGGGCCTCGAGGAGCTTGTGCGCCTTCTCGAGCTCGGCAAGCCGGTCCTTGAGCTCGAGCTGAATCGACCTTATCGCCCGCTCCATTCGCGCTCGGGAAGCGACGTAATGGCTCGCAGGAAAGATCGTGATGCGCTCGATCTCGCCGAGGACCTCTCCGGTGACAGGGTCCATCCTGACCAGCCGGTCGATGGTGTCCCCGAACAGCTCGACCCTCACGGCGGTCTGCTCGTAAGCCGGGTAGATATCTATCGTGTCGCCGCGGACGCGGAACTTGCCGCGGATGAAGTTCAGCTCATTGCGCTCGTACGCCATGTCGACGAGCCTTCTCAGCATCGACCCCTGCGGGTACTCTTTGCCGGCCTCTAGCCGCAGCAGCTGCGTCTCGTACTCCTGGGGCGAGCCGAGGCCGTATATGCAGGACACGCTGGCGACGATGATGACGTCCCTTCTGCTCAGCAAGGCCGAGGTCGCCGAGTGCCTCAGCCGGTCGATCTCGTCGTTTAGCGAGGAATCCTTCTCGATGTATGTGTCGCTCGACGGGATGTACGCCTCGGGCTGGTAGTAGTCGTAGTAGGAGACGAAGTACTCGACCGCATTCGTCGGGAAGAACTCCTTCAGCTCGTTCGTAAGCTGCGCGGCGAGGCTCTTGTTGGGCGCGATGACGAGGGTGGGGCGCTGGGCGCGTTCGATCACGCCCGCGACCGTGAAGCCCTTGCCGGAACCGGTTATCCCGAGGAGGGTCTGGCGAGCGTTTCCCTCCTCCAGCCCTCGGGAGAGGGCGGCGATTGCCTGGGGCTGGTCGCCGGCAGGAGCGAACTCCGAGACCAGCTTGAACTTGCTCACCCAGAAATTATCGGGCTTCCATGAGGTCAAGTAGCTCGGTGAGCGTTTGGATCCGAATCCCGTCGAACGAGACGTGGCGTCCTCTCCTATCAATGAGCACGGCACCCATTCCGACCGCTCTTGCTCCTTCCACGTCGATCCGGGGATGGTCACCTACGTAGAGCGAGTCCCCGGCGGCAACGCCGGTACGGTCGAGGGCAAGCCGGAAGATAGCGGGGTCGGGCTTTTCCATCCCCTCCTTTCCCGAGATCACCATGATGTCGAAAAGGTGGGCGACCTCCATCTCTATCAGCATCCCCTCGAGCCACTCTTCGAAGTTGGAGATGAGGCCGACCACGAGACCCGCTTCCCTCATGGCTTGGAGCGTGGGGACTGCATCGGGAAAAAGCCGGTACGACTCGTACCTCGTGAACTTCGAATACAGATCCCGCGCCAGCTCATGAGAGGGGTCGGGGATCGCCAGCTCCTCGAGAGCAGTTGCATAGAGGTTGCTCCAGAAGCGCCAAGAGGCCTCCTTCGAGGTGGACCAGGGTGCACCTCCCATCCTGTCGATGACCTCCGTGAAGGTCGGTGCAATGCTCTCCAGCGCTCCTCGCACCCGCTTGGGGGAGACGTCGTGACCATGCTCCGCCAGAACCTGGGAGAAGAGCTCGTCGAAGGAAGGGTGTGGGGCCAACAGGGTCTCACCTGCATCGAAGTAGACGGCCTTCCATCTCCTGGCCGGCAGGGAGGTCAAGTACGCGCGCGGATCTTCGCCCAGACTACCTCCACCTCCCTCCGCAGGTCGTCGAGTGAGCCGTAGTTCCGAATTACGTAGTCGGCGGCTCCCAACTTCTCTTCGAGGCTCGCCTGCGACCAGATGCGAGCTTCGGCGTCGCTTTTGGTCATTCCTCTCTGTTTCTGCATCCTCTCGAGCTGATCCTCCGGGCGGCTGGCCACGACCATGAGCGCGTCCATCCGGACGGCTCTGTCGACTTCGGCGGCGACCTCGACGAGCAGTGCGGCGTCTATCACCACCACCGCCGAACGGGGAGCCTCCGAGACCCTCCTCGCTATCTCTCCAAGTATCTCGGGGTGAATGATCGAGTTCAGATCCGCGAGATCCTTCGGGCTGGAGAAGACGACTTGTGCAAGGGCTTGCCGGTTGAGCGTCCCGTCCGAGTTGATGACCCGGTTGCCGAACCGCTCGTGAATACGCCGCAGCGCGTACCGCCCGGGAAGAACGACCTCTCGTGCGATGGCGTCGGCGTCGATGACGGTCGCTCCCTTTGAGCGGAGCATCTCGGCCACGGTCGACTTACCCGAGGCCACCCCCCCGGTAAGGCCGATTATCACGCCGGATATCCGACTGCTTGGGTCCGTCGCTCTAAGCGCGATCCCTCTTCATTGTCTCGACGATTGCCTCGAGCGACTCCTCGGGCGTTTCCGAGCTGCTCTCGAGGAGCTCACCATCCATCTCCTCGTCGAGACCGGTGTAAGTCTGCGTGGCCGGGGGCGCCGATCCCTGCGCGGCCTCTACGTTTGCGCCGTCTCCCCCAGAGCGCGCCGACTGGGATGTGGTCTGAGTCGCTTGCACCGAGACCGGCGAGTAGGGCTCCGGCTCGAGCTCGAGCTCGAGATCCTCTTCATCGCTGCTCGGCCGAACCTCGAAGTCTCGGGCCGGAACCGCCGCCTTGGCCGGCTCAGCCTCTCCAGGGGCAGGCCGAGACGGGGCCTCTTGGGAACTGGTTCGGGGCGCCGCGCCTGCTCCTGCCTGCTTCAGCGAGAGGCTGATGCGGCGCCGCTCCAAGTCCACGTCGATTACGCGAACCTGGACCTCCTGCCCCAGCTGAACCACCTGCTCCGGTACCTCGATGTGCCCTTCGGCAAGCTCTGAGATATGTGCGAGGCCCTCGATCCCGTCCGCCACCTTGATGAAGGCCCCAAAAGGCACCAGCTTCGTGACCACGCCCTTTACGGAGTCCCCGGTCCCGTGAGCGCGGGCAAACGCTTGCCAAGGATCTTCCTGGGTGTTCTTGAGCGAGAGCGATACGCGGTCCCGCTCGGGCTCGACGCTCAGAACCTCAACCTCGATCTCCTGCCCTACCTGAACCACCTCTGAGGGGTGGTCGACATGGCGCCAGGAGAGCTCCGAGACGTGGACGAGGCCGTCAACGCCCCCAAGGTCGACGAATGCCCCGAAGTTGACGACGGAGGAAACCGTCCCCTTGCGCCTCTCGCCGACCTTGAGGTTCGCGAGAAAGTCCTTGCGCTGCTCCGAGTGCGCTTCCTCGAGGTAAGCCCTCCTGGAGAGGACGACATTGTTCCTATTCTTGTCGAGCTCGATGATCTTGCACTCGAGCTCCTTGCCGACGAACTGCTGGAGGTCGCGGACGCGGCGCAGGTCGACGAGCGACGCCGGGAGAAATCCTCGCAGGCCGACGTCCACGATCAACCCACCCTTGACGACCTCGATCACGGTGCCCTTTACGACCTTGCCCTGCCGCTTGAACTCCTCGATTCGGCCCCAGGCACGCTCGTAAGAGGCCCGCTTTTTGGAGAGGATCAGACGCCCTTCCTTGTCCTCTTTCTGAAGGACGAGCGCCTCGATCTGCTCGCCGAGCGAGACTATCTCGGAGGGATCGACATCGTGGCGGATGGACAGCTCGCGGGCGGGAATCACGCCTTCCGATTTGTATCCGATGTCGACCAGGACCTCTTCCTTGTCGATCTTGACTACTGTCCCCGTGACGAGGTCACCATCAGAGAATGGCTTGATCGTAGCGTCGATGGCTTGAACGAGATCCTCGATGTTCCCGCCAATGTCGTTAGCTACTATCTCGTTGCTCTGGGGCATTTCGGGGCTGAAAGAGCCGATACCGGAACCTGCAGATGACATTCGCTACTCCTTGTTGCCCGCGTCGGGCAATGAAACTTCTTGCGCGGCAAAGCACAAGAGGCGGCAAGAAGTCTAGCAACTCCGCAGCCTCGACGCCTGGGCTCGTCGATCAGATTTGACCAGACCTGGAGCAATGCGACTGGCGGCGGGACTGGCCCCTCTAGTTGACGCGTTCGCCCGTGTGCCGCCGAAACTCGTAGGTTCCCAAGGCGAGCAGCCCACCCGCAAACACCCCCAGGACCGCAAGCGCCGCCACGAGCCCCCGCTCCCAGCCGTCGAGTATGAGGATCCGCATCGCCTCGATGGCATACGTAAGCGGATTCGCCCTGGCGACCGCAGCCATCCACGACGGCATCGCCGTAAGCGGGACGAAGGCGCTGCTCATGAACAGCATCGGAAGCATCAGAAAGCCGGTAACCGCAAAGAACGTCCCGTGAGTAGGCACGCGGTAAACGAGAGCCGCCGAGGCGGCGGTAAGCGCCATGATGAGCAACGCGTCGGCGAGAAGAATCACGAGTACGCCCGGTATCCCCGCGGCCACCCTCACTCCCATCAACAGGCCTACCAGCAGAACGAGGACCACCTGGGCGATCACCAGCGCAAGCTGGAAGACGAACCTGCTCACGATCACGGAGCTTCTGGCAATCGGCATGCTCAGCAACTTGTCGAGGTACCCGCCCTCCTTGTCCCAGAGCAGGGGCATAGCTCCGCTCACGCTGTTCGTGACGACCGTGAAGGCGATGATCCCGGGGAGAACGAACCCGAGGTAGTTGCGGGTGCCTATAACCTCGGGGTCGATGGCCCGCGCAACGGCGCTCCCGAAGAACAGCAGCCAGATGGCCGGCTGGATGACGCTGAAGATGAGGTTGAGCTTGTCACGCAGCACTTGAATGAACCACCTGCGAGCAAGGGCCAAGACCTCCTGCGCCCACTCCTGGTTCCCATAGCGCCGAATCTCCTGCTCCGGGCCTGCCGAGGTCCGCTCGAGCTTGCTTACGCCGGCTTGGGCCACGGTGCGGTCGGCAGTCACGCGCTCGTCTGCAGCTCGCGAAGCTCCCGCCCCGTGTGCAGGAGGAAGACGTCGTCGAGCGTGGGTTGGGTGTAGGTGACGCGCTCGAAATCAACTCCCTGGTCCATCGACAGGCGCATCAACGCGGGCATGGCGACGGATGCATCGTCCACGTAAATATGCACGTCTCCGGTCTCCGTACGCATAATCCGTTGCACCCACGGCTGAGCGCCGATGGCTTCCTGGAGATCGTCGGACCTGGAGGTCGCCACCTGAATGACGTCGGCTGCTACCTGCCGCTTCAGGTCTGAGGGGGCGCCGGTGACGACGGCGTTGCCGCGGTCGATGATCGTGATGCGATCGCAGAGGCGATCTGCCTCGTCGAGATAGTTCGTTGCCAGCAGAACCGTCACCTTCTCGTCGCCGAGGCTCTCTAGGTGATCCCAGATCCGGTGTCGTGACTGGACATCCAGGCCCAGGCTCGGTTCGTCGAGGATGAGGACGTCGGGCCGGTGCAGCAAGCCGGATGCCAGGTCCAACCTCTTCTGCATGCCTCCCGAATAGTGGGATATCTGCCGGTCCGCGTGCTCGGTGAGGTCGACGAGCTCCAGGACTTCCGCCGCGCGCCTCCGGCACTCGCGCCGCGGGACGTGGTAGAGGGCGGCCTCGATCTCCAGCTTCTCCCTGCCCGTGAGCTGGCTGTTCACCTGCCAGGGGACGTTCTGGCTCGCGTACCCGATCCTTCGCCTCACCTCGGCGGGCTGCTTGGTGATGTCGAATCCGGCGATCGAAGCCGTGCCCGACGTCGGTGCGAGAAGCGTGATGAGCATCCGGATCGTCGTGGTCTTGCCGGCCCCGTTGGGTCCCAGGAGTCCGAAGACCTCGCCTTCAGCCACCTCCAGGTCCAGCCCGCACACAACCTGGCGTTCCCCAAATGAACGGCTAAGCTGGTAAGTGGCGACCTCGGCTCCCATCGCCCCCAGCATCGCGTAGTAACGTGGAGGTCGCCACAACATGTCCCGCTTCTCCGCCCCGATCTCGCGCCTCAAGGCAATCCTGCTCGTGACCCTGATAGTTGCGGCGGGCTGTACGGCGTCCTTGGGAGGGTCGGGTAGCGACGCCGAGCGGGCCGAGGCCGTCTGCCGGGAGAGCAACCGTGCAATTGGCGCGATCCCTCGGGGAGACACGATCTCGGAGCTGGCCCTCATGGCCGAGACGCTGTCGGTTCAGACACTCGACGCGGCAGGCAAGCTGGACTCGCTGGGGAAGCGGCCCGGCGAGTTTGGCGCCCGGTTCTCGACTTTCGTCTCCGATATGAGGGCCGCGGCGGCAAGCGCCAGGCAGGCTGGAGTTGCTGCTCGAAGCCAGGACCTTGCGTCGATCGAGCCGGCCATCAGCCGAACCCGCGCATCCTATGAGGCCGCGCAGAGAAGCGGGAGCCGGGTGGGGCTCGAGCGCTGCGGCAGGGCCGGCATCGAGTTGACGCAACATATGGCGGAGACGGCCCCCCCAGCCCTGAAGGCCGCCTACATTGCCAAGGCCGACGCCAGGTGCGCACTCTCCAACAGGGAGCTCCAGCCCGTGCTCGACAACCCTGCGAGGTCGTTCGAGGAGCTAGCCCAGCAGCTCGACCGCCAGGTTGCCTCGGACGAGAAGCTCGTGAGGGACCTGCGAGCGATCCCGCCGCCCCCGCGAGAGCAGGCAGTTCTGGACGACATCTTTGCAGGAATGGACCAGATCGGGGCAAAGAACGGGGAGCTCCGCGACGCCGCACGCGCCGGGAACCAGGAGCGGTTGAACACCGTGCTGCGAGAGCTCAACGTGCTCCTTGCGACGGTGCTTCCCAAGCTCGACCGATTCGGCTTTCGAGATTGCGGCAGCGCGGGAACCCCGCGCGAGCAGGGACAGCCTAGGCCTTAGCCTCCGCCCAATTCGGGCCGGACGCGATGTCGACCGTAAGTGGGACCGACAGCTCGACGACGTTCTCCATCTTCTCCCGCACCAGCTTGGCGGTGGCTGGCACGTCTTGCTCCGGCACCTCGAACACGAGCTCGTCGTGCACGGTCATGATCATCCGAGTCGGCGATCCGTCGAGCGCCTGGTCGACTCTCACCATCGCCAGCTTGAGGATGTCGGCGGCCGACCCCTGCAAAGGAGCGTTGAGGGCTTGCCTCTCTCCCAGGCTTCTGACCCGGGGGTTTCGCGATTTCAGCTCGGGCAGGTAGCGCCGCCGTCCCAGGATCGTGGTGGTGAAGCCATCCTCGGTGGCTCGTTGGACGACCGAGTCGAGGTAGGGGCGAACCCGGGGATAGGAGGCAAAGAAGCCCTCGATGTAGCTCCTCGCCTGGTCTACGGGAATTCGCAGGCGTTGGGACAGGCCAAAGGGACCCATGCCGTAGGTCACGCCGTAGGAGACCATCTTCCCGATGCTTCTTTGAGCGGCCGTGACTTCCTCGTAGGGTATTCCCAGCGCCTTCCCGATCGAAAGGCGGTGGATGTCGTCCCCGCGGGCAAAGGCATCGATCAGCTCCTGGTCGCCGGAGAGGTGGGCGAGAAGCCTGAGCTCGATCTGGGAGTAATCGGCAACGAGCAGGAGATGCTCCGCCTCTGGGATGAACGCGCGGCGGATCTGCTTCCCCTCCTCGGTTCGGATGGGGATGTTCTGGAGGTTGGGCGAATCCGAGCTCAATCTTCCGGTTGTCGCCACCGTTTGGTTGAAGCGGCAATGGACCCTTCCCGTCCGCGGGTCCACGAGGCGCGGCAGCGCATCTATGTACGTTGACTTCAGCTTCGTAATCTCGCGGTAACGAAGGATGGCGGCGACGATCGGATGTTCCTCCGCCAGGGACTCGAGCACCCCGGCATCGGTCGAGAAACCCGTCTTGGTCTTCTTCGAAGGCTTGAGGCCGAGGCGCTGGTAGAGCACGTCCCGCAGCTGTGGCGGCGAGTTGATGTTGAACGGCCCCCCTGCGTACCTGAAGATCAGGTCCTGGGTCGCTTCGGCCTGCTTCGCGAGTGTCAAGGAGAGATCTTCGAGGTAGTCGCAGTCGAGCTTTATCCCGGTGAGCTCCATCTTGGCAAGCACCCGGGCGAGGGGCAGCTCCAGGTTGGCGAAGAGGTCCCACGCTCCCCGCTCCGTGAGCTCCTTAGCGAGGATCGCTCCGAGCTCCTTGGTTGCGATCGCCTCCAGGCCCGGCCCCGAGATGTAATCCTCGTTCCGCTCCTCCGACTCCAGAGCCAGCGTCTGCTGCCCCTCCTCACCATTGCTGCTCTCCAGCTTCAGCTCCCGGTCGAGCCACTGTCGGGCCAGCTCGTCGAGCCCGTAGGACCCCCGGGCTGGATCTACGAGATAAGCCGCTATCTCGGTGTCCATGGCTAGCGAAGCGGGTTCGATGCCCACGGCGGACAGGCGCTGAAGAGCCTCCTTGGCGCCATGGGTCGCGATGGCCGACTTCTCCAGAACCGGCCCAAGCTCCTCCCATACCTTCTCGGAGGTGAGCCCATTGCCGATGTTGACCACACGCGCGCCGTCTTTTGTGGCGATCGCGACGGTGGACGCGGGGGCACCTGGGTCGGCGGTGTTCCCCACCAGCCGCACCGTGACAACGGGCTGCTTGGATACCTGTGCAGTAAGGGATCTCAGCTCCGCGACCGAATCGACGCCGGCCGTCACCCCCTCGAAGCCGGCAGCCGCGGCCGCAGCCTCTGGGCGGTCTGCGGCGAGCCGCTCGTAGAGCACGCGGAATTCGAGCGCGTCGAACAGCGAGCGGATCTTCCGAAAGTCCCACTGTCCCATCTCGAGGTCCTGGAAGGAAACATGGAGATTGGAGATGTCGACGCCCTGCTGTTCGAGCTCCTTGGCCGAGCGGAACCTGAAGAAATCCCGGTTTTCAATCAGGCGCGTGCCTGCCTCGCGAAGGCTTCCGCGTATCTTCGGAGTCAGGTCGTCAACGTGATCGAGGAGGTTCTCCAGGGTGCCGTAGGTCTGGATGAGCTTCGCTGCCGTTTTCTCCCCCACCCCGG
>JALZBO010000029.1 GCA_030863545.1 Actinomycetota bacterium
GGCGCCGCCCTCCGCAACGACGAAGACGGAGTCGATCCTCGGCCCCTTCCCGAGCACCTGCTGAGCCACGGGAATGGCGCTGAGGGCGAACATCCCGTTGCTGAACCTGGCGGCCTCACCCTCGAGAATCCCCAGGACCTCGACCTCCACCTCGCCTCCCGTAGAGAAGACCGTCACGCGGTCTCCCTCCCTTGCGTCCACCTGGCGCGCAAGCCCGCTTCCGATGAGGATGCCGGGCCTCGAGGCAAGCCTCATGAAGACGCCCCGCTGCCCCCTCAACACCTCCGAGCTAAGGGCCTCGGCCCTTTGGTCCACGCCCAGGAAGACGATCGGGGTGCGGTTAACGAGAGCCCTCGTTCGAATCATGGGAATCGCCGCCTCCACCCCCGGCTGATTCTCCACGTCGAAGAAGACCGTCTCGTCGAAGCCCTCGTTCGTCACGGCCGAAACCTCGAGGTCGGCGAGGCCGGCGAGGTCCTCGACGAAACCTCTGACCGAGCCGGTTAGCGACCCGAGCAGCCCGAGCACGGCGACGAGCAGGGCGGAGCCAATGGCAATGCCGGAGAGCGACAGCGCGGTGCGCGTGCGGTGCTCGGTGAATCGCCGGAGGTTCAGCAGCCGGAAAAGCGTCATGAGGCGATCTTGCCGTCCTTCAGCATGACGATACGGTCGGCCACCGACGCGGCCTTCGCGTCGTGAGTGACGACGATGACCGTGCGACCGTCCTCGGTGACGGTCGACCTCAAAAGGTCGAGCACGGCCTCCCCCGACTTAGAGTCGAGGTTGCCGGTCGGCTCGTCCGCCAGGATCAGGAGCGGGTCGGCGACCAGGGCCCGTGCTATGGCCACCCTCTGCATCTCGCCGCCCGACAGCTGAGACGGCTTGTGGTCGGCCCGCTCACCAAGGCCTACCCTCTCGAGGAGCTCCAAGGCTCTGGGCTTGACGTCGGCCAGCTTCAGCCCATCGAGGAGACGAGGAAGCGCGACGTTCTCCCACGCGGACATGGTGGGTAGCAGGTTGAAGAACTGGAAGATGAAGCCGAGGCTCCGGCGGCGGAACAACGTCAGCTCTTCGTCGGTTAGCTTCGACAGGTCCTTCCCGCCTACGGTCACCACGCCCTCGGAGGGTGTGTCCAGGCCGCCGAGGAGGTGGAGCAGCGTGGACTTGCCCGAGCCGGACGGGCCCATGACGGAGACGAAGGTCCCGGCCTCGACCTCGAGACAGACGCCATCCAGTGCGCGCACCTCGACGGTGCCGAGCCGGTACGTCTTGAAGAGGTTGCAGACCGTGACGAGGGCCAACGAGCGCCTTTCGGATTGCGTGAAAGCATGAGAGATCGCGAGCTCCACCACCAACTACTTTAAGGCGAACCCTGCTCGTTTTAGGCGCCGGTCAGAGGGAGCCTCGCTTGTCGGTCTCCTCGGGGAGCGGCGGGGAGAACGAGTGAGTGGAGAGGGTCGCGCGGGCCTCTTCCGGTACGTCGACGTAGCGCACGTCCGGGTTCTCCGCAAGGCGCGCCAGGCTCGTATACGTCTCCCGGACGACGAGCGCGAATACCAAGGCGGGGTCGTTGTCTAGGAGCCGCAGCGCCTCCCGCTTTCGTTCGGCGTCCTTCGTGTAGACGGCCTCGAAAACGGGATCGGTGACGTCCGACAGGACCCCCTCGAGGACCTCCAGCTCGCCGGCGATCGCCGCCTTTTGTTCCTCGATGGCACCGCGCAGGCCCTCCCTGCCGACCGTCACCTCGGCCGGGGCAAAGGTTTCCACGGGGACGCGCAAGTACGCGGCTAACGGCGCAAGGTCGCGCGACTTCATCAAGGCCTCGACCTGGCCCACGGTGCGATAGGACTTGAAGACGACCATCCCTAGGCTCTCCACTCTCGGATCCTGGGAGGCTTTTCCGGCCAGCAAGGCTCTCTTGCTCCGGATGTAGGGACCGAGTGCTTCACCCACCGCGGGGCCGACACGGGCGCGGTTGGCCGGGCCCGCGCGGGCGCGTGCCGGAGAGGGAAGCTCCTCAAAAGAGGACTCGACCGACAGCTGCCCGGATATGACGCTCGCAAGTCCGCCGGCAAAGAGCACCACGCCTATCCCGAAGACGGCGAACTCGGGTCGCTGCCTCACGATGTGTTTAAGCACGGCTGCCGACGCGAGCAGGCCGCGTATCACCGACGGGCTCCTGCTTCCACACGAGCCCTTTCCAGGGCCTGCTCCAGCTCCTCGGGAAGCGGCTCCTCCACGACCACCTCTTCGTCTCGGAACGGGTGCGCGAAAGATATCCGGCTTGCATGCAGGAAGGGGCGTTCGAGGCCGAGCCTCCGGGCCGCTCCCAGCGTCGGCTTGCCGTAGACCTCGTCCCCCACGACCGGGTGTCGGATGTGCGCGAGGTGAACCCTGATCTGGTGCGTTCGCCCGGTCAGCAGGTCGACCTTGAGATGGCTCAGGTCTCCCAGGTCCTCAACGACCTCGAAGTCGGTCGTCGCGGGCTTCCCTGCAGGCGTTACGCTCATCACGGTCGGGTTGCCCGGCGACCGCCCGATCGGAGCCTGGACGCGACCACGGGGAAGTCGGAAGCTTCCCGAGACCAGCGTCTCGTAGGTTCGGCGAATGCGCCGGGCCTTCATGGAATCGACGAGGGATCGGTAGGCGCGGTCGGTCTTGGCGACCACGAGAAGGCCCGAAGTATCCTTGTCGAGCCTGTGCAGGATCCCGGCCCTGCCCTCGCCGGCCGCGGGCGCAAGCGGCATCCTCGCGCTCAGCTCGGCCACGAGCGTGGCCCGCGAGGGGCCGGGAGCCGAGTGCGTGAGAAGCCCCGCAGGCTTGGCCACGACGGCCAGGTCGTCGTCCTCGTACCTGATCCCTACGCGGTGCTCACCCCAGCCATCGTCGAGGTGCCCTTTGCCTGGTCTCACGCGGCCGCTCAGGCGCCCGGCTTGATCGCTTCTGCCAAAAGGAGGGTCACGGCTACCACGATCGCCGAGTCCGCCAGATTGAAGGTCGGAAACGCCGGCCAGAACGAGAAGTTGATGAAGTCAACCACGTGCCCGGCGCCCAATCCCGGAGGGCGGAAGATGCGGTCGACGAGGTTGCCTGCCCCGCCTCCGATGACCATCCCGAGGCGGACGGGGGCCTCAGGGTTGCGAACCGCCCAAATCGTGACCGCGGCGAGGATTGCAAGGCTTGCTGCGAAGACGAGCCGCGTCGACGCTCCGAAGAGCCCGAAGGCACTCCCGGGGTTGTGCACGAGGCTCAGGTTGAAGAGGCTGCCCGGTATTGCGATGCGGCGGCCGCCGCCGAGGTTCGCGACGGCCCAGGCCTTGGAAGCCTGATCGACCGCGATGACTGCGGCCGCAGCGCCTGCCAGCAATACCCTCGAACGCTTGGCTTCGGCTACCTCCGCTCTTCCGCCTTCTTGCATTCGATGCACATTAGCGCATGCGGAAGCGCCTTCAGGCGGTCGAGAGATATCGGCTTCCCGCACGACTCGCAGATCCCGTATGAGCCCTGCTCGATCTTTTCTAGCGCCTTGTTGCTCTTGTCGATAAGGTCTTGGACGTTGTTCGCGATTGACAGGTGCTTCTCACGCTCGAAAGTCGCCGTGCCGGCCTCGGCCGGGTTCTCGTCAGCTCGAGTCTCGCCCGCCGCCTCGGAGGGGGTCGTGCGAAATGCCTGCTCCTCCACCTCGAGCTGACCTTCTAGCTCGGCGCGCTGCCCGAGGAGTGCAGTCTTGATCGACTTCAGGGTCCTGTCGTCGAGCGCCGCCTTCTTCTCCCCCTCGCCAACAGACTTCAGGGAAACGCCCTGCGGCACGTCGGTCGACTCACGCGGCATGCCAACAACCTCCGGTCGGAACCTCGAGGGAATGAATAATTAGTCAGCTGTTAAGGGTGTGGAGAGCCCCCCTGAAATCGGCGCACCATAGCACAACACGCAATGTGAGTCAACATTTGGAAGACAGACCTTCTTGGGCTGCTAATCTCTTTGCATCCGTACTACGAGTTGGTAGCGCCGCGTGCTCCTCGAGTTCACGCGGCGCTCCTGTAGGCGCCGTGTAAGGCGCCCCTCAAAGAGGAAGGTCAATTGTTCAGGCAGGTGTCGAGCAAGCCAGACCTCGTGGCTGGCGAGCACGAGGTCCTCGAGCTGTGGGAGAAAACCCGCGCCTTCGAGAAGCTGCGCGCGAAGAATGCGGGCAAGCCGCCCTGGTCCTTCCTCGACGGACCGATCACTGCCAACGGGTTCATGGGCGTCCACCATGCTTGGGGGCGAACGTATAAAGATGCATTCCAGCGCTACTTTGCGATGACCGGGCATGACGAACGCTGGCAGAACGGCTTCGACTGCCAGGGGCTATGGGTGGAGGTCCAGGTCGAGCGAGAGCTGGGCTTCAAGTCGAAGAAGGACATCGAAGAATTCGGCATCGAGGAGTTCATCGAAAGGTGCAAAGCAAGGGTCTGGAAGTACTCGAAGATCCAGACGGACCAGTCCATCAGGTTGGGGATGTGGATGGACTGGGACAACTCCTACTACACGATGTCGGATGAGAACAACTATACGATCTGGAGCTTCCTCAAGAAGTGCCACACCAGGGGGCTGATCTACAAGGGCCTCGACGCGATGCCGTGGTGCCCGCGCTGCGGGACGGGCATCTCCGAGCAGGAGCGCAAGGAGGGATACAGGGAGGTAGAGGACGAGGCGGTCTACGTCCGGTTCCCGCTCGAAGGCAGGGCCGGAGAGTACCTACTCGTGTGGACGACGACGCCCTGGACGCTCGCCGCGAACGTGGCCGCAGCCGTCAACCCTCGCCTTACTTATGTGAAGGTACGCCAGGGAGACGATATCTACTACCTCTCGAAGACGAGGCTCGACCCTCTCATTTCCGAGAGCAAGTCCAGGGGGAAGCCGGAGGTCCTTGACGAGCTGCCGGGCGCCGAGCTCGTCGGATGGAAGTATCACGGCCCCTTCGACGAGCTGCCGGCCGAGGCTCCCGCGGTTCCCGTACACAGGGTCATCGAGTGGGACGAGGTTTCGGAGACTACCGGAACCGGAATCGTCCACATCGCCCCGGGCTGCGGCAAGGAGGACTTCGACCTCTCGAAGCAGTTCGGCCTGCCCGTGATCTCGCCGATCGACGAGTCGGGGATCTACCTGCCCGGCTTCGGCCCACTTTCGGGCAAGAGCGCATCGAACGTCAGCGCCGACATCTATGAGAGCCTGCAGGCCAAGGGCCTCTTCTACGCGTCCGAGCGGTACCGCCACGACTATCCGCATTGCTGGCGTTGCGGGACTGCATTGTTATTCAGAGCGGTGGACGAATGGTACATCGATATGAAGTGGCGCGACGAGATAAAACGCATCGTCAAGCAGATCCGCTGGATACCCGACTACGGCGAAGACCTCGAGCTCGACTGGCTGACCAACATGGGCGATTGGATGATCAGCAAGAAGAGGTACTGGGGGCTCGCTCTGCCCATCTTCGAGTGCGCGGAGTGCGGATGGTTCGACGTCATCGGAGGCCGGGAGGAGCTCCGGGACCGGGCCGTCGAAGGCTGGGAGGAGTTCGAGGGTGATCCTGAGAACCCGCACACCCCCCACCGTCCTTGGGTGGATGCGGTCAAGATCAAGTGCGGGGAGTGCGGAGGGTTGGCGAGCCGGATCCCCGACGTCGGAAACCCTTGGCTCGATGCCGGCATAGTCCCCTACTCGACCGTCCGCTACAACACCGACCGCGAATACTGGGCCAAATGGATCCCCGCAGACTTCGTGGTCGAGTCGTTCCCGGGCCAGTTCCGCAACTGGTTTTACGCCCTGCTCACGATGAGCACGATGATGGAGAACATCCGGCCTTTCAAGACGCTGCTCGGGTACGCGCTGGTTCGCGACGAACATGGCGAGGAGATGCACTACTCGCGGGGAAACTCGATCGAGTTCGACGAGGCCGCCGACCGCATCGGGGCGGACGTGATGCGCTGGATGTACTGCCGGCACACGCCAACGGTCAACCTCAACTTCGGATACCAAGCGGGCGAGCAGCTCGAGCGAAAGGTATTCGGGACGCTCTGGAACAGCTACCTGTTCTTCTGCAACTACGCCGTCCTGGACAAGTTCGATCCCAGGTCGCCCCAGATCCCGGTCGAGGAGCGGCCGGAGATAGACCGCTGGATCCTCTCGAACCTCCAGCTGTTGACCGCGTCGGGCAACCAACAGTTCCGGGATTACTGGATCGCTCCGTTCGTCCGCCGCGCCGAGGAGTTCATCGACGACCTCTCGAACTGGTACATCCGCAGGAACCGTCCTCGATTCTGGGACCCGCGAGGCAAGAACGAGAAGGACAAGATGGCTGCGTACCAGACGCTATACGAGGTGCTCGTCACGCTGTGCGGGCTGCTCGCGCCGGTCATCCCCTTCCTCACCGAGAGGATGTACCAGAACCTCGTGCTGGAGAGTGCCTCGCCGGACGAGCCGCCGGCGGAGCCAAGCGTCCACCTCTGTGACTATCCGCAGGCCAACCCCACCCTGATCGACCAGGAGCTGAGCTTCCAGATGAGGGTGGCCCAGCAGGTGTCGAGCGCTGCCCGCGCTCTTCGCGAGGAGGCAGGTCAGCGCGTCCGCCAGCCGCTTGCGGAGCTGCGAGTAGCGCCGGCGACGGAGCGGGAACGGGCGGCGCTCGAGCGGCTCACGCACCTCATCCTCGACGAGATCAACGTCAAGAAGCTGTCCATCGTCGACGGTCTCGGCGACCTTACGCAGCTCTCCATGCGCCCCAATTTTGCCCGGCTCGGCCCAAAGCTCGGCAAGAAGGCCCAGGCGGCCGCGGACGCGGTGAGGGGAGCGAGTCCCGCAGAGGTCCGTCGTCTGCAGGAGGGCGAGACGATCGAGGTTCAGGACGCAGAGGGCGAGAGCTGGACGATAGCGCCCGGCGATGTCTTCGTCGATGTGCATACGCGCAAGGGGTGGGCCGTGACCCAATCCGCGGACATCCAGATCGCGCTTAACGTCGAGGTGTCCCCGGATCTGAGGGACGAAGGGCTGGCCAGGGACGTAGTGCGGCATATCCAGCAGCTCCGCAAGGAAAGGGGGCTGAACATCGAAGACCGCATCGAGGCCTCATACGAGACCCAGGATGCGGACTTGAGAAGGGCCATCGAACGGTGGGAGGAGTACATCTGCGGCGAGACCCAGTGCGACCGTCTCATCCAGGGAAGCCTTGGACTCGAGAGCAAGGAAGTGGCGCTCGGGCCGTTCTCCCTCTCATTGGAGCTGAGAAGGACTCCTGCAGACGTTTCGGAAAGCCCGACGCTTCTCAAGAGCTGACGCGGCGGCCTGATCCCTCCCGCAGCTAACGGCGGCGGTCCGATCCCTCCGGCGGCTCGGCCGCCGACGACAGTAGCTTTGCCCTCGCCGCAGTAGGGCTGCGCGGGTTGCGGAGGGGCTGCTCCTCGCCGGACTCGTCACTTCGTCCCCCTTCTGCAACGTCCCCGCTAACCACCCCTTCTGCGACTTCTCCGATCACGTCTTCGGCAACGTCCTCGCTTACCGCTCCCTCTGCCATGCCCTCGCTCGCTGCGGCCCTCGCAACGGGTTGTTCCATGAACGCTGTCGCCTCGGGCTCAACTTCGCTCCGCACCTGCCCTCGGGGTCTAACCGCTGGCGCCGCGGCAGATCCCGACCTCGTCCGAGGCTTCCTGTCGCTTGCGCTCGTCTTGCGTGCACTCGGGGCCTTCGTCGTTTTGGCCTTCCCACGGGTCGCCTTTGCCCTCGACCCGCCTCGCGGTGGAGACGTTGGCGCTTTTCCGCTGCCGGCTCGGGTGCTCGGAGCGGGGGACGATGCTTTATCGTCGGCGTCGTCCCGGCCGATCCTTCTGGCTCGGAGGATCTGCGGGAGATCTTCAATGGGTATCCACTCGATGGGAACGTCGTCGTCTTCGTCGTCCTCCCCCCGGGGCGCCCGGGTCTCCGCTTCGTCGACGGAAGGGCGCGACACCGCCAAGCCCGCAGCCGCGACCTCCTCCTCTTCGTCCGCCATCTCCTCGTCTGCTTCGACGGCCTCGCCGTCGTCCATACCAGCTTCGGCTCGAAGTGTCCTCTCCTCCGGCTGAGCGCTTTCGATGCGGGCAAACGCAAGCTCTTCGTCCTCGTCGAGATCGGAGTCCTCCCCGGAAAGAGCGTCGGCTGCTTCGTACTCCTCGTCGTCTTCCTCGAGGTCGGAGAGGTCTTCCGGCTCTATAGCCGCCGGGGCGACTGCATCCTCTTGGCTAAAGTCACCCTCCTCCACGTCCTCCGGCTCGAGGTCCGCCCAGAGGTCTTGGTCGGCGCGGTGGGTCCCGCCTTCATCGGCTTCTGGCGAGGCGTCGAGGGCAGCTGCGAGGCGGGAACGGAAGTCCATGATGGATCCACCCGGCCCTTCGACGTAACTCCCGCCGCCCTGCTCCGGCCACTGGGCTCTCGCAATCTCGGCGGGATCCCTCACCGTCCTCACCGTCGGCGGCGGTTCGAACATCTGGTTCTTCTCCGACTCGGTCCTCCGCCGGCGTCCGATCGGCAGACGCCGCTTGCGCTTGGTCCGCTGCGCGCCGGGCTGGTCAGAGCTCTGCGCCGGGCGCTTCTTCGAGCGACCGGCTCCCCCGCCCGCCTTTCGCTCTTGAAGAGTCGACCTCAGGAGCGCAAGGCCTGCCACCGCGCTGCACGCGATGGAAGCGTAGAGAACGACGTCCTGGCCGGTGACCCACCCAAAGGCGAGGGCCGCAAAGGCGACGAGGACAAGTGCGATCGAAAACTTCAAGACCGGATCATCTCAAGAGGTGGGGCCGAGGCAGGTAAAGCGCAGCTCGAGGCGCCGTCCGCACCGGCCAGGGTTCTTATTCCTCGCCCCAAAACAGCTCCCTTATGGAGCGATTCTCGTCCTTCTGCTCCGGCTTGTGGCGAGGTTCCGGGGGTGGGGTCTGAATGGGAACGGGCTGCGTTGGCTGCGAGGTTCGGCTGCTGACGGACCGGGAAGACGCCTGCTCGTCCTGACTCTCCACCTCGTCCCCGGATGAAGCATTGGACGAGGCGGCCTCCGGGTTGTACTGGGGCTCAGGGGCGCTCCCCCTCGCATCCCCCTCGTCAGGCCGTAGCCCTTCGACGCCGGGGGCGGGAACGGAAGCCTCATGTTTGAGGTCGCCGCTCAAGTCGGACGCGCCGGCGACGCCGGAAAGATCTCCAAAGCCGACGTCGGGAAGAAACGGCTCCGGCGGAGATATGTCCCAGAGGAGAGACCGTTCGGCCTGGGGCTCAGGTGCTGCCGGCATCTCCGCCCCGATCATTGGAGCCTTCTCGAGCAGGTCGAGCTGTGAACGCATGAAAGCCGTGAGACGGGACCGAAAGTCTTGCTCGAAGCGCTTCATGCCTTCGATCCTGCTC
>JALZBO010000030.1 GCA_030863545.1 Actinomycetota bacterium
ACCGAGTGGTGTCCAGGATCGCGCGCGGAGCCCTCACCGACCTGTGGAGGGCTGAGGACGAGGTGCTCGGCCGGACGGTGGCCGCAAAGATCCTCCGGCAAGAGCTCGTCTCGGACCCATCGATAGCGCGCCGGTTCCGCGTCGCCGCTATGGCGGCGGCGAGGCTCACCCACCCTCACATCGTGGCCGTCCTCGACACCGGAGAGCATCGGGGACTGCCGTTCATCGTCATGGAGCACATGCCCGGTGGGACGCTGCGCGAACGACTGAAGAACCACGGCGCTCAACCTGCCAGGGCTGCCGAGTGGGGCGCGGAGATGGCTGCTGCCCTCAAGCACGCCCACCAGGCGGGGATCGTACACTGCGATATCCGGCCCGAGAACATCCTGTTTACCGAGACGGACCACCTCAAGGTTTCTGACTTTGCGATCGCCCGAGCCGCATGGGGAGCGACCAGATTGGGACGGGAGGCCGAAGGTCTCGACGCCTACCAAGCCCCCGAACTGAAGGATGGGCGGCAGCCGGACGCACTGACGGATCTTTACTCGCTGGGCATCGTCCTGTACGAGTGCGTCACGGGCCGGGTGCCCGCCCCGGTGGTGATGGGGAATGGCCAGGAAGGGTCGGGGCAGGATGCCACGCGTATCAGATCCCCTCGAGAGCTCGGCATCGACATTCCCCCAGACTTGGACACGGTCATCATGAAGGCACTCGCGGTCCGCCCCGAGGACAGGCTCGACTCGGCGTCCGCCGTGGAGAAGTCTCTCCGCAGGATCGCTTCGGCAAGGGAGAGGACCGCCGTCGCGCCCCACATCCGCAAGGCCCCTTCCCGTTCCCGGCGGCCGGCCGGACCGAATCCATACTCGTTCATCCGGACGGAGAGCCGCTGGCTCATCCCGGCCATCCTCATAGTCCTCGCCGCAGCAGCCCTCGTGCTTGCGATCCCTTCGTTGAGGGAAAGGGTCACAGAAGCGGTGGCAGGGCCGCGCGACCGGGGGCCGTCCCCTCTCGTGATAGCAAGCGGTCAGGCGTACGATCCGCAGGGCGACGGCGAGGAAAACGACTCCGAGGTGCCCCTCGCATTCGATGGCGACACCAACACCTGGTGGTCGACCTCCTCGTACCGCAACCCGGCGCTCGGCGGGCTCAAGGAGGGAGTCGGCCTGATCCTGGACCTCGGCTCGCCCAAGAGGGTCGAGAGCGTGCGCGTGCAGTCTGTCGTGGGAGGCTGGCAGGGGATGATCCGCTTCTCAAACGATGGGCGGAACTTCAGCCCCTCGGGGCAAGCCGTGACGGCCCAAGTTGACGAAACGTTCGAGACGGAGGGCACCCACCGGTACTTGCTCCTTTGGATCACGAGCCTCGTCAACACTCCGGGGGAGGGAACGGCGAACAACCCATATTCGGTGGCGATAACGGAGATCACCCCGCTCGGTTCCTAGCACCGCGAAGCCCAGGTCGGCCGTTTGGCGATCCCGGCCAGGCTTGAGAGAGGCGGCTGGTACGGCCCCGAGGCCGCCCGGCTTGCCCTCATAATTCACGCGATGCGAATTCAGGGGCTCGAGTCGGCGAGCGACGAATCCCTGGTCGACGAATTCGTACGGTCTGCCGACAAGGACGCGCTAGAGGTGCTGCTCCGCCGCCACGAGGCCAGGGTTTTCGGACTGGCGTACCGCATCGTCGGAAACAGGGCCGACGCCCTAGACGTCACCCAAGACGTGTTCCTCACGGTCTTTCGCAAGGCCCGAACCTTTCGAGGGCAATCGACCTTTAGCACGTGGCTCTACCGCCTTACGTTCAACGCCTGCCACGACTTAGGACGAGGAAAGGCCCGCGCCCCGCTGCCGGTCGAGCGGCTTCGAGAAGAGCGTACCGAACCCTTTGGGAGCGTCGACAGCCGCCTCGCCATAGAGCAGGCGCTCGACAAGCTCGGCTCCGAATCCAAAGCAGTGATACTCATGAGGGACGTCTACGGTATGAGCTACAAGGAGATCTCGGAGTCCGTCGGGGTTCCCACCGGCACGGTGAAGAGCCGGCTTGCCAGGGCGCGCCTTCGCCTCGCGGAGCTTCTGACCCCCGGTCCGGGTTTGGAACCATGAACAGCCCGCGGCCGTCTAACCGAACTGAGCCATGAGAGACCACGTGACCGTCGAGGACCTGAGCGCCTACCTCGACTCCGAGCTGGACCCAAAGGAGCGGACGGAGGTGCAGCGACACCTCTCGGGATGCAGCTCGTGCGCCGCTGAGATGCAGCGACTCGAGCTCGCCTCCGAAGCCCTCGGAGCGCTTCCCCAGCTGGAGTTGACTGCTGACGAGCACCGCACGCTCCGCCAAGCCGTCCTAAGTTCTCGCGCCGACCGCCCCTCTGCTGCCGGCTGGAGAAGGTTGGTGCTCGCGGGAGGTTTCGCCCTGGCGTCCTTGGCGGTGATCGGGGTCATCACGGTGCGGCCGTGGGAGCGGCCCCCCGCGGAGCAGGCCACGGAAGCGGCCGCACCCCCCGACGGCGTCCTCGAGCTCTCCTCCCCAGCGGAGGTCCGGCGCGCCGTCGCCAACCTCCCCGAGGTTGCCGCCATCCGAGACTTTGCAGGAGCTACAGGCGGCGGGGAGGCCAGGACGCTGCAATCGCAAGCGCGCGAGGACTCGGGAGGCGCAGGAGCGGCTGCCCGATCCGGAGACGGCGCAGAAGGCGGTGACGGTCAAGACGGGGACGGCGCTCCGGAACGAGCAGCTCCAGCAGCCGCCCCGCCGGAGCGGGTGGAAGACGAGTGCCTCACCAAGGTCGCTCGAGAAGAAGGCCCCGGCCTGACCCCACTCGCAGCTCGCCCCGCCCGGTTCGAAGGCGAGCCCGCATCCCTCCTCGTCTTCCGCCTGGCCCCTCCCGACGATCCCGCAGCCTCGAGTAGGATTCGCGTCTGGCTGATCCGCCCGCAGGACTGCGCCGCCTACTCGGGTCAAGCTCTTCTGGATCGTGTTCTCTACTCCGACACTTTCGACCGCCCTTGAGGTGAACGACCCCGGCCGGCCGTCGTCGCTTTGGTTCTGACGTATCTTCACCCTCCCCTATGGTGCTCCCACCCGCCAAAAAGGCGGGCAAGAAGGCAAAGAAAGAAGGCACAAAAGAAAGAAGGATCGGGAGCGCACTCGATGCCGAGGCGCGACTTGAACGTCGGCCAGAGGTCGCACAAAAGAAAGAACCCTCCGAGCTGAAGCGCTCGAAGGGTTCGGGGTGTACCGAGCTTACGAGGCCTTCCTCGGCCTTGGCTTCTCGGTGGTCTTGGCCTGCGCCATCTCGGGGATCTGAGCCTGCTTGGCAGCCCCCTCCACCTGTACGGGCACCTTCGTCCTCGAGGCAATCTGGGCCGCTCTCGGTACGACGACCTCTAGGATGCCGTTCTCGTACCTAGCCTGAATGTCGGCCTCATTCACGTTCTCTGGCAGGGCGATGGACCGCGCGAAGGAGCCATAGCTGCGCTCCATCCGGTAGTACTGCTCGCCCTCCTGGACCTGCTCCTGACGCCTCTCGCCGCGGATCGTCAGCATGCCGTTGTCAACGGTCACCTCGAGGTCCTTCTCCGGGTCGATTCCCGGCATCTCGGCGCGCACGATCAGGTCGTCGCCTCGGGCGAGAATGTCCACCGGGGTGGAGAGCTGCCTAACAGTCTCTAGGTCCTCCTGCCCCATACTGCCCAACATCTGCCTCGTTAGGTGATTGATGCGCCGCTCAAGCCCTGCAAGTTCAGGGAAAAGCCCGGATCCGAACGGGTCCCACTTTACAAGTGCCATCTACATCACCTCCTGAGGAAACCTTGCCTTCTTCCGGGATGACACTTGGACGCAGTCTTGTTATAACAACTATGCTAGGAGTTGTCAAATAAGTTGATATGTTGTAACTCAAGTTTCCCCGAGTTCGGCGGGGTCGAGAACCATCCCAACGAGCCGGTCCAGCTCCTCGCCCCCCTGTGGCGGGCCGATCGCGATCAAGCGGTCGCCAGGGCCCAGGATCGTCGAGGGCTTTGGCCGGTAGATCCATCGGCGCCCCCGCTGAACCGCCAGGATGAACATGCCCGTCTCCGACTCTATTGCCAGATCCTTTATCGATCGTGTGTCGGCGGCCGATCCTGATGCGACCACCGTCTCGTGCCCAACCTCGTCCGACTCGACGAGGGCGGCTGCGATAACTGGGTGAAGCTCCTCGCCCTGCTCTACGAGGCGGGTCATCTCGCGAGCTGAGTCGAAGATCATCTCCGAGGCATTCGCAAGGTGTAAGAGGCCGCGCAGGTCGTCCGGGTTCTCGGTATCGCGCGAGCTCCGCAGAACCCACGACTCGAGCTCGTGATGGAGGGTGTCCGAACGTTCTTCCAGGTGCGCGACCTCCGTTGCGAGCGCCTTGTCGTTGAACAACAACGCCGAGTAGGCAAGCCCGACCGCTACCTCCGCCGAGTTCTTCATCTCGACGAGGAGGTCGACAGCTCGATCGAGGTCGGTTAGCGCGGTCTGCGGAGGCTCCGGTGTGGCAAGAAGCCTCGGAACGCCCATCAGTTGACGCGCTTCGTTGACTCCGTCTTCGGGTCCCCGCACTAGGATCGTGAGGTTGGGATACAGGACCTGGTCGGGGTCGGGGTCGAGCCTCCACCTCCCCTCCTGCCGCGTCGCTATCACCCAAACCCCCAATTCGACCGGCAAGGCTAGGTCCCTCAAGGTTCGGTGGGCGGCCGCTGATCCCTCCGCCACCTTGAGCCGGGAGACAATCTCGTCCGCGTACCTCAGATCTTTTATCAACGACTCGAGAGCTCCTCTGGGAGGTCCGGCAACCCGGGCGATGTCGGCTGCGGCATCCGAGATCCTCTCGATCGCCGACGAGATCGCAAGGACCCCCACCATGTGCTCCGCATCTTCCGGACTGCGGGCGGCGAGGATGGCCAACTTGCGCACGTCGTGCAGGTCCCCGTGCATCTGTTCCTCGAGCCGACCGACCTCGCGCGCTAAATCGAGGTCGGAGAAGAAGACGGCCGCGTAAGCGAGGTCCACCATTAGCTCGGAGAGGTCCTTTATCTCCGCGAGCTGACCCTTGACGGTTTTGCGGGTCTCTACGGCTTCCATGTCGTCGAATTCGTCCCCCGGTCAGCCTATCCGGAACAGGTTCAGACCCACCACCAGGCATACCACCCCCAGAAGGTCCATGCCGCTGGTGACGAGCGGAATCGTGTGGTTGTCCGGGTCCCACCCGAACCGGTAGGTGATGATCGCGGCGTAGTAGCCGATGGCGGCAGCGATCAGCGTCGCAAGGAGCCCGGCGAACATGACGACCCCGATGAACGCACCGGCGCCCGGGTGCGCCGCTCCCAGGGCGTTGGATACGACGAGGGTGCTTACGCCGGTGATCGCGTAAATCGTCAGCCCCAAGCCGAAGACTATGGATCCGTCGAGAAGCGCCGGCGCCCCCGGCCTCGCGCTGGGCGTGACTGCGCCAAGATGCAGCTTTGAGCCTAGTCTTGCCGCCAGGATCGAGCCCAAAGCTCCCGTATTCTCCAGGAAGCCGGGAAGCAGGATCAAGAATGCGGGGAGGGGCAGGAAGACCTCGGACATCCTGGGCTGGACGACCGCGCCCGCAAGGATGTCCAGCACGATCGCGATACAGAGGACCGGCAGGCTTTCCCTCACGATCCTCCTGACAATCGGGCTCACGTTGGCCCAGCCTCGCCAACTCGCGATGACGGCCATCACACAGCCAGTCACCCCGACCGCCTCGGTCACCCCAGGGACCTCTACGAGGAACGAGGCAAGGAAAAGGCTGGGCAGGGTCACGAGGTCGCCGATGGTGGTCACCAGGACGGCCCCCACGGAGTCCAGGTCCCAGCTCCTGCGAAACGACACAACGGAGAGGTAGACGGTGAAGGCGAGGACAACCGCCGAGGACAGGAGCCCGCCCACCAAAGCGATGGCCGCGAAGTCCCAGGCCGAGACCGTCGGGATCCCGAGAAGAGCAGCAATCGCGCGGGCGAGCAGCGCCATGATGATCGCGGTGATCACGGTCAGAAGCGCCGAGGCGTAGGCGTTCTGGAAAAGCGCCCCACTGCGGTTTCGCGAGACCGAGAAAAGGCCAGTGTGGATCGCCGAGCCGAGACGGGCCGACAGTGCGCCGTAGATGCTGCCGCGCAGCCCGATCGATACGGGTATGAGTATGAACAGCCCCTCGATCGCCGCGAGGCGCTGATCCATGGCGGCAAGGGTCAGGCCAGAGACGAGCGACGCTACGCCCGATACCACGTTCGCGATGAACGCCTGCCTGATCGTCGCCCGCTCGGACCCCCAGTAGTCCACGACCTGCCGGGTTGGGTCTGCCACCATGCGGGCAGATCCGCGAATGGCGCGGGCGGGAGGGCCGAGCACCGCGCGGACGAGCCTCCCGATCCACCTGATGGGAAGCGCGGCTCCCCGGCGAAGCCGCTGTCGGCGCTGCACCATGCGGCAATCCTATTCACGCCTCCTGCGGGCGAATCGGCACCGTGAGCGGGGGAGCCTCACCGGAGGAGATTGCGAACAACCAAAAGTAGGCATATAGCTAAGTCATGAACGGGGCACTGACGCGGGCCTACCGCAAGGGGATCGTAGAGGCGGAAGGGTTTCCGCTTGCCGATGTCTCGGACCACTTGGAGGACCCCGACACGGTGGTGTGGGTCGACTTTTGCCGGCCCAACAGCGAACAGCTACGCGAGCTGGCGATTGAGCTTGGACTGCACGAGCTGGCGGTCGAGGATGCCGTGGGCCCCCACCAGCGGCCGAAGCTCGACCGGTACGACACGCATCTCTTCGTCTCCTGCTACGCCGTCAGGGTCGATCGAGAAGAGGGGACCTTGCTGGAGACGGAGATAAACGCGTTCATCAATCCGCGATGGCTCATAACCGTCCGCAAGGATGAGGGGTTCTCGGTCGAGCCCGTCCTCGAGAGGTGGGACCGCTCCCCTGACTTGGCGGTTCACGGAGTCACGTTCCTCCTGTACGGGTTGCTGGACGTAGTCGTCGATGGCTACTTCGACGCCGTAGAAGTTTTCGACGAGTACTACGACGAGGTCAGCGCGGGCATCTTCTCCGAGCAGCCGCTAGACCCGACAGAGCAGAGAACCTGGTTCGAGATGCGCCGGGCGATGGTGCGCTTCCACCGGCTCGTCGTGCCGTTGAGGGAGGCGGTGAGCGCTCTCATGCGCCGCGAGCAGGGAGTGGTGGCCGCTGAGCTCTACCCCTACTATCAGGACGTCTACGATCACATCCTCAGGGTCAGCGAGGCGTCGGACTCCCTTCGGGACCTCGTGAGCACGATCGTCGAAACGAACCTCAGCCTGCGAGACTACCGCCAGAATCAGATCGTCAAGAAGGTCACCAGCTGGGCCGCGATCATAGCCGTGCCGACGCTCATAACCGGCTACTACGGGATGAACGTTCCATACCCCGGATCCCAACGACCCTGGGGTGTCGTCGTTGCAACCGTCTTGATGATCTCGATTTCCCTAGCCCTCTACATCGCGTTTCGGCGAAAAGACTGGCTCTGAGCAGGTCGAACGAGTGCCCTTAGGCGCTGACCCTCCGGAATCCGATCAATCGGCCAGCGCCCACCCTCCTGAATCCGATGAATCGGGCCAGGAGGCTTGGGAGGAACGGGTTAGCGGCCGGCGGTGAACGCCGCCGCGACCGTAGCCGCCACAACCGTTACCACGAATCCGGAGCTGAACAGCGCCGGCACCGGAACCCCGACGGCCAGTGCGCCCAGTGCCAAGCCGCAAGCGGTCGCGAGCGCAGCCGTTCCTCCGAGCCCCGGCCGTCTTTTCCCTGCGGCTCTGACCACCGATCCGCAGACGACCCCTGCGAGCAGGGCGATGAGGAAGCCCAATCGTCCGATCCGGACAACAGACAGGAGGGCGCCGATCGCCGCCGACGAAGCGAGCCCCGCAACCCCCGCACGCCAACGCCGCGCCTCCATCCGGGCGGCCCCCCCGGGGCGAGCGCAGGCAGGACATTTCATCCCCACGGCGGTCTCGTTCATGCACAGCACGCATATTGGGGAGCCGCAGGAGCTGCACTTCACTCGAGTGGCTCGCTTGGGGTGATTCGAGCAGTACAAATCTGTTTCTGTCATCAAGTGGAGGGTAAACGGTTCCTCGCGTTAGTAGCCCTTATAGTCTTGATCCGTGAGGCTTCGTCTCTCGTTGGCGGCGCTCGTCTTGCTATTTCTGCTCGCCTGCGACGGGACGCCCGCCCCGGCCCCCACGATCCCGTCGCCGACTCCCCCGACCCCGTCGCCGACTCCCCCGACGGCGACGCCGGCCTCGCCCACTGCGACCAGCCCCATCTCGCCGACCCCACCTTCGACGGGGATCCCACAAGGCGGCCAGCCGGGCAAGCAAGGCACCCCCTCCTGCCCGAAGCTTGAGGGAGGCGGCCAGACCTTCGTGGTCCTGACGGATGTGCGGGTGGGGACCCATCCCGGGTTTGATCGGATAACGTTCGAGTTCGTCCCGCCGGAGCGGCCCCCGCCGGTGCCCGCCCCGGCCGGGATGCTTCCTCGCTACGAGATCTCCAGGGTGCAATCGCTCACGAGGGATGGGAGCGGAGAGCGTATGCAGGTGGCCGGCACCGGCCTCTTCCGGGTCGTGTTTCACGGGGCGACCGGAGTGACGACCTCCGGGGAACGGGTTGAGCGGACCTATACTGGGCCGACGGAGTTCAGGCCCAACTTCCGGCAGCTAGCCGAGCTGGAGCAGGCCGGGGACTTCGAGGCGACGCTCAGCTGGGGCTTCGGGCTGAGGCGCTCCGGCTGTCCAAGGGTCGTCGAGCTAAAAGACCCTCTTCGACTAGCAATTGACCTGCCCCATTGAGCGCCACGGGCATAAACGAGGAGTCCGGACCGTTATGCTTCAAAGCATTGGGAGCGAGAAAGAGTAGATGAGCAGCAACCAAGACCACACCGTCATCATCATCGGATCGGGGCCGGCCGGGCTGACGGCCGCTCTCTACGCCGCCCGCGCAAACCTGTCGCCACTCGTCATCGAAGGGTTCGACGCCGGCGGCCAGCTGATGCTAACGACCGGCGTTGAGAACTTCCCCGGGTTCGTCGACCCCGTGATGGGGCCGGAGCTCATGGACATTCTCAAGAAGCAGGCGGGGCGCTTCGGCACCACGTACCTGCAGGGCGACGTATCGGACGTGGATTTCTCGGAGCGCCCGTTGAAGGTGATGGTCGGGGAGAACGTCCACACGGCAGAGGCAGTCATCGTCGCAACTGGCGCTTCCGCGAGGATGCTCGGCCTGGAGAAGGAGCGCAGCCTGATGGGCCGCGGCGTCTCGACCTGCGCCACATGCGATGGCGCCTTCTTCCGAAACCAGCGCCTGCTGGTAGTGGGAGGAGGGGATTCGGCGATGGAGGAGGCAACCTTCCTCACGCGCTTTGCCGAAAAGGTAACGGTTCTCCACCGCAGGTCCGAGCTGCGCGCATCGAAGATCATGCAAGAAAGGGCGTTCTCGAACCCGAAGATCGATTTCATATGGAACGTCGAGGTCGTCGACCTGCTCGGGGACCAGGCGTTCAAGGGCGCGGTAGTCAAGGACACGCAGACCGGGGAGACCCGCGAGGTCGAGGCGCAAGGTTTCTTCCTCGCGATCGGGCATGACCCCAACACCTCGCTTTTAAAGGGCAAGCTCGAGCTCGACGACGAGGGGTATTTGAGAGTCGGCCGCGACCTCTCCTCGGACTGGGGTCCCGACACCAACTTTTCGACCCGGACGAGCGTCGAAGGGGTGTTCGGAGCCGGCGACGTCGTCGACCACGTCTACCGCCAGGCGGTAACCGCGGCGGGGATGGGGTGCATGGCGGCAATGGATGCCGAGAGGTGGCTGGAGGGTCAGGGCCGCTAACGCTGGCGAGCTCTTACTAGCGCACCGCGAGGTGCCTTCATAGCGAGGGTCGAATCAATCCAGCGGCGTTAAGCTTCCGCGGTGGAACCAATCCGACGGGGCCAGCACTCGAGGGCCGTTGCGGACCTGCAGACCCGCCTGGAGAAGCTCGGATTCGATATTGCGCCGAGTGAGCGCGGTGGGACGTTCGGGCCCTCGACCGAGATCGCTCTCAAGGAGTTTCAGCAAAAGAGGGGGCTGGACGTCGACGGGATCGTCGGTGACGCCACCTGGCGGGCCCTCGTAGAGAGCAGCTGGTCGTTAGGCGACCGCCCCCTCCAGCTCAGCCAGCCGATGATGAGGGGCGATGACGTGGGGGAGCTGCAGGCAAGGCTCAACGCCCTCGGGTTCACCGCAGGCAAGCACGACGGCATCTTCGGTCCTAGAACGGCCGCCGCGCTCAGGGAGTTTCAGCGCAACCTCGGCATAGACGAGGACGGCATCGTCGGACACGAGACGATGCGCGCCCTCGAGCGCCTCCGCTTGGTTACGAAGCCGGGCCTGGGACCCCGGATAAGCGAACGGGAGGCTCGCCGGGCGAGTCCTCCGGGGCTGTGGGGCAAGCGCATCGCGATCGACCCAGGGCACGGGGGGCAGGATCCCGGAGGCGTCAGTCCTTCAGGAGAGAGCGAAGCGGAGTGGGCCTTCAGGCTTTCGGCAAAGATCGCCAGGCACCTGGAAGCGCGTGGGGCGGTGACGATTCTCACTCGTGGCCCGAACGACGGTCCATCGGAGTCCCAGCGCGCCCAGCTGGCCAACCGGTTTGGAGCCGACCTCGTCCTGTCGATTCACTTCAACACCCACACCTCGCCGATCGCCGCCGGCGCCGCAACCTACTACTTCGAGCTCGGCAACGTCGCGTCCGAGCCGAGCGAGCACCTTGCAGGCCTGATTCAGCAAGCACTCATCCAGTGGGGCCGCCCAAACTGCAGCTCCCATGGAAAGTCCTACCCGCTGCTTCGCGAAACGCAGATGCCGGCCGTCATAGTAGAGCCCTTCTTCATCTCGAATCCCCAGGAGCTGGAACTATTTCGCGAATCTCTCGACTCGCTCGCCGAGGTTCTCGTCGGGGCCCTCGAGCGATACTTCTCGTACGAGCCCGACTCGCCGTAGCGGCTTTCTTTACTGGTTCCTAGAAATCCGCCGCCAGATCCGCAGGAGATCCTCGGTCGATCCGAAGTCGATGACGATCTTGCCCCTCCCACGTCCCATCGAGACCCTAACCCTCGTTTGCAGCTCCTCCGACAACAGCTCGGAGATCTCTATGAGGCTCGGGTCCGAGGACACCCGATTCCGGGAGTGACGCTGGCGCCCGTCGCCGAGCGCCGGCTCCTCCCGCTCACGGCGTACGAGCTCCTCGGTCTCTCGAACGGACAAGCCTGAGGACGCCACGCGCTGCGCCAATCGCTCTAGGAGAGGATGGCCCTCGAGCCCCAGCAACGCGCGCGCGTGCCCCGCCGAGAGTCGCCCGTTCATCACCATCGCCTGCACGGAATCTGGCAGATCGAGAAGGCGCATCGCATTGGTTACTGCAGGCCGGGAGAGCCCGACCCTCTCGGCGAGCTGTTCGTGCGTGAGTCCCGCCTCATCTAGCAGCTGGCGGTACGCGGCAGCTTCCTCGATGGGATTGAGATCCTGGCGCTGGATGTTTTCGACGAGCGCTCGCTCAAGGGAACCACGGTCGTCTGTGTCTATTACGACGGCGGGAATCGTGGCGAGACCCGCCTTCTGGGCGGCTCTCCACCGGCGCTCCCCCATAACGAGCTCGTAACCCGAGTCCGGCCTTCGGCGGACTACCACCGGCTGAAGCAGCCCTAGCTGCCGAATCGAAGCGGCCAAGTTGTTCAGGCCCTCTTCGTCGATCTGCTTACGAGGCTGGCGGGGATTCGGGACGATGGACGAAGGCGGGAGCTCCTCGAGGGTGCTTGCACCCGGAGGGATGAGGGCGCCCAGGCCCTTTCCCAATCCCCCTCTTACGTTCACTGCTCCCCTACCGCCTTGTCGGAGTCCACATGCGGGACGCTCATCGACCTCTGAAAGGTGGACGCGGGGCCTCCGTTTGCGCTTCCGCTGCTCGGGGCTCGATCCCCTCCGTGAAAGCCGCGAGCGCCGAAGGGAGCATCGGCAGGCTCTTGCCCGGCAGGAGCCGCCTCATCTCGGGGCGCCGGCGGCTCTTCGTCGGCTGAGCGTGGACTGTTCGGGCCTTGTCCGGCCTCGTGCGGCCACCCTTGCGCCGGCGTTTCGGCCGCAACTCCGGCCACCTCCATCGCCAACGAGTGGTAGGCGGCGGCTCCGGATGACAGGGGGGCGTATAGCGCCACGGGCTGGCCAAACGAAGGGGCTTCCGAGAGCCTGACGCTTCGGGGAATGACGGTCGAGAAGACTTTGCCGGGAAAATGGGCTCGCACCTCCTTTGCAACCTGCTCGGCAAGCCTGGTGCGACGGTCGAACATCGTGAGAACTATTCCCGACAACCCCAGCGCCGGGTTCAGGTTTGCCTTCACGAGGTTGATGTTCTTCAGCAACTGGCCGAGCCCCTCCAGCGCGTAGTATTCGCACTGGATCGGCACGACGACCTCCGCCGACGCGGTCAGTGCGTTGATCGTGAGCAAGCCGAGTGATGGGGGGCAGTCGACGAGCACGTAATCGAACTCGGCTGCGACCGGCTCGAGCGCACGCTTCAACCGCAATTCTCGAGAGAAAGCGGTCACGAGCTCGATCTCGGCGCCGGCCAAGTCAATCGTGGACGGGATGCAGTACAGGTTCCTCACGGCGGTCGCCTCGATCGCGTCCTCTGCATCCTGCCCCTCTACCAGGACTTGGTAGATATTTCCAGCCACCCTGCGATTGTCGATGCCCAGGCCGGTGGTGGCGTTCGCCTGGGGGTCGAGGTCGACAACGAGGACCTTCGCCGCGTGAAGGGCAAGCCACGCGCCGAGGTTCACCACCGTCGTGGTCTTCCCGACCCCGCCTTTGTGGTTTACGACGGCAAGGACGCGGGTGCGGGGGGGCCGGGGCCACATATCGAGGGAGGTCGGGTTCTGTACGATGACGGTGCCCTTCCGCGTTAGGGGTACCTGTCCAAAAAGGCGCTCTACCGATGATAAGCGCGGTCGCTGCTATCGCAAGGATTTCCCGCCAGGAACCAGATGTCGGGATCGTGGCGATCGAGAGGGGGGTGGCGGAAATGGTAGACGAACTCTGGCCTCCCTCGAAGCACGCGCGGGGACAACTCTACCCGCCACCCCTAGTTCCGGCGCGCAGTGGAAGGAACTTAGGGCGACGAGCCCGGTCCTTTTCCAACGAGGTCCGCCTGTCGAATAAGGAGCAGCTAGGAGCGGTGCCGCATTGCCGTTGGGATTCGCCGATTCTGCCGGCCCGAGATCCGCAACAGACGAGCCTTGACGCTCGAAAGTTCCGACGTGACGTTCCACGTGAAACATGCTCGTGCGTTACGAGGAAGGCGGCCAAGAGTTGGCGACCCCGTGAATACGGTCATATGGCTGGACTCGACGCCGTCTCACGGGAAACGCCAGGGGCGCCCAAGGACGAACGTTCGCTTTGAGCCCGCGGCCTACGCTTCCCTGCGAATCAGTACCCTGCGGCGCGGCTCCTGTCCCTCGCTGTAGCTAGTTACCCCATCGATGCCGGCGACAGTCTCGTGGACTATCTTTCTTTCGAAAGCCGGCATTGGCTCCAGCTCTGCTTCCCCCTCCTCGGCAGCCCGCTCCGCCATCGCCTCGGCATGCTTGCGCACGGCTTCCCGGCGGCGCTCCCGGTATCCTTCGATATCGAGCGTCACGCGGATTCGAGCTTGAGCCTGTGCCTGGACGGCCGCACGGAGAAGCTCCTGAATGGCATCGAGCGTTTGCCCCCGGCTCCCGATGAGCAACCCGCCGTCCGATCCCTCGATGAAGGCCGCGATGGTTCCGTCGGGTTCTATCTCAGCGCTGACCTCTCCATCGACGTCCATCGAGTCGAGCAGTCCCTCCAAGAAGTCCAGCGCATCTTCCCGCGCGTCCTCGAGCAGGTCTTCGTCATAGGGAAGAGCCTCCTCCCCAGCCTCTCCCGACTGAGGGATGCCTTCGCGCTGTTCCCGCTCGCTCACCTGCGCCCTCCCTTGCCCTTGCGTCTGGCGCCGCTCTTTGCCTTTCCTCCCCCGCGCCCGCTCTTCGCGGCGGGACGGCTGGACGAGCTTCCGCGGCTGGCCCCAGTCGCTGGCCGGGCTCCCGCCGCACTACCCCTCTTCGAGGAGTCTGCCGCGCCCTCCTTGACAGCCTCCGTCGCCGGCCGGGCCCCGTCGGATTTGCGCACCCGCTCCTTGGCACTGTTTGCGGCCCCGCGCTGGGCTCGTTCTCCGTCTTGGTCTCCTCTTGGCTCTCGACCGGGGCGTGACCTGGAGGACGCACCTCGTGTGTTGCCCACCTTGCCTTTCTCTCCCTTTGGTCGTGCCCCTTCCCTTTGAGGCGCTCGCTCCCTCCCCTTCCCGCTCTTTGGCTCCTTGGGAGCATCGTCGGTGGATGCGCCTTCCCTCTTCTCGGCCACCTTCGGGCCCGCCAGCAGGGTCTTGAAAAGCCCCGGCGCCTCGCTCTTTTTAGCGGTGCCTGCCGCCGGCGCCTCGATCCCCAGTCGTTTCATCAGGAAATATTGCTGCGCGATCGTCCAGATGTTGCTCGCTGTCCAATAAACCGTCAGCCCAACCGGGAAGTTCAGCGACGCGATCACGATTACGAGCGGCATGACCTGCATGATCTTCTGCGTCTGCGCAAATTGGGGGTCGACGGGTTGCGCCTTCGCCATCTGTTTCATCTGGTACCACATCGTGTAGCCCATCAACGCAACCAGCAGGTAGTAGGGGATGGCCTCCACGAGTCCTGCCACCCGATAGACCTCGGTCGGGTGCAAGTTAAGGTTCATGGTTAAGAAAGTGGCTCTTCCGGAGACGATCGCCGCGTGCAGCTCACTCGCGTCCGGAATGTGAAAGCCAGGCACGCAGCGCCTCCCAGACCCAAAGAGCTTGTTGCAGCCCGAGAGCACCTGGTACATCGCGGCGAAGATCGGTGCCTGCAGCAGCATCGGCAGGCAGCCGGACAATCCCCCCAGCATGTTGATCCCATGCTGGTCGTAAAGCTTCTTCTGTTCCTCGTACTGCCTCGCCCGATCGTCCTTGTACTTCTCCTTTATCTTCTTGACCTCGGGCGCGAGCTTCCGAATTTTCTCCTGGTTCCCCCGGTTGGCCGCCATCACGTGAGCTTGCTTCACGGCCAGAGGAATCATCGCCAAGCGCACCGCCACCGTCAGCAGAATGATCGCCAGCCCGTAATTGGGGACCACCTCATAGAAATAGGCCATCAACCGGCCCATCCCATGCACGATTGCGTTGAACACGGTTATCCTCGGGGCGGCACCGGATCGAAGCCGCTTTGCGCGAAGGGCTGACACCTCGCCAGCCGCCTGACTGTCAGCCAAGCGCCCCGACCCGGTCCGTGCACCCGTATAGCCTCTATCGCGTAGCTAGAGCACGACGGCACGAACCGGCATCGCGACGGCAGAAGTGGCGACACCAGCCGCTGATACGCTCGAATTGCCCC
>JALZBO010000040.1 GCA_030863545.1 Actinomycetota bacterium
GAGCAGCAGGACGACCCTCAAGGGGAAGGCCATCCGAACGATCCGTCTTGCCGTCCGATCCTTGAAGTCGGCGGCCGACCACGCAGCAAACGCGGCGGCGAGCCCGAGGCCGACCGGGGTCGCTACCGCAAACCCCGCATTGCTCTCCGGGACGATCACTCCGGGGGTGGCGAGGGCATGGAGGCCGAGGAACCCGGCGGCGGCGAGGAAGCCGAGTGAGACCAGCAACAGGCGGGCATCGGAATGCTGCCGGGCCTGCTCGCTGACCCTAACCGCAAGAAGCACGTTGATCCCCGCTGCGGCGGTCACCAGCCAGAAGTGGGCGTGATGGTTCTCCCACCTGACGTCGAACTCGGGGCGGGCAATGAGCAGCCACAGCCCGAGGATCGGGAGTGCGATGTGCAGCACCCAGACGGCGACCGGAAGAACGCTCGACCTACGCCTCGACGGAACCGCTCGGTGCGCCATGTTCGTACCGTCAGAACATCAGGGCGATGGACCGCATCGTGAGGAACGTGCCGACTATGAAGGGGAGGCCGAGGACCGCCAGTTGAAGGCGCTGCCCCATGGGGGAGAGGGCCATGGCCGTGCCCCACCTCTCGGTGATCTGGCTGCGCCGCATCATCACCCTGACGAGGGCAACGAGGAAGAACAGGGCGTAGAGGGCGGCCGGGACCGGGCCTGCAAACGCAACCGCGAGGGGAATTGCCAGGACGCCGACGAGCGCCGAGAGGCCGATCGCTGCGTAGGCGGCGATCGTCGGAAACCGGATCGTCCTGTCGGGAGGAAGGCGCGGAACCGACATGTCGAGTCGATTGTAGATAGGAGAGACGAGCAGGCCGTAACCGACGAACATCGCGGTGAAGGTCACCCAGGTCGGCCAAGCCGATCCGAAACGCAGGAACTCGCGGTCGCCGGCCGACATGATCGAAAAGCCGAAGGTCCCCAAAAGCACGAGGCCGAACACCAGGCCCCGCCACTTCCCGAGGGAGTCGAGCGCGGGGCGGACCGCGAGGAAGCCGAGTCCCAGCGAGCACCCAAGCGCAGCCATGCTCGCAAGTATCAGGAGCCAGGGCTCCGAAGCCGTGATCCGAACCGCCACGCCCGAGGCGAGCCCTCCCGCTATGAGCCCCGCTGCTGCGCCCGAGATCGAGGCTATCCCCGCGTGCCGGACCAGCCTGGCGAGCGACCACATTCGCCGAGTGCGGCTGCGTCTCCAGTCCTCGCCCATCGGGCTAAGCGTATCGACATCGTTGGCGATCTATTCCTAGTCGCTACCATGGATGCAAGGAGGAAGGGGCATGAAACGTCCCGCTGTTTCCGCAATGCGCCGCTCGAGAAGAGCCGTGCTTGCCTTTTCGGCGGCGGCGATCGCCCTTCTTCCCGCTGGGGCTCGTTCGGCCGAGCCGTCCAGCTCGCATGTCCTCGTCGCGACCGTGGACGGCCCCATCACCCCTGTCGTCGCCGATTACTTGGGCGATGCCCTGCAGCGAGCCGAGCGTGACCGCAGCCGAGCCCTCGTCGTGGAGCTCGACACCCCGGGCGGCCTCGACACGTCGATGCGGGAGATCGTTCAGGACTTCATCGCGGCTGAGGTACCCGTGATCGTCTACGTCAGCCCTCGCGGCGCCCGTGCCGCCTCCGCCGGCGCGATCATCACGTTCTCGGCGCACGTAGCCGCAATGGCGCCCGGGACCGCCATTGGTGCGGCGACGCCAGTCAACCTCGAGGGGGGCCAGGACGTGCAGCGCAAGGTCGTCAACGACGCGGCGGCCTTCGCGGAGTCGATCGCAAGGCTCAGGGGCCGCAACGTTGAGTTTGCCCGTGCGACCGTCACCGAGGGCAGATCGGTTCCGGCCGCCGAGGCGGCGGAGATCAGGGCCGTCGACCTCGTCGCCCGTTCCCTGCCCGAGCTGCTCGAGTCGGTAGATGGGCGGGAGGTGCAGGTGGGCGCCGACGAGCGACGTGTCACGCTACAAACTCGGGGAGCCGCCACGGTGCCCTTTGAGCTTGGGCTGTTCCGGCGGATCCAGAACACCCTCGCCGACCCGAACGTGGCCTTCTTGCTGCTTTCCCTCGGGACCCTCGGCATCGTGTACGAGCTGATGAGCCCGGGGATCGGAGCAGGCGGGGCGGTGGGCGTGATCTCGATCGTCCTGGCGCTTTTCGGGCTTGCCGTGCTGCCTGTAAATGCGGTCGGCTTGTTGCTGCTCGGGGTCGCCGCGGCGCTTTTCATCGCGGAGCTGTTTGCCCCTGGCGTAGGCATCGCTGCGGCCGCGGGAGCCGTTGCTCTTCTGCTCGCCGGCGTCTTCCTGTTCCGTGAAGTACCCGGGATTCGCGTCAGCCTCGCGGTCATCCTCCCGGTTGTCGTGGTCGTGACGGCGGCGGTGGTTGTCGCCGGGAGGCTTGTGGTGCGCACCCACAGGCGGCATCCCCCCCTGACGGGCGAGGATCAGTACGTCGGGGAGGTGCTCACCACCCGGCGGGCGAACGGCAACCGCGGGCAGGCGTTCGTGGGCGGGGCGTGGTGGAACGTCAGGGCCAGAGAAGGCGAGCTCAAGGACGGCGATCAGGTGCGGGTCATCGGCTACGAGGGTTTGGATCTCGTGGTGGAGCCCCTGGCCAAGCCTTCAGGTTCGGACAAGATCGACCAAGGATAGGAGACTCAAATGGAAAATCAGGTGCTCGGCCTCGCGGCTGCCCTCGTAGTTGCGCTGTTCATCTTCGTCAAGGCGGTTCGGATCGTCGCGGAGTACGAGCGAGGCGTCATCTTCCGGCTCGGGAGGGTGGTCGGGGCCAAGGGCCCGGGACTGTTTCTCATCATCCCGGTCGTCGACCGGATGGTTAAGGTCAACTTGCAGACGGTCACCGCCGACATCCCTCCCCAGGACGTCATCACGAGGGACAACGTGACACTGCGGGTGAACGCGGTCACCTACTTCAACGTGGTCGACCCCGTGAAGGCCGTCGTTCAGATCCAGAACTACATGTACGCTACCTCGCAGGTCGCCCAGACGACGCTCAGGAGCGTCCTCGGGCAGGTCGAGCTCGACGACCTGCTGCTGAAGCGTGACGAGATCAACCAGCAGCTCCAGCAGATCATCGACGACCTGACCAACCCCTGGGGCGTCAAGGTGACGCTCGTGGAGCTCAAGGACGTGGAGCTTCCAGAGGCGATGCGCCGGGCGATGGGACGGCAAGCCGAAGCCGAGCGGGAGCGGCGCTCGAAGGTGATTCACGCCCAGGGTGAGCTCGAGGCGGCGGAGTCGCTCGGGCGGGCGGCAGGGGTGCTCGAGGCCCACCCGTCCGCTATGCAGCTGCGCCTGCTGTCGACGATGGTGGAGGTGTCGGCCGAGAAGACTTCCACGATCATCTTCCCGATCCCGGTAGAGCTGCTTCGCTTTGCCGACACGGTGGCGGCGGGGTCAAGCGACGGGAAGAAGTAGCAGTAGGCCTACTTACGTTGCGGTGCCCCGTGGGCGACCTGATGACCAAGGTCTTGCTTACGGGGCTATGACAACCCCATTTGCGATGCCATGACCAACATCTCGGCAGTCATGCTCGTGCGGAATGAGCAGGACATCTTGGGCGTGAATGTGAGGTATCACCTTCACCAAGGAGTCAGCGAGTTCCGGATCGTGGACAACGGCTCGTCCGACGCTACCCCCCTTGTCCTGAGGGAGCTGGCAAAGACGGCGAACGTGCTGTGGACGCGAAACGAGGGGCCCTATCGCCAGGCCGACCTCATCACGGAACTTGCAAGAGAAGCCGGAAAAGCCGGCGCGGACTGGATCCTGCCGGTTGATGCCGACGAATTTTGGAGCGCGGAAGGCGGCAGTCTCGTCAACGCTCTGGAAGCCTCGTCTGCAGGGGCGATTCAAGCAGAAGTTGTCAACTTCATTCAGCAGCGAGGCCAAGTTTGGACCGACGCCAGGGCGCTTCTCACCATGACGTACAGAACCCGTCAACCTCAAGGACCGCCAGCCCGGTGCCCCGAGCTGGTTGCTTCGGGCAAGATCGCGTTCGTCGAAATGGAGTACCCGAGAAAGTGGATTCCCAGGGCGACGCCCGACTTACGGATCGAGGCCGGCGCTCACGCCGTTAGGGGGATTTCTAACTCCACGGAATGCTCGAGCAAGATCGTTTGCCTGCACGCGCCTCTTCGATCGAGGCGGGTGCTCGAAAAAAGGGCGCAGCACGGTCGACGGCTTTTGGAGGCAGGTTTCCCTCACGACCATGGCTGGCAGAACCAGCGCTGGTATCGGCTGAGCCTGGAGGGCAAGCTCGACGACGACTGGCGTACCAACACCGCCGAGGATGGCTATCTGGAGGTGGGGGACAGACGAAGTCAGCTGGTGTTTGACCCCAGGCTCAAGCACGCCGTCGCCCCTTGGATAGCTCGCTCGTCCTGGTCATGGGTCATGTTGCGAACGGGACTAGTCGAGCGCCTGCGTAGCCGGCGGCAGCGCGATGGTGATCTGACATAGCCATCACCATCGCTCTCGCCGGGGACACGATGCTCGGGCGGATGGTCGCGGAGCGGCTGAAGGAGGTTCCGCCCGAGCAGCTCGTATCCCCAGAGGTAGTCGAGGCGACGCGCCGGGCGGACCTTTTTCTTCTCAACCTGGAGTGCTGTATCTCGACCCGAGGGGAGCGATGGCCCGAGCCGGGCAAGCCGTTCTTCTTTCGGGCCCCTCCCGAGGCGGTGGGGACCCTCACCCACCTCGGAGTCGACTGCGTCACGCTCGCCAACAACCATGCCCTGGACTTTGGCCACGACGCGCTCATGGACACCTTCGACCACCTCTCGGCTGCGGGGGTCGAGTGGGTGGGGGCAGGCCCCGACCTGGAGCGTGCGAGGGCGCCGGTCACTCTCGTCGCAGGCGGCACGGCTCTGACCGTCGTGGCGGCCACGGACCACCCCCAGGGCTACGCGGCCACACCGGACCGGCCCGGGGTCGCCTACGCGGATCTCTGGTCGGAAGTCCCCGACTGGCTCGTCTCCACGTTCTCGTCGCAACCGGGACCCGTACTCGTCACCCCCCACTGGGGTCCGAACATGACGACCACGCCCCTGGCGCACATTCGTAGAGCGGCCGAGGCCTTCGTCGACGCCGGCGCCGCCGTCGTCGCCGGACACTCCGCCCACGTCTTTCACGGCGTTTCTGGAAGGGTGCTCTACGACCTGGGCGACTTCCTGGACGACTACGCGGTCGACGCGGTGCTCCGCAACGACCTCGGCCTGCTGTGGTTCCTCACGCTCGACGGATCCGCGATCCGTCGGCTCGAGGCTTTACCTCTCAAGCTCGACTACTGCTACACGAAGGTGGCGGAGGGGGAGGATTCCGAGTGGATCCGCCGCCGCTTCCGCGATGCGTGCGCCGAGTTCGGGACCGAAGTGGCCGAGGAGTCGGGCCTTCTCGTCGTCGACTCGCCCGGAGGAGGGTGACCGGCCGAAAGCGGGGACTAGCGGCTGAGGATGTAGTGGTCGCGCAAAACGCCGGTCTCGAGCTCGATCTCCTCCAAGCGATGCTTGACGACGTCCCCGACGCTGATGATTCCGCAGAGGACCCCATCACGCAGGACCGGGAGGTGGCGGCTGCGGGTCCTGGTCATGTCGCTCATGACCCTCTTTAACGAGTCCTCGGGATAACAGACCAGGACATTGCGGCTCATGATGTCCCGCGCCCGCATCTCCAGGACCCTTTCCCGATACTTCTCGAGGCCCCTCACGACGTCTCGCTCGGATATCACCCCATCGACCCTGGCGCCATCCTTCGAGACGACGATGGCCCCGATCTCCCTCGACATGAGCCTGTGCACCACCGTCTCGACTCGGGCGTCGGGCTCGACGGTTTCAACGTCAGTGCCCTTAGCCTCCAGAATGCCTTCGACCTTCATGACGTACCTCCTCCCGGAGATGTCACAACCGGGATAAAAGCGTACGCCTGGCGCCCGGGGGTGGAGAAGACCTTTTGGGGGCAAGAGCACCGTCTCCGGCGAGAAGCTGCGACGTGGATGGGATTCCGATTCGCCGGCAGTCAATCCACCATCTCGCGAAGCGGTCCGTCTCCGAGGAGGCTTGTGTCCGGACCCGCGAATAAACCTGAGGAGGTAAGTCCCAGGCCGGCGAATAAAAGTAGATGCGCGCGGTATGAATAAGGAAGGAAGGTGGAACGTGAGGCGTCGGAGGCCCGGCGTGGGAAAGACGACATGAAGCTACTCATCCTCGCTTTCGTAGTTGCTCTCGTTTGCGTCGTCCTTTTCGTGGCCGGCTTCCTTTCCCCGCCCAGGTCTCGTCGAATGCAGAAAAAAGCCGACGGGCTCTCGAGGAAGGCAGAGGGCAAGGGCGAGGAAAAGGCCGGCCGGTTCGGCAACGCCGCCGGCAGCGCATTCAAACGGTCTCGCCACGCTGCTGACCGCAGCGCCGAAAAGGGGCGGCAGCTGCACGACCGGGTCTGGCCGAACTGACGCCCAAGACGCATCGCCCAGGGCAATAGGCGGGCTGCAGCAATCCGCGTCACGCGGTCTTAGAAATGAGCAAACAGCTGTAGCAATCCACCTCAGGCAGCCTCGGGAATGAGCAGACGGCTGCAGCAATCGCCGTCACGCCATCTTCGGATGAACAAACCTTCATCCGGCCATAACCTGGATTTCACCAACTTCTTTCACGATTGCAGCAAGGCTGCCGGTTGGAGACGTCTTGGCAACTCGAGTGCTGCTCATAGAGGACGACACGCGCATCCAGGAGATCGTGGAGCGCGGCCTGTCCCCGCGTGGGTTCGTGGTGACGTCGGCGTCGGACGGGCACACCGGCGTGGAGCTTGCGACCAAGCTCGCGATAGACGTCGTCCTGCTCGATCTGATGCTTCCGGGCAAGCACGGCCTGGATGTCCTATCCGAGATTCGGGCGGTGAAGCCGCGCCTTCCGGTGATCGCCCTCACCGCGCTGGATGACACCGGCTCGAAGGTCGGCGGCTTGGAGGCGGGGGCCGACGATTACGTAACCAAGCCCTTTGCGATCGAAGAGCTCGCCGCCCGCATCCGAGCCAGGCTCAGAAACAGCGAGGACGGGATGGCGACGATCCGGTCCGGCGACCTCACCGTCGACCTGGTCGCCCACCGCGCCTTCGTCGGCGGCAAAGAGGTTCAGCTCTCCGCTCGGGAGCTCGCGCTGCTCGGCACGCTGGCCCGCCACCCCAACCAAGTCCTCTCACGGGGGCAGCTCCTCAGCCTCGTTTGGGGATTGGAATTCGACCCCGGCTCCAACGTCGTGGACGTTCACATCGCCGCGCTCCGAAGGAAGATCGGGGCCTCCAAGATCGACACCGTTCGGGGCCTCGGCTATCGCTTCGTCCCTGAGAAGGAGATCGCGTTGTGAGGCTGGCTGCACTGGCTGCCGTTGCAGCCGCCCTGATTCTGGTCCTGGCGGTTACGGGAGTATTCGCTCGCGACACTGAACTGGCGCCGGTAGCGCCCGTCGAGGTCAAGGGCGGAGCCGCCCCTGCTCCGTCTCCTTCTCCGGCCTCGGGGGACCGGCCCGAGTGGGTCGAAAGAGAGGTCGAGGAAGAACCCTTCGACGACCGGGGAGGGGATCGCGACCGGAACGAGACCCGCCGGGAGGATCGCTCCGGGCGGGGGTCGGACGTCGAGGACCTCGAACGCCAGCGGGAGGACAACTCCGGCTCGGGAAGCGGCAGTGGCCGGGACTAAGGCGGCGCTCCCGGGCAGGAGGTCGTCCCTCGCCCTCCGGCTCATCGGGATCTACACGCTGATCGCGGCCGCGGTCCTCATGATCGTGGCGTCGCTGGTCGTGTTCGTCACCCGGCAGCAGGTCACGCGAGATCTGGACGGCAGCATCCGGCGGACCGTGCAGCTCTTTGCGAGCGGCCCCGCCCGACAGATCGCCGCCGCCAATGATTTGGAGCCCGCGGCCCGCAGCTGGCTGGCCTCCACCCCGCTTTCCCAGGAGCTGAGCGTGCTCGTACGCCTTCCCTCCAACCGGGCACTTGCGAGCGCCGGCGCACCCGACGTCGGCGCCACAGCCGCTGGCAGGACGTTGCTCTCCTCTGACGTCTCGAGATCCGATCGGTTCTCGGTTGGCGACGAGACCCTACGTGCGGCGTCGGTTCCGATCCGCCTCCGCGGCCAGACCATCGGCACCCTCGTCGTTGCCGCCTCGGAGCGCCGGGTTGACGCCTCGGTTCAAGCGCTGCTCGAGGGGATGCTGTGGTCGTCGGTGGCGGGCCTGGTCATGGCGGCGCTCCTCGGCTACCTCGCCGTCCGCCGGACGCTCCGGCCTCTCGAGCAGTTCACCCAAGAGGTCCAGGAGATCGAGAGCGGGGGCGACCTTTCCCGGCGGGTGGGCGACGGCTCCTCTGACGAGGTAGGCCGCCTCGGCGCGGCCTTCGACGACCTGCTCGAGCGCCTGCAGCACTCCTTCGAGTCGCAGAAGCGCTTCGTTGCCGACGCCTCCCACGAGCTGCGGACGCCGCTCACGATCGCGAGGGGCCAGCTCGAGCTTCTCGCCGGCGAGATCGAAACCGAAGCCGGCCGCCGCTCCGCAGGTATCGCGCTGGAGGAGCTCGACCGGATGGGCCGGATCGTCGAGGACCTCTTGCTGCTCGCCCGCCTCGACGAGGGGCTGGCTTTGGAGCTGCGGCCGGTGGAGGTAGAGCTCGTGGTTCAGGAAGCGCTGCTTCGTGGAATGAGAATCGAGCTGCGGGAAGCCGAGGTCACCGTAGAGCCGGGTCTTTTCGTACTCGCCGACCCCGAGCGGCTGCTGCAGGTGCTATCGAACCTCGTCACCAACGCCATCCGGCACGCCCCCGGCGCGGCGCTGCGGGTGACCGCCCGGCGGGACGCCCACGGCGTCGTAATCGACGTATCCGACACCGGTCCCGGCATCCCCCCCGACGAGATCGGCCACGTCTTCGACCGGCTCTACCGCGGGTCGCGCTCAGGTGGTGCTTCGGGAGGGGCCGGCCTCGGCCTGGCCATCGCCAAGTCGCTGACCGAGGCGATGGGCGGCACGATCTGGGTGACCTCGACCCCGGGCGTGGGCACGACGTTCTCCCTCCGGCTCCCCGCCGTCACGGGAGACGACCAGCCGGCAAGCCGCCGTTCCTCCGTGTTTTCGTCACACAAGCGGCGCACCGGGTAGCACTCTTTCCAGACAGTTTCCGTTTGTTAACCGAGGCGTCGGCGGGCGTACCATCGCGACGAGAAAACTGGGCGAGACGAGACAAAGGAGGGATCGATGCTTGCGAACTTCGACATCGTGGCGAGCCTGCCCGCGGCTGACTACGAACGTGCGAAACGCTTTTACGAGGAGAAGCTTGGACTGACGCCCATATCGGAAGATGCCGGTGGTGCCCACTACCGGTCGGGGTCGACGTACTTCGATGTGTATCCCACTCAGTTTTCAGGAACGGCGCAGCACACGTTGGCGGCGTGGCTGGTCGACGACCTCGAGAGCACCATGGAGGAACTGCGCAGCCGGGGCATCGTTTTCGAGGAGTACGACATGCCCGGGCTCAAGACGGTGAACGGCGTCGCGGAGATCGAGGGCGAGCGGGGGGCGTGGTTCAAAGACAGCGAAGGCAACATCCTGGCGATCGCCCAGGTCGCGACCGACTTCCGGAACCAGTAGCGGCGAGGCCCGGGCGCCGGCGCAAGAGCCGTTATTGGTCCCACCCCAGCCCGTACCTGCGACGCCGAGGCAAGGGGTTGAGCAGGCGGAGAGGGTAAAGCTGACGGGCCAGCTCAGCTCACCGGGGTGAGCTTGGCCAGGAGCTCCTCCAACCGCTCCATCGACTCCTTGACGCCGTACTCCATCCCCGAAGCCACCATTCCGTCGCGGGCCTCGACCGACAAGAACGCGCTCCTTTCCCGCAGCAGCGTCTTCCCGTCCTGCTCTTCGAAGGTCGCAGTCTCCAGGGAGACGTGCCCCGGGGCTCCCTCGTACTCGAAGGTGCGGACGATTGCGTCTGGGGAAGGCGTGCCATGGAAGACTCCGTGGAACCAGTGCTCGGTGCCGTCCTCCTCCCGGTGGACGAAGCGCCACCTGCCGCCGTCTTCTACCTCGAACGTCTCGATCTCCATCCCCAGCCGGCGGGGGCCCAGCCATTGGACGACCAGCTCGGGATCGGTGAACGCCCTGAAGAGCAGCGCCTTGGGAGCATCGAACTCCCGGGTGATCTCGATCAGGGGGAGTCCCGGCTCTGCCGTGATCATTGTCTCTGCCATCACTTGCTCCCTTTCTTTTTCTTTCGGTCGTTCTTCTTAGCTTCTTTCTCCTGCACAGCCTTGAGCAGCTCGTCCAGCCTCTCGTAGCTCTCCTCCCAGTACTCCCGGTAGCGGGCCAGCCACTCGGTTGCCTCTCTTAGCGGCTCTGCCTGGAGCTGGCTGAGGCGGGCGGTCGCCTGGCGGGTCCGCGTGATGAGGCCTGCCTCCTCGAGCACCTTGAGATGCCGGGAGATCGCCGGCTGCGACATCTTGAACGGCGCCGCCAGCTCTCCGACCTTTGCGTCTCCCTCGGCTAGACGGGC
>JALZBO010000046.1 GCA_030863545.1 Actinomycetota bacterium
TTTGGTGCCCCCGGCAGGATTCGAACCTGCGGCCTTTCGCTCCGGAGGCGAACGCTCTATCCCCTGAGCTACGAGGGCTCCCGGCCATTTTAGTGTTCGGCGCCGGCGTTATGGAGGTCGCTGCTGCACCTCCTTTCAGCCACCCCCACGGGGCCGTGCCAAGCGCGTCCCCGGCGGCCCGCCCCCCGGAGGTTAGAGCCGGCTGTGCCCGGCTATGATCGAGAGGGGGTAAGCAGAGCACATAATGACGAAGACGATCCTCGTCGTGGATGACGAGCCGGTGATCATCGAGCTTCTTCAGGTGAACCTCAATCTGGAGGGCTACGATGTGATCACGGCAGCCAACGGGCGAGAGGCGCTCGAGAAGGCGGCTGAAAACACGCCTGACCTCATCATCTTGGACATCATGATGCCGAAGATGGACGGGTGGACGGCTCGGGCGGAGCTGCTCAAGGATCCGGCAACAGCGGGAGTTCCGGTGATCTTTCTCACCGCCAGGGCACAGCAGGCCGATCTGAAAAGGGGGCAAGAGTCGAAGGTGGCGGCATACATAACGAAGCCATTCGAGCCCGCAGAGCTGCTCTCCATCATCCGCCAGATCTTCGACGGGACCTACAAGCCCGAAGACCACCCCCCGGCCAACTGGTGATTGCCGATCAGCTGAAGGGGCTTCTGAGACCCGCGATTGAGGGCCTGGTCGATGGCTCAGCCGGTCCGCTTCCCGAGATAGAGCTAGAAAGGCCGGCGAGGGCGGAGCACGGAGACTACTCGACGAACTTGCCCTTAATCCTGGCAGGCCGGCTCAAGAGACCGCCCCGTCAGGTTGCGGAGGACCTGATCGCGAAGCTTCCCCCCTCGGACCTCCTGGTCAAAGCAGAGGTTGCGGGGCCGGGGTTCATCAACTTCTTTCTCACCGATCGATGGCTTCAAGAAACGGTCGCCGAGATCGCATCCGAGCAGGAGTCCTACGGCCGGTCTCGGCTTGGAGCCGGCGTACGGGTGCTGATCGAGTTTGTCTCTGCGAATCCGACGGGGCCGCTTCATGTAGGGTCGGGGCGCAACGCCGCCTACGGAGACGCGGTCGCGAGAGTCCTGGAAGTAGCGGGGTACGAGGTCGTTCGGGAGTACTACATCAACGACGCCGGCAAGCAGATGGAACGCTTTGCGGCGTCGCTGCACGCTCGCTACCTCCAGGCGCTCGGGCGCGACGCGAAGGTCCCCGAAGACGGCTATCAGGGCGAGTACCTGGCTGAACTCGGCGGGCAGTTAGCGAAGGAGTACGGGGTTGAGCTCGTGGATCAACTCGACGTCATCCGGCAGCTCGGTACCGCGCGCATCGCCGAAGGCCACCGAAAGACCCTTGAGCGGTTCCGAGTCGAGTTCGACAACTGGGTGTCCGAAAGCGCTTTGCACGAGTCGGGAAAGGTCGCGGAGGGCATTCAGCGGCTCAAGGATCTGGGTCACACGTACGAGAAGGACGGCGCGGTGTGGTTTCGCTCGAGCGAGCTTGGGGCGTCGCGCGATCAGGTCATCGTCCGGTCGGACGAGGCGGGGACGGTTACGTACCTCGGATCGGACGTGGGGTATCTGCTGGACAAGACCGAACGCGGATTCGACGAGTTGATCTACGTCTGGGGCGCCGACCATCATGGCAACGTGGCGGGACTGGAGGCGGTGGCAAGAGCGCTCGGAGTCGAGCAGGCCGTCGAGATCAAGCTTCACCAGTTGGTGAACTTCGTCGCCCCCACCGGCGAGGCCACGCGCATGTCGAGGCGGGCCGGGACGATCGTGACCCTCGACGAGCTGATAGATGAGGTGGGGGTAGATGCGGCTAGGTTTACGCTCGTGAGCCGAACCGTCGATGCCACCATCGACTTCGACCTTGCGCTCGTGAAATCCGAATCGCAGGAGAACCCCGTTTATTACGTGCAGTACCAGCATGCCCGCGCGTGCTCGATCTTGCGCAACGCCGAGGGGGCCGGCGTGGAGCTTCGCCCCGTCGAGAAGACCGACCTGGGACGGCTCACGCACGACTCCGAGGTCGCGCTGATACGCGGCCTCTCCGAGTATCCCGAGTTGGTAGAGGAGGCCGCGCGGCTTCGAGCCCCTCACCGCCTCAGCCATTACGTCCAGTCCCTCGCGGCGCTGTTCAGCGCGTTCTACCGGGATTGCAGAGTTCTCAGCGAGGACGACGAGCTAACGCAGGCAAGGCTGCGCCTCGTCGACAGCACCCGACAGGTCATCGCAAATGCCTTGGACCTGCTGGGCGTCAGCGCTCCGGAGAGCATGTGAGCACTCCGCAGGAATACGGCGCTCCCCCCCTCGAAGGGGGGGCCGAGGGGAGAACTCACGTGAGGCACGTCGAGGAGCTGAAAAACGTCCTGCCGCGGACTGCCGCCGTTAACGACCGAGGACACCTCGTCATCGGAGGATGCGATGTGGTCGATCTCGCCGAGGAGTACGGCACTCCCCTCCTCGTCTTCTGCGAGCAGACGTTCCGCGGCAAGATCCGCGCCTTCCAGGCCGCCTTCCCGGAAGCAACCCTCTACTACGCGGCAAAGGCATTTCTAAGTCGTCCGCTGTGCAAGCTCGTGGACCAGCACGGGCTCGGGCTGGACGTCGCCTCTGGAGGCGAGATGTACGTTGCGTTGAGCGCCGACTTTCCTCCCCAGCGAATGATCCTGCACGGCAACAACAAGCTCGACTCGGAGATCAGGGATGCGGTCGCCGCCGGCGTGGGACGAATCGCCATCGACAACCTGGAAGAGGTGGACCGGGTCGCGAAGGCCGCAGAAGCCGAAGGGGTACGGCAGCCGGTGGTCCTGCGAGTGATTCCGGGAGTCCGTCCCGACACGCACCGCCACATCCAGACCGGCCATCAGGCCTCGAAGTTCGGCCTCGACATGCTCTCCGGAGCGGCCTTGGAGGCGGCGAGACGCACCGACAGGAGCGAGTGGTTGAATCTGGTCGGAATCCATGCCCACATAGGCTCGAACATCTTCTCCTTCGAGCCGTTCACGAAGACCACCGAGGTCCTGTTCGACTTCGCCTCGGAGATACGTTCTCAGCTGAACGTCGAGATTCATGAGATCAACCTTGGTGGGGGATTCGGCATCCCTTACATCGCCGACGACCAGCCGATCAACCTCTCGATGATGGCGGACCTCATTGGCGGCTCCATCCGGGCGTCTGCGCATAACCATGCGATGGAGCCCCCGCGGTTGTGCTTCGAGCCCGGAAGGTATCTGATCGGCAACGCCATGGTCACGCTATACACGGCCGGAGTCATCAAGAGAACGTCGCCCGTGCACGCCTACCTGTCGGTTGACGGGGGAATGAGTGACAACATCAGGCCCGCCCTATACGAGGCCGAGTACACCGCGTTTGTCGGGAGCCGGGCCGACGAGGCGCACGATCAGTCGATGACGCTTGTGGGAATGCACTGCGAGTCGGGGGACGTGATCTCCCCTCACATCCGGGTCCCCCACACGACCGGACGAGGAGACATAATCGTCGTTCCCGCCACCGGCGCCTACACCTATTCGATGGCCTCCAACTACAACAAGAAGCCTCGGCCGGCCGTCGTCAACGCTTTTGGCGGCCGGGCTCGCGTGATGGTGCGCCGCGAGTCCTTGGAGGACATGATCCGCCTGGATGAGCCTATCTAACTGAGCTTGCGAAAAAAGACGCTGCTCCTGGCGCTCGCCGTTGCAGTCGTCGTTGCTGCCGTCAGTCCTCCGGTCCGAAGTACGGTCAAGTCCGTGCTCCTGCTGTCCGAGGTTGTCCCCTCCCCCGTCAAGCCCCTTCACTCCCTGCCGGCTCCCAGAGTTTCCACCATAAGCATCCGAGGCAGCACGGCCGACCTCTACGTTGGCGGTAACCGCGATATGCCGGGCATCGTCCTCGTCCACGGCGTAGCTCGTGGCGGACCCGCCGACCCTAGGGTCAGGGAGATAGCCACCGGCTTCAACCGGCTGGGGCGAACGGTTCTGGCGCCGTCGCTCGCGCTCGGTGATCAGAGGCTGGATCCCAGGGATCCCGAACGGATCAGGCGAGCGATCGAGTACCTGAGCGACTTCAGCAAGCAAAAGGTTCTCGTCCTAGCGTTCTCGTTCGGCGCCGGCTTCACCATGGTGGCGCTGGCGCAGGAGCCCGAGATCCAGTCCAAGGTCCTCGGCGTTGTGACCGTCGGCACGTACTACGACTTGGTCCACCTCCTGGAAGGCGTTACGACGGGCCGAGTCACGACTGCGACCGGAGCGAGCGACGAGTGGCGGCCCGATCCTCGCGCCCCCCGGCTGGTTGTCGAGTTCCTTGGGAAGTACCTCGTGCCGGGAGAGGCGGACGAGCTCGTCCAGGCCTATGACCGAAGGGATCCGAGCGGGCTGAGCCTGGCCGCCACCGCCATCTACCGCATCATGACCAATACGGATCATCGCAGGACAAGAAGCCTGGTCTCACAGCTTGGCGAGTTTGGGCAGGCAATCACGGACCTTTCCCCCGCCGGGAAGATGGACAAGATCCGCGTCCCGCTACTGGCGATGCACAGCCGGGAGGACCCGGCCTCGCCGCCAAGCGAGTCCGCTTTCCTGGTGGAGGCCGTACGGCCGCATGCGGAGGCAAGCTTGACCCTGGTGGGGTCGTTTCGGCATGTGACGCCTGCCAGGGGAACCGGACTCCTCAGGGACGCGATTCCCCTCATCAACTTCACGCGTAAAGTGTTTGCGATGCAGGAAAGCTGGCGGTGGTTTCTCTAGCCTCGGTCCTGCATCGTGAGCTCCTCGGCAGTGGCTAGCCTCTCATTCCGAAAGCTGCTCCAAAGTGGCTAGCATCTGATTCCGAAAGCGAAACGATTTCGGGGGCGCGATGGTGACAGAGGCTAGGGACGTTGACGTCGCCACCGACGCCGTGCGCCGACAGTCGTGGGCTGAGGCGTATGAGCTGTTTCAAGGGGTCGACCCGGCGGCACTAGACCCAGATCAGCTGGAAGCGATGGCAGATGCTGCGTGGTGGACGTCTCACCTCGAAGAGTCGATGGCCCTGCGCCGCAGGGCCGTCCACGGCTTCCTTGAGGCCGGGGAGAACCGCCGCGCCGCCTACGGGGAGTGGTTTCTCGCCATGGATCACCTATTCAGAGGCGAGGGCGCCGTTACCTCCGGGCTGCTGATGCGCGCACGGCGCCATCTGGAGAATGAACCGGAGTGCTACGAGCAGGGGCTGATTCTCATGACCGACGCCGACGCGGCCAAGGAAGAAGGCGACCTGCAAACGGCGGCCGAACTGGCCGAGCGCGTCATCGGCCTCGGCGCTCGGTGTCGCTCGCCTGATCTCGTTGCGATGGGAGTCCAGACGTTGGGACGAATCAAGATCGCCCAGGGGTCGGCTAAAGAGGGCATGGCCCTGCTCGATGAAGCGATGTCTGCCGTACTGGCGGGCGAGCTCACCCCGGTGATCACGGGGTGGATCTATTGCAGTGTGCTGGGCACCTGCGCCGAAGTAGCCGACTTGAGACGGGCGGCTGAGTGGACGGAAGCAGCCAACGCTTGGGCCGAATCAACCAACCCCGGGAGCCCCTATCACTCCGAATGCAGGCTGTTCCGTGTGGAGATCAGCGACCTTCGGGGAGGTTGGGAAGAGGCACAAGCCGATGCCGTTCGCTGCAGCCGAGAACTCATCGACATCGCACCATATTTCGCGGGGGAGGCCTATTACTGGATAGGCGACATACGTAGGCGGAGGGGCGAGCTCACCGCGGCCGAGGTCGCGTTCAAAAGAGCACTAGAGCTGGGGCGCGATCCCCAGCCGGGGCTAGCCCTTCTACGGCTGGCTCAAGGAAACGCGCAGGCGGCAGACGCGGCGCTGCGCATCTCGCTATCGAGCGGCACCGGAAGCTTTGTTCACCGCGTCCGGCTCCTAGCCGCCCAAGTCGAGACCTCTCTAGCCCTGGGTGACCTCACTGCCGCGAGCGTTGCAGCTGAGGAGATAGGCGAGGTCGCAGCCGAGTGGAAGAGAGACCTCTTTCAAGCCTCCGCAGCCGCCGCTCATGCGTTGGTCGCACTTGCTCACGGCGACGCCGAAGGAGCGTCGAGCAACGCACGCCGGGCATGGTCGTTATGGCAAGAGCTGAAGGCTCCCTACGAGGCAGCTCGGGCCCGGGTTGTGCTGGGATTAGCTGCCAGGGCCGCCGGCCACGAAGAGGGGGCGGTGTTCGAGCTCACCGCCGCCAAAGAGGCCTTCGAGCGCCTGGGCGCCCGGGTCGACGCACGGAAGGCGGAAGAACTCCTATCGCCGACCGAGAATTTGCCGAAAGGGCTGACCAGGCGCGAGGTGGAGATCCTTCGCCAGGTAGCTTCGGGCAAGACCAACCGGGAGATCGCCCAGCAGATGTTCATAAGCGAGCACACCGTTTCCCGCCACCTCCAGAACATCTTCACCAAGCTCGACGTTTCCTCTCGATCTGCCGCCACGGCATTCGCTTTCGAGCACCACCTCGTTTGAGCCGCGGATGGTGCAAATGCACCATCCGACACCTCTCGTGATTGGCCGTTTCTGGCGATGAGGAAACGGTGGTCCGGGTCTAGCTTTACCTCGAACCGGCCCGCCCGGCCGGACCGACAAGGGAGGACCCATGGCACGAAACTACGATGCGATCGTTGTGGGAGGACGATGCGCGGGGTCACCAACGGCGATGCTCCTCGCCCGCAGGGGGTACCGCGTTCTGGTCGTCGACCGAGCCACGTTTCCAAGTGACATCATGTCGAGCCACTTCATTCACGCTCCAGGAGTGGCGGCCTTGCGAAGGTGGGGGTTGCTCGATGAGCTCGTCGCGACCGGCTGTCCTTCGGTTCGCAATTATCAGATTGATTTCGGGCCGCTGAAGCTCGCCGGGTCCCCCCGCCCTGCCGGAGAGGTCTCAGCCGCTTACGGTCCCCGCCGCAGGATCTTGGACCAGCTTCTGCTAGACGCCGCCGCCCGGGCGGGAGCCGAGATACGCGAGAGGTTCGTCGTCGAGGAGGTTCTGACCGAGAACGGGTCGGTTGTGGGAGTAAGGGGAAGAGACGAGGAAGGGAGATCCCTAAAGGAGTCGTCGCACCTCGTCATAGGGGCCGACGGCTTGAGGTCGCTTGTCGCTGAGACCGTGGGAGCGACCAGGTATCACGACAAGGGCCCCCTCGCCGCGACCTATTACACCTACTGGAGCGGCGTACCCGTGGAAGGGATCGAGATCTACGTACGGCCGCGGCGTTCGTGGGGGGCGTTCCAGACGCACGACGGGCTTACCTGCATCCCTGTCAGCTGGCCCCGCTCGGAGTTCGAATCGAACCGGCGCGACGTCGAGGGGAGCTACCTTCGAACGCTCGATCTGGCGCCCGAATTCGGCGAGAGGGTCCGGGCGGGCAAGCGAGAGGAGCGCTTCGTGGGGACCGGAAACGCCCCAAACTTCTTTCGCAAGCCCTACGGTGCCGGGTGGGCGCTCGTTGGTGATGCCGGGTACCACAAGGATCCCTGCACTGCCCAGGGAATCTCCGATGCGTTCCGAGATTCTGAGTACCTCGTCGAAGCAATCGATTCGTGGTACGACAAGGGCGTTCCTTTCGGGTCGGCGATGAGCGAGTATGAACGCAAACGCAACGAACATGCCCTTCCCATGTTCGGCTTCACGTGCCAGCTCGCCGCTCTCGAGCCTCCTCCTCCCGAGATGCAACGGCTTCTGGGAGCGATCCAGGGAAACCGAGAGGAGATGGACAACTTCGTGAGCGTCCTCGCGGGGACGCTCCCGTTTCCAGATTTCTTCGGGCCGGACAACATCGCCCGGCTCATGGCGGGAGCCACGGCGGCGGCGAGGTGACGTCGCGACGGCGGGATTGAGTCACCCCCAATGGCCACCGGACTACGCCAACGGGGTCACCGCGTACTAGAGGAGCACCAAGAGGCTCCGTAGCTGAGGAGGACCTAGACCTTCCCTCGGCAGGCCTTCGGCAACTAGGCCAGACCGACGTCCAGCGGCGGTTGCGGGAGGGGCTGGGGTTGCGGTGGCTCGGGTTGCGGGAGTGGCTCGGGTTGCGGGAGCGGCTGGGGCTGGGGCTGCGGGAACGGCTGGGGCTGCGGGAACGGCTGCGGATTTGACGGATCACGTACGTCGTTCTGTTTGACGACGTCCGCCACACTGACGCAGATAGCGGAGACGGGGTTAGAAGTTTCGAGAACGTGAGTTATGGGTGGAAACTGAGGCATTGCGCCCCCAAACCTCGTCACACGGACTCCCACGAAGCTCCCACCCTTGCTGACGTGACCGCGCTTTCGCCCGCTTATCCGACTGGCCCCTTCAAGAACAGCCTAGTTCAAATGGCGAGATTTCCCGGATCGACGTCCGCACGATGTAGCAGTGGTGAGTAATGAAGATCGCTTCGCTGCTAAGTCGCGAAGCTACCGCTACTAGATGGACCGGTACTAGATGATTGCCGGCGCCCAAGCTGTGCCCAGATCACTTCCAGGCCCGCGGACTAGATGATCGCCGCACCGTAGCCGATTGGTCCTTCGTGCTGGACCACCTCCGTGGTGCCGTCCGCGTTTCGCTCCAGCACGATGAGGTCGTCCAGGCGTGCCTGCATCCCCCCTACGTGGGAGATCAGGCCGATGACGCGTCCCGGCGTAGCCAGCGCCTCTATGCCCTCTAAGGCGAGGTCGAGGCTGGCCGAGTCGAGGGAGCCGAAGCCTTCGTCGAGGAAGAAGCAGCCGAGCCTCCCGCCCTCCATTGCGACGGCCTCGGCCAGCGCCAGCGCCAGCGAAAGCGAGGCCAGGAACGTCTCTCCCCCCGAGAGGGTGTCCGGAGTCCTCGACAGGCCCGTTCGCTGGTCGATGATGTCGAAGTTCCCCTCCTCGTCGAACCTGTAGTGCCCGGTAAGCTCCAGAAACTTCTCGGAGCCGATGCGGGAGAGAAGCCGGCGCTGCTCGTCCAAAAGGTAGGCGGTGAACTTCGCGTCGGTGAAGTCGGCCACCATGCGGTCGTATAGGCCTTTTTGCTTTTGCAGCTCCAATACCTGCGCTTCGATCTGAACTCGCCTCTCGAGCGCTGCCCGCACCTCCTCAACCCTGGCTTGCAGGCGGGCGAGGTCTGCCTTGAGGCGCACGGCCACGGCGTGAATCCCCTCCTCGGTACGCGCCCCAAAGCGCTCACGAAAAGACTGGATTGCAATATGCGCTGCCGCGACGCCGTACTTCACGGACGCAACCTTCTCCTCGAGCTCATGGAGCATGCGGTTACCGGCCTCGGCGAGGCGCTTGGAGGCCCCCCACAGCCCCTCATCGCTCAACGAGATCGTCTCCCCGAGGATCCCGGAGATGTTGCTCAACGTCTGCGCGTGCTCCTGAATCGTCGAGTTCGCTTCGTCGAGGGCCCTTCGGGCCAGGCGCTCTTCTCGTTCGGCTTCGGCTCGCGTTTGGCGAGCGGCCTTCATACGGATCTGGGCTTCCTCTACTAAGAGGTGTCGCCGTCGAACCTCGGCTTTCGGATCGCCGGCCGCCTCCCCCATAAGCGTACGGACCAACTGGACTGCCTCTTCGAGCTCGTTGCGGCAAGCCTCGAACCTGCTCGATGTCATTCGCAGCCGTTCACCGTGTCGCGCCAGATCCTTCTCGGCCGCGTCGAGGCGCGAGCGTGCGATCTGTAGCTCCCGCTCCGTGAGCTCGACGCGCTCCTCTGCGTAATCGAGCGCCGGGACGGGTTCGCCCGGGACGAGGTCGGGAATTGGCTGCCGGCAGACGGGGCATTCATCCCCCGGCTTTAGCCCCGACCTCAGCACGTGAGCCGAATGGCTGTTGCGAAGCCGGTCGAACTCGGCGCGCTCAGAAAGGGCATGGCTTTCGGCTCGTCTCAACTCATCCCGTAATGCCTCCGCCAACTGTGTGGCTTTGCGAACATCGGCTTCGAGGCGTCGTTGCTCGGTGCTCAGGCGGCCGCGCTCGGCGGAGAGCCTCTCCTGCTCCACCAGTGCCGCTTCAACAGCCGGGAACCACTCGCGTCCACCTTCTTGCTCCGAGACCCTCGCCAGCTCCTGCTCGGCGCCGGCGAGGAGTGACGTGGCATGGGCCAGCGCCGCCTCCGCGGAGTGATGGCGCTCGGCCGCCATCGCCTGCCGGTCCGTCAGGGACCGGAGCAGATCCTCGTCCGGTAGCCGGTTCATTGCGGAGTGCAGCTGCGCACGCCGCGCTTGGAGCTCGGCCAACCTCTCCGCCGAGCGTTCGATCTCCTGTTCTGCTCGGGTGGCAAGTGGCAGGGCTGCGTCGATCTCCTCTACGGCCCGGCTTGCTTCGCAGCGCATCTCCTCAAGTGCCTCTAGGGCTTCCGGTCCCTCTGGCAGGCCCTCCAGCTCGCCCCTCAGCACCAGCAGCTGCCCGTCGATGCTGCTTCGGCGGGTTTTGGCCATCTCCCTCATCGCATCGACGCGGTCGAGGCGGAAGATGCCCTTGAGGATCGACGACCGGTCCGAAGGCTTCGCGTTGAGGAATCTGTCGAACTCACCCTGAGGGAGGGAGACGGACGCACAGAAAGCCTGAAAGTCGAGCCCCAGTACCTCCACGATCCTGTCGTTCGTAGGGCGGTCGCCCGTGATACCCGTGCCTGCGATGCCCGGTCTCTGAAGCAGGGTTTGAGACGTACCCTTTCGGCGAATGACCCTTATGACCTCCCAGACCTCGCCGTCCGACTCGAAGAGGAGCCGGACACGGGCCATGTCGGACTGCGAGTTGATGAGCTTCTTAGTGTCCCGCTCCTGGCGCGGCGTCTTGCCGTACAGCGCAAAGATGAGGGCCTCTAGGATCGTGGACTTGCCCGACCCCGTGGGGCCCACAATGCCGAAGAGCATGCGGCCCTCGAAACTGAAGATTTCTGCCTCTTTGTAGGACTTGAAGCCTTCGAGGCTCAGCTCAAGGGGCAGCACCGAGCAGCTCCTCCTCCAGCTCACGCACCGCCTCGAGCAGCTCGGAAGAGGCCGGGACTTTGTGCGCCTGAACGTGGTAGTCGGAGTACAACTCGGACATGCCCCGCTCCAGCGCCTTCGGCGACGATCCGGCCGGAGAGGCGGCCACGTCGTACTCCGCTTGGACCATCAACGCGTTCGGCAGGATCTTTCGCACCTGGTCCGGGAGGCCGAACACCGGCCCGGAAGTCTTGACCCTCACGTCCAGGTAGGCGTCCCCGAACTCACCCCCACGGAGGGCGAGGTTGTCTAACTCGTCGGTCACCCGCAGGAGCCGCCTTCCCGAGGTCAAGCGGATGGGCTCCACTTGGGCAGCCCGCCCTGGCTTGCACTCCACAACGACGACCTGCTTGTGATGGGTCTGCTCCGAGAAGTCGAGCTGCAGCAGGCTGCCGGCGTAGTGAGCCGTCGCCGCCGCGCCCTCAACTGCCTGGGGCCGGTGCACATGACCCAGGGCAACGTACGACGCTCCGGGAGGGATGGACTGGACCTTGGCCGCGTACTGCGGGCCCATGTGGATTTTGCGCTCCCCGCCCCCGACCGTGGCCCCATCGACGAAGTAATGGGCCGTGAGCACGCCGACCCGGGCCGGGTCGAACACCCTGCAGAGGGCCTGGCTGATCATCCTGACCCGATCCCCGTACTCCTTGTACCACTCGGCACTGTCGGTCATGAGGTCAATGACCTCCGCCTCGTGCAGGAAGGGGAAAGCGGCGACGCTCGCGGTCTCGGTTCCGTCCCTCGACCGGATGTTCAAGACACCACCCTCTTGGGGAGCGCAGATCCTGTGGCAGAGGGCGACTCCGCGAGGCTCCAGGAGGCGGCCCAGCAGCTGGAAGAGGGGACCCGAGTCGTGGTTTCCGCGGATTGCCACCACCGAGCCGGCGGCGTCGGCAAGTCGAATGAGCGTGTCGACGACCAGCTCGATCGCGTCGAGCGGTGGAAACGGGCGATCCCAGAGGTCCCCGGCCACGAGGACGGCGTCTACCTTCTGGTCCTTCGCGATGGAGACCAGCTCGTCGAAGACAGCCTCGAACTCGGCGGTTCGGCTCACGCGTCCGAGCCGCTTGCCCGCATGCCAGTCCGCCGTGTGGAGGAACCTCACCGGCTCAGCCTCCCGAGGCCCTCGAACGGGTCTGGCTCCACCGCCTCCTCCGGCCGGGTAGCCCAGGGAGGGAAGGGAAAGGTGAAGACGACGGGCGCCGGGATCCCGGGCTGAAAGAGGACCATGGTCCCCGGCTTGAACAGTTGTGCCCGCGCGCGCGTGGACGGCAGCATCCAGCCGAACTCGGCCCTCCCCGCCTCAGCGGCATCGAGCCGTCCCGCCACGCGGATGGATGCATTCTCCACAACTTCGGGAGCGACCCTGGACGCGTTCTGCTGGGCTCCGATGAGAATGATGCCGAGGGACCGTCCGCGCTGGGCTATGTCGATGAGCGTGTCCTTGATCGGAGAGCTTCCCTCCCGCGGCGCGTACTTGTTGAGCTCGTCGAGCACGACGACCTGGAGCGGGAGGCGCTGGCCCGTCTTCTCCTTCTCTGCAAAGACCTCATCGAGCAGAGCTCCGACGACGAACCTCTGGGCGAAGTCATGAAGCTTGTGCAGGTCGACAACCGTGACGGTCTCGGCGGACCTGTTAACCGGGGCACCGTCGGCTCTCACGAGCTTGCCGATGCGGTGCTCGGCGGCGCGTAGACGGCGCATGAATGCGGAGGCCGTTCCGCCTGTAACCCGCCCGGTCCACGCGACGTCGGGCTCCAAGCCTTCCGGCTCGAGATGCTCCTCTATTACCCGGATGAGGTCCCCGAGGCTGCGCACCACCACGCCCTCGATCCGGACCGCTCCGGGCTCCCCGTCCACCGGCTCCGCGTGCCTGATCAGCTGGGCTCTCACCCGCTCCTCGACGAAGGTCAGCTGGTTGCGGAAGTCGCCCGACTCCGCAAAGAGGAACCGCAAGAGGCCCCGCTCAACGAACTCGCGCGGAGTCCAGGAGAAAACCGATATGCCTGCTGTCCTCGAGTCCGTATCGGGCACCCTCTCCCCTCCCGGCCCAGGTGGAGCCCAGAACGACACCGAGGGGAAGGGCTCTGCAGGTATGCCAAGCCGGGACCAATCGGCCTGTGCCTGCTCGTCTAGGTTGCGGTTGGGCTTGTCCAGCCAGAGCAAGTCCTCTTGCTTGACGTTGAACACCAGCACGCGGAGGTTGCCGGCGGCGGCTCCCATGATCTCGGGATGGGCGGCGAGCGAGCGCATGAACGCCAGAGCGAACGACGTCTTGGTAGCTACGCCCGAAACTCCCGAGATTGAGATGTGGCCGCCCTTGCGCCCGTCGAAGAAGTCGAGGTCCACCCAGATGGGCTCCCCGTCACGAGCAAACCCGACCGGCAGCCTCCGCTGCATCTCATCGGCATACAGGGCCTTGTCTCTGGCGCGGCCGGCCACCCGGTAGACGGGCTCTCCCGGATCGGGCGCGACCCAGACCTCGGGGTCCACACGGACGGTTTGCACGGAGGCCGACCGCGCGAGCTCCGCGGGCAACGATCCCTCCTCGGCTATCAGGAACATGTCCGACTCGAAGCGCGCTCCCTCGTAGCGGGCGGAGACCTCGGTGACGAGACCGTAGAGGTGCACCTCCCCCGCCTTGGGGACCTGCGTTCGCACCTCCACGAGGTCATCGAGCTGGAGGTAGTTGTCGGAATCGATCACCACGCGAAACTCGGAGCTCGTGGCCGGGTCGACCCCCAACACTCGCCCGACCTTCTCCTCACCCATCGGCTTCTCCGTGAGAGTCGAGGAATGAGGCTTGCGGCTGCTGAAGCGTCGAACGTAGCCGTCTGTATACGAGTTGCCGGTCGCCCAACAGGTTCCAGAGCCGGCGCTCGAGGGCGGCGATGGGTACGAGGTTTTGGGGAGCCCTCGCATCCCAGAAGGCCTTGGAGGCGAATCTCGGGAGGTGGCGAGTGAGGAGGTTCGCAAGCTCGGCGGCCCGATCGATTCCCAACGCCGTGCTCACCTCACATCTTGCGAGCCCCGAGGAAGGGTGCTGGCTTGCTACGGGGGCAAGCCGTACGTACCACGAGTAGCGGGGCCGAATCTTGCCAAATCGAAACAAAGGGGTGCGCTCTCCGGCGCTCAAGGAATGAGCGACCTGCTTGAGATCCGGCTCCAGGTAAGCTTTGTGATGGCGCTTGATGAAGCCGACGACGGTTAGAGGCTCCCTGACCCTCAAAGGGCCGTCCGCCAAGACGAGAAACCCGTCACGTCCAAGGGCCCGGCACAGCTCCTCCTCGATATCGCTCCTCGCCCTTTCCAGCTCCCTCCTCAGCTCGTCGGGGCGCGTTCCCGTCCCCCACCTAGCCCTGTAAGAGAGGGGCTCGGGCATGGGGGGAAG
>JALZBO010000061.1 GCA_030863545.1 Actinomycetota bacterium
TCTTCGGACAGCGGACACGAACAGCCCCTCGCTCCCGCGGCGAAGCCCACGCAGGAGTTGATGACGGTTCCGGCGATTAATGCGGTCCAGATGGCGGCGCCCGAGCCCCTCCCATCGCCGACTCCGACCCCGACGACCGAGCCCACTCCGAAGGTGGTCGACACTACGCCTCGCGTCGGGTCGAGTGGACCGGTTGTTCTCGAGCTGGAGCAGAAGCTCTCGAATCTCGGCTACATGGTCGGGAAGGTCGACGGTAAGTTCGACAACGCAACCCGGCATGGAGTGATCGCGTTTCAGAAGATCGAAGGCCTTCGCCGCAGCGGAAAGGGAGACGATTCGACGCGTGCCAAGTTATCCGGGGCCGCGACTCCCGGGCCACGCTTCTCGACCCCGCCCGATCACCTAGAGGTCGACATTCCCCGGCAGGTTGTCTTCGTCGTACGGGGCGGCCGCGTCACCGCCATCCTGCCGACCTCGACCGGCTCGAACAAGAGCTTCACCAGCGAAGGTTGGACGCGCAAGGCGATCACGCCGAACGGGCAGTTCAGGATCACGCGAAAGATCAACGGAATGCGCATCTCCCCCCTCGGGGAGCTGTACAAGCCCTCCTACTTCAACGGCGGGATCGCCTTTCACGGCAACCCCTCGGTGCCCACCTACGCCGCTTCCCACGGCTGCGTACGCCTCCCGATGCCCTTTGCCGACTGGTTCTTCGCCAACGCCTCGCCGGTGGGGATGGTCGTCTACGTGTACGGAGGGCCGGCCGGAGCAAACCCCCAGCCCTTCATAGACGACAAGCCAGCCGAGAAGCCGCTGCCGAGCCCGGAGCCGGAGGAGGCTGTCCCGGACGCCACGCCGACCCCGCCTGCCCCACCGCCGGTTGCCACGCCCTCTCCAACTGCAGAAGAGGTCCCGAGCGAAGAGGAACAGATGCCACAGTTTCCGTTCCCCTTCGATCCCGAGGTCGGCTTCGACGATTGAGCGCGCCTCTTAGGTGAAGCCGGTCAAAACAACAGGATCGAGATGTTGGCGCGGGATCGCACGAAATGGGAACGGGGTCGGTAGTTCGTTTTCAGCCGCAGGCGAGCTGCGTGGTTACTGCTGGGAGGGCAGCTTAGGACGGCTGGCGGCGATAGCGTCCGAGATCTCTTGCATGAGGACCTCGAGCTGATCGCCCACTAGCTCTTCCCTCTCGAGCAGCTCGTCGCGTATTCGCTCAACCGCAAAACGGCGCTTCTCGAGCAAAGCCCTCGTTTCGGCCTTGCAACGCTTGAGAAGCTCGTCGACCTCTTCCTTCACTTCCTTGTCCGAGAGCATCGCGCTGTAACGGTCGCCGCCCCAGGTCGGCTGGAGAACCTCGTAGGAGAGCAGCCGCTTGCCCATCCCATAACGCCCCACGTAGTTCAGCGCGAGGATCGTGGACCAGTACAGGTCGCTCGAGGGGCCCGTCGTCGAGGTGTTGAACCAGATCTCCTCCGCCGTCTGGCCTGCGAGGAAGACCTTGATCTGGTCGAGCATCCCCTCCTTTGTGTCACTGAACCGCTCTTCGAGGTCGACCGTGTGCACAACGCCGAGCGTCGATTCCCGCTTCACGATCGAGATGACCTGAATCTGCTTGTCCTTTGCCTGCAGCTCTCTCGAGACGACGGCGTGCCCGGCCTCGTGAACGGCGGTCATGACCTTCTCGGTGGCCGTGTACTTGACGTTCTGCTTGAGGCCGATGTCGTCGATCATCTTCGCCTGCCACACATCCGGCCAGCTGAGTGAGTCGCGGCCGTCCTGCAGCGCGACGATCAGCCCCTCGTTGATGATGTTCTTTATCCGGGCCGGGGAGTAGTGGATCGTTGCCTGCGCAAACTTGTCGAGATCCATCGGCTCGTGCTTGACCTTCGCCAGGTAGTAGCTGATGACGTCCTTGCGGCCTTCCTTGTCCGGGAGGCCAACGTGGATCTTCCGGTCGAACCTACCCGGGCGGAGCAACGCCGGGTCGAGGTCGATGGCCCGGTTCGTCGCTCCGATGATGAGGATGTTGTAGGAGGGGACCTTAGGGGGCAGCCGGAACAGGCGCCTCACGTGCCGGCGAAGCCCTCTCGGCATGACGAGCCCGTCCATCTGGACGAGCAGCTCGTTGATGATCCCCATCCCGCCGCCCATCCCACCGGCCACGACCATCTGCATGATGCGCCCCAACGCTCCCGGCGCCACCGCCCCCGCTCCCGCACCCGCCCCTGCGGGGAGGGCTCCTCCTCGTGACCCGATGGCGTCGATCTCGTCGATGAAGATGACGGCGCCATCGTAGATGCGCGCGAACTTCTTGGCTTTCCGAAACAGCATCATCACCCGCAGGTTGCCGATGCCGAAGAACATGTTCGCGAAGCCGCTTGCCGGCGTGTAGATGAACGGGACGCCGACCGTTCCTGCGACGGCCTTCGCCAGGAGCGTCTTTCCGGTGCCGGGCGGACCTTCGAAAAGAAGGCCATGAGGCGGGTAACCCCCGATCTTCTTGAACTCCCTGAAGCCTCGGAAGAGCTTTACTACCTCCTTAACCGAGTCGACGACCGGCTGCTGACCCCGGACGTCGTCGAAGGTGACGTTGTACTCGCGGGGAAAGATCGTGTACGCCCGCCCTCTCGACAGGAACCAGAAGATCGCGGCGAACTGGACGATCATGAAAAGCGCGGCCGAGGCGAAGAACATGAGGCCGCTGAACAGGCGGGAGATGACGTCGATCTGAGTGCACTCTCGGCCACCGGTAAACGGGTCGCCACAGGTGCCGAACAGCTGAACGCCCCAAGAAAACGCGGTGTACAGGACCGCAATGGCGATTATCCGGGGGAGCCAGGTTCGTAACCGGTTCTTGAGTATCAATCCTTTTCCCGTCTAATCGGAAAGAATCAGTATAGGGGCCTGGTCATGCCTGGGTCGGACTCCAAGTGGGGAAAAGCTTCTACTCGCTCCGGGGCTGGGGATCGAACGGCAGAACCGGGCGGGTGCCGTCGGAATCCACGCTCGGGAGGCTCAAGCCGCATTCCCTGAACAGCTCCTCTATGCGGTCGCTGCTCCAGCCTTTGCGGCGGAGGGCGGCCACCAGGTTGACGGTGGCGAAGTCCTTGCCGCAGTACGGGCAGTAGGCCCAGTCGAAGCTTGCCTCCGGCAGCAAGGTGGCGCACCAGGGGCACGTTTGGTCGAGGCTCCTGTCCTCCGCGTACGACTCGTACCCGTCGAGAAAACCGCGAGCGTAGTCCCACGTCACGTACTCGTCGGGGTCGGGGTCCCACGCCGGCTCGTGGACGGGAGTCGTCCCGTTGTTGAGTATCTGCTCGAGGTTGCCGGCCAGCAGGTCCCAGCCCAGATAATGATCTTCGTCGCAGTCCGGGCAGAAGACCACGACCCCGCGGACGCCGCGCCCCGAGAGGACGGCCTTCAGCGTCTTGACGTCGACCAGGTCCTGGGTGAGAGCCTCCCGCTCGGCGGCGTCGATCGGCCCGAAATCGTCGTCCCCGAACTCCGGGTCGTGGATATGCTCTTCTGAAGACATCCCGGCTATTCTACCGCCGCCTCGATTAGAGCCGAGCGCGGCAGAAGAGGAAGGCAGTCTTGGAGATTCGCATAGGCGTGATGGAGTCCCAGAAGGAGATCACCCTCCAGATGGACGGGAAGCCCGAGGATGTCGCCAAACACATCGACGACTCCCTGAAAGATGAATCGGGCGTCCTTTGGTTCGTCGACCAAAACGGGAAGCGCGTCGGGGTGCCGGTGCCGAAGCTTGCCTATGTAGAGATCGAGGCGGACACGCCGCCTCGTCCTGTTGGCTTTCATCCCTAGCGGCGGCAGAGACCTACCAAAGCGACAACGACGGCCACTCTCTACGCCTGGACGGCGGAGTCCCGTCCTGCCTCCCGCCCAGGCGTCGGTTACGGGGTTTCCGCCATAATCCCCCTATGCCCGGGCCCCCCGCGAACTTTGCATCCCTGCTTCGAGCCCGCCGCGGCTACCTCGGAAGCCACTCCCCCGAAGGCGTTGCGGAGGTCCTGCCCGTTTGCTTCACCTGGGCGGGGGGGTTCATCTGGATTCCGATCGAGGCTGGGGACGTCACGACCGAGGCGGTGCTAAGCATCGCAGATGGGGGCGGGCGCATCTGCTTCTTGGTCGACAGGTGGGACGAGGACTGGACCAAGCTGGCGTGGCTCCAAGCCTGGGGGTGGGCAACCCTTTTGGAGGACGACGAGGAAGCGCAGCGGGCAACCCAGGCGTTGACGAGCAAGTACACGCAGTACTTGAAGAAGCCGAGGGAGCTCGTGATCGTCCGGCTGGAAGTAGAGGAGTGGCGTGTCTGGGAGCCGAACGGCGGGAGCTAGGGAGGCGACGACAGCTTGTCCGCCGGCCGCGGGCGCCCCGCGAGCATTAAGGCCGTCGCGGCTGCCAGGGCACCCGCGGCAAGATTCAAGGTTGAATAGCCGTATGCGGCCAGCAGCAGCCCGGACGCAACGCTTGCCGCGGCCGAGAAGGTACAGACAGCTGTGTCGGCCGACCCTTGCACCCTGGCGCGGTCGGCATACGACATTCCCTCGGTGAGCAAGGCGCTTGCGGACACAAAGGCAAAACTCCACCCAAGCCCCACCATAAACAGGGGCACGGCAAGGGTGAACCCGCTTTGGGCCGGCACCACCGCGACACTCAGGGCAGCCAGGACGAGGATGGCGAAGCCCGTCCAGATGGCGCGAGGCTTTCCGAACCGGTCCGCAAACAACCCGGCAATCGGCGCCAGGGCGAACATCCCGACGTAGTGAGCGCTGAGGACGGCACCGACAGCCGTCAGATCGTGACCGCTGCTCTCCATATGGACGGGCGTCACGGTCATGATCAGAACCATGACGAACATGTGCGAGAAGCCGAACGCGCCCAACCCGGTCCCCACCGATATGGCGGCCAAGGAAAGTCCGCTGAGGGCGGCAGAGCCAGTCAGGGTGAGCCGTTGTGGGCGAGATCGTAGCGACGGCAAAGAACGGAGT
>JALZBO010000064.1 GCA_030863545.1 Actinomycetota bacterium
CCGGGCTCGATCACGACAATGGTCTTGAGCTTCGGCAGATCCGGCAACGTCTCCATGATCTTCGCCAGCTGGACGTCGTCCTCGACAATCGCAATCGTGGACTCCGAGTGCCCGACGACGTGCGCAACCTGCGGAGGAGAGTTGGTGATGTAGACGGGGACCGTAGCTCCTCCGCACAACAGGACTGCAACATCTGCGATGTGCCATTCAGGCCGATTGGAAGACAAAAGCGAGACAAAGTCTCCCTTCCGGAGCCCGAGGGATAGCAGGCCATGCGCGACTTCACGCGCCGTTTCATCAAACTCCCGGAACGAGATCGACCTCCAGGAACCGTCTTTCTTCGCCTTCATCGCGACGGCCTCGGGACTCTTCTGGACGCGATTGACAAAGATCTCGACGAGGGTTTCGCCGGCCACAGACATCGACAGCCTCCTGCTCACAATCCGGCTCGCGAACCGACCCGATCGTTCGGACCGGCCTATACAGAGAGACGATTATCGCCGAAAAGATCGGCCGGAGAACGAGGCTATTCGGGCGAAGCGGTCGCCCGAGCTATCTCAGGGGCCGGCGGATCTTGGGCAACCGCCTACCCGATACGGGGTCGACAACAGCATTGGAGGCTTCGCCTCGCGTGCTTTCCGTCTCACGAGCGCGACTCGAAGAAGCCCCTCCGCCCTCTTGCCCGACAAAGCGAGGGCCTCTTGTCCTCCCAGGGGCGGGGGCTCCGAGCGAAACCGGTGGCCGAGCAGGCGAACTATCACGCGCCGCAGCCTCCGCCGGCTCCTCTTCGTCTACAGATGGGGCGACGGCCTCGTTCCTCTCAGCCAGCACTCTGCCGGCACTGGCCGTGGTTCCACCGCCTCGTGTCATCCCCTTCGGCGAAGATGCGCCCGCGCTTCTCGTGGCCCCCGACGATCGAATGCCCGCACGTGGCTTGGCTCCCACTTCCGCTGCTCTCGCAGTGGCGGGCCGGGGGCGGGGGGCCGATCGCCATCCGAGCTCGAAGGCAACATCATTCAAGGCCTCGACCTCACGGGTGTCGGGGTCGAAGGAGAAGCGGGCAAGCCGCTTTCGGCCCTTCGCGTCGTACTCGAAGCTGACGTGCCACCTTCCGTTCTTACGAACGGCCTTCCAGGAAGCGTCCAGCTCCTCGGGCGCCATCCGCAGCCGCTTCGCTCCGAGGTTTTCTTCCACCGCCCTGCCGATACTCATGGCAGATACGCCCAACCTCGGCTTGGAAAGCCGGGCCGACTTCACGGCGTCGATCACTCCCGCCCGTTCGGCCAGAATCGGAAAGGTGAACCGCCTGATCCAGGCTACGTCCGTCTGCGCCAGCCTGGCGACCTGTTCCTCGGACTTGCCCTGGCGAACCAGGCTCTGAATCTCCTTGGGCGTCAGCTTGGATGGGCGCATCTCCTCCGTCTGCCGCCTCCGCCTGGGCTCGGGAACCTCCTCCACCCTCGGCTCCGTCTCTTCGGCTAGCCGCGCGACCTCCTCGAGGGTCTTGCGGAGGCGGGAGTCGATGCGCAGCACGAACTCGCCTTCGGTGGCCCCGCGCTCGCTGGCGAAGATGAGGTTCTTGAGGTCCGTGGTAAACCCGACCAGATGCAGCCTGACCATTGTCTCCCGGAGAGCTTGACGAGCACCTTCGATGCCCTAGCCACGAAGAATATAAGGATACAGAGGCAAGGTCGCGGAATTCCCCCAGCATGATGCCGGCGCTCGCTACTGCCTCGTTTTCGGCTGCCCCTTCAAACCACCTTCTTCTTGAACTTGAGGACTGGTGCAAGGCCCGCGTCCTGCAGCCTTGTAATCGCGGGCTCCTGCTGGGGGTCGATGACCAGGGGCTGCCCCTGACTTCGGTTCAGGACCGCCATCACGAAGCAGTCGTCGCAGTGCTGCGTGTGCTGCATCTCGCATTGCTGGCAGTCGATGATCATCCTCGAGCTCCTTTCCGGCCCTCAGCCGCTCTTTCGGGGATCTCCAATCCGAGGTCGGCCAAGAGCGATCCGCGTCTCGGCTCCGTCAACCCATCCACGTATCCCTGCAGGTACGCCATCCGCAGGTACCAGCCGACTTCATCGCCGAGCCGGTCACCTTCGACGTCGTGGGCGAACAGGCAGGCCCAAACATCGGCCAGCCTCGGATCGATTGCTCCGGCAAGACGGTGGGCGAGATCGCTGCTTCTTGCACAACCGTCGCTACGCTCGAACGTCGCCTCGTCCACGGCACCCTCCTCCCACCGAACCCGGCTGGTCTACATCCACGATGGAGACGGTAACGAGGGGCAGTGACAAAAAAGCCGGCCAATGCGCCGGCTCCGAAAAAAAGGCCGACGTCAGTTCATGGAGAGCAGAACGCCGAGGCGCTTGAACTCCTTCACGAAGTTCTCCTTGGACTCCCCGGTCATTTCGGCCAGAGTCTCCAAATCGCGCTGTCTGACGAAGATGAGGCTCTGCGTCTCACCTCTCTTGACCTGAATATAGGTCAGGTATTCGGTGAGCGGCTTGTAGTCAGCGGACGGAAGCTCTTTCAGACGCTCGAGGTCGAGTCCTACGCGCGCGGGTGGGTCGGCAGCGGCAGCGAGGGCCTCGGGATCCGGCTCGGAACGCCGCTCTTGCGGAGGCGGTGCAGGTGCGGGAGCGGGCTTCGCCGCGCGTCGGAGCAGCCTGTCGAGCCATTTCATGCTCTCAACATACAGCCATTGGGTAACGAGGCCGCCGCGACGCCGCGTGCAACACCTTTGCGTGCAGCCCACGGCAGAGGAAAAGGTTGGGGCTAGGCCGCCAGCTTGTTCGAGACTTCTATCAGCTGCTCCAGCGCCACCTTTGCACGACCGCTGTCGATGGAGTCCTCCGCCTGTTCTATTGCCTGTGGAAAGTCGATCGCCATCTCTGCAGCGATGATCGCGGCAGCGGCGTTCACTACGACGACGTCGCGCGGAGGTCCTTCCTCTCCGTCCAGAATGCGCCTGGCAATTCGAGCGTTGTCCGGGGCCGCTCCCCCCCTCAGGGCATCAGTGCCTGCTCTCGGGATCCCGTAGTCGGCGGGGTCGATGATCGAGTGGGTCACCTTTCCGTCCTTCAGCTCCCACAGGTCGGACGGCCCAGCAATTGAGATCTCGTCCAAGCCGTCGAGTCCGCGGAAGACGAGGCAGTGAGCGGTGTCCAACCGCTGCAGCGCCTCGACCATCTTGGGGGCCATGCGCTCGTCCGAGACGCCGAGCGCTTGATGCCGAGCCCCGGCAGGGTTCGTGAGAGGGCCGAGAAAATTGAAGATGGTCGGTACCTTGAGCTCGCGCCGCAGCGGTACTGCGTGCCGCATCGACGGGTGAAACGCCGGCGCAAAGCAGAAGCCTATCCCCGCTTCGCGGATGCACTCCGAGACCCCTTCCGGACCTAGGTCGATCTTGACGCCCAGGGATTCCAGCATGTCGGCCGAGCCACACTGGCTGGAGGCGGCGCGGTTGCCATGCTTGGCAACCTTGGCACCCGCTCCGGCCACCACGAACGCCGATATCGTCGAGACGTTGATCGTGCCGCTTCCGTCACCGCCCGTGCCACAGGTGTCGACGGCTGCCTCCTCAACCTCGACCTTGAGAGCGTTGGCCCTCATGGTCTCAACGAGCCCAACTATCTCGTCGACGGTCTCCCCTTTAGCCCGGAGGCTTCCGACGAAGGCTCCGAACTGGGCGGCCGTAGCGTTGCCTTCCATGATCTGTCCCATCGCCCACGCCGCCTGCTGCCTCGTCAGCGATTCACCCGCGAACAGCCGGTGAAGTATCTCCGGCCACGTAAAGCTCAACCCTTTACTCCTTTCGCCCCTCGAACCCCTTCGTTTGCGCGGAGTTCCCGCTACTTCACCTCGATATCGAAACGGCGCAGGGCCGGTTTGAGGTCCTGCTTCATTGTGACCGCTGGTGAGAAGAGATTCCCCACCTTCTCCAGTCTCTCGAAGATCGTTGAGATGAGGAATTGCTCCGGATAGAAGTCCTCGTCCAGCTCCTCCCAGGCAAGAGGTGTCGAGACGGGCGCCCCAGGATAGGGGCGTACGGAGTAGGGGGCGACAAGAGTCTGCCCCTTCGCGTTCTGCCCGGCATCGACATAGACCTTTCCTGCCCGCTTTGACTTCGAGGCCTCCAGCGTGACCTTCTCTGGATATGCGGAGCGGACCAACCCGCCCACGGCAGAGCAGAAAGCCCGGACCTCCTTGTATGTATGACCTTCGGCCAAAGGGACGAAGATCTGGATTCCAGAGCCGCCCGATGTCTTGGGAAAGCCCTTCAAGCCGAGCCCGTCGAGGACGACCCCGACCAGCCTAGCCACCGTCCGGACGTCCGCAAACTCAATCGGCTCATGGGGGTCCAGGTCGAGGACGGCATAGTCGGGTTGATCTAGATTCGGCCACCGGCTGGTCCAGGCATGGCACTCGACGCAGGCGATCTGTGCCAGCCACACGAGGGTGGCGACGTCGTCGACAATGATGTAGTCGATTATTCGAGTCCCCCCGTCCGAGGGCACCGGAACCGTTCTCAGCCACGGGGGAGCCCCCCTCGGAGCCTGCTTCTCGTAGAACGCCTCCCCATAGATTCCATCGGGGACCCGCTGCATGTTGATGAGCCGGTCCTTGAGGAACGGCAGCATCAACGGGGCGACGTTGTAGTAATAGGAGATGAGATCCCCTTTCGTGAGGCCGTCCTCGGGGAAAAGGACCTTTTGGATGTTCGTGATCCTGACCTCCCGAAAGCCGCGGCGAAACACGTGGCCCTCGCCTCTTCGTTCGAGCGGCACGGGAGCGGGAAACCAAGGACGTCCACCCATGGCTGCCTCCGCACGAGGAGCCAAGCTCGCCAAAGGAGCCTGGCTTTCCTGCAGTTCACTTAGGATCGCCCGGTGTGACTCTGGGTCCTTTTCCTCCGAGATCACGGTCAGGGCGAGGTCGAAACGGCGAGCTCCCTCCACGACGTTTCGAATCCTCAAGCTTCCGTCCCCGTAAGGGACGTGGCGGATCTCTCCCCCGGGGCCGTACTCGTTGTCGCTGAAGTGGGTATGCAGCGGCCAAAAGTGTTCGAACGAGAACTCCTCGGTGATGTAGGCAAACAGCGCCTCGAACGCCTCCGCGCTGGTTAAAGACCCGTTCGAAAGCGCGTGGATATGCGCGTAGTCGACGACGACGGTCGTGAAGGGGTGCTTTCGGACGAGCAGCGCCAAATCTCCGAGCGACCCGAACTGAGACCTCCTTCCGCACGTCTCCAGCCCCAGCTTGACGCCGAGATCCTCGATCCGGGGGCCTAGCTGCGTGAGCGCCGCGTCGACGCGCTCGTGAAGCTCCTCCGGCGACGCTTCGTGCCGGCTTCCCGGATGACACACCACGACTCCCGCACCCATTCCGGCCGCGAGCTTGCACGCGTGGTGCAGCCCCCCCAGGTGGAGCTTGAGCCGGTCGGGCTCCTTCGTTGTCAGCTGAGCAAAGTAAGGGGCATGCACCGACAAAGTGATTCCGCTATCCCGCGCCAGCTCCCCGAGCTGCTTGGCCTCGCCCTCCTTCAATGTGAACTCCCTGACGAACTGGACTTCGCACGCGGTGAAGCCGTTTGCAGTCAGCTCTTTGACCGACCCTTCCAGGTCGTCAGGATCCTTCAGCCCGGCTATCCCAAAACGCAGCTGCCGCATTGGGTCAATGTAACGGTTCGCGAGGGAGTAAAACGCCGGAGTGGCGGAGGCGATGCATACAATGGCCGAAGTTGAAGCCTCAGGGAGCCGAAATGGGTTGGCAGTGGGATGACCTACAAGGAGCCTTCCCCGTTCGTGTGAGGGCCCGGTTCTCGATGGTCGCGGTGTTGACCGGCTTGATGGTGGCGCTCGGGGCCTTGGCCCTCACGACAATAGTCGCTGTAGAAGCGGTTCGAAGGCTCGGCTACGACATCCACTCGGTTGTTCGCGGGGAGCAGTTCCCGATAAGCACAGTCACCGGAGCCGCCATGGCAGTCGCTGCTTTCTTCTGCTACGCGTGGGGCGGTTACACGGCCGGGAGGATGGGGCGCGGCGCCGGTCTGCTGCACGGGATCTTCGTCCCGCTGACATCCATTCTCGCCGCGGCCGTCTTCGGTTACATAGCGGTGGGCGTGCTGGACGTTGGAACGGTCGACCTGCCGTTCGGCGTCGGCGTCCTTCCCCTCGACGGCAACCTGAACGCCCTTGGTTTCGGGGTAGCGGCCGCAGTCACGCTCGCCATCCTTGCCGGCGGAGCGTTGGGTGGCGTAACGGGGGAACGCTGGCACGCCAAGCTCGAAGGTGTTCTGCCCGCCTCGTACGAGGCAGGCCACTCGGGTCGCGAAGCCTTCGACGACCTGAAGGATGAAAGGCCCTCGTACGAAAAGAACGAGGCACAGCGACCGTTGGCGTAGCCGCGGCCCTTGCATAAAATATCGAGCTGTGACTAACGAGAGTGGCCTTCCCGATTATGTAGGTGACCACTTCGCCTACCTCGTAAGAAGCTCTGTCCCCACTCGAATAGGACAGGCGCTGTTCCTGGTGTCCGGGCTCGTAAACCCAGTCCTTCTCCTACTTGCCCTTCCTAACGCCGACGGGGAGGCTGCCCTGCCCTCCCTTACACCGCTAATCGTGAGCGGCGTCATCTTCGGAGCGTCGTTCATCTGGTACTTTGCATGGTTCGAGGTGCGCCGGCAGAGATTCCGGGAAGAGCAACCGACGAGCTACGCGAGGTGGTATGGACGGCGGCTACGACCCCTGGCCAGCCGGGACCTGCTCGGGCAGCTCCGTCTGCTCAAGCTCCACATGCGCTACGTCTTTCTGGGCAAGGAGCCCTCACCCGTCGAAACGCTCGCGCTGACGATGCGTTTCGTGCGCAACAGCGTCTGACGGCGTAAAGCCCGCTTCTTCGCGCCCGCCTACAAGCCCGTTCTAGCCAAGGTGCGGGCCGCAAGCCGGATCACGACTGAGGAACCGAGACCTCGATCTCGATCGTGACGGCGTCTGCGACCCTAAGGGCTCCCATCATTCCCGTGAAGGGCTTGACCCCGAACTTGGTCTGAACAACCGTCATGGTTGCCTTCATGCGGCCGCCGCCTTCGTCCGTCACCTTCATCTCGACGGGCTGCGTGTTCCCCATGATCGTAAGGTCGCCCATCACGGTCGCCGACCCATCGGACGCCTTGACCGATGTGGACTGAAACGAGAGGTCAGGGTTCGTAAGGATCTTCTTCGTGATGTTCTTCTTGATATCTTCCTTGTCGCCCCCCGAGAGCGGCTTGACCCCACCTTTCCCCTCGCGAACCTCGAAGGAGTTTACGTCCGCCTTTGCGGTGATCGTCGTGCTTTCGGGGTCATCGCCGACCACGACGGTTGCACTCCAATCCTCGACGTCGATGATGAGGTCGTGACCGACCTTTTTTCCAAGTCCCTCCCTCGTCGTCTTGACCACCATCTGCCCGTTAGAGGGGCCGAACTCGTAGGTGCCGGGAGGAATCATGAGGCCCGAACCTCGGTGTCTTCGAGCATTGCTTCCATCCTTTCGCTCATGTGGCTGCCCGTCTTTAGTGCCGTCTTGAGAAACCCGCCTGGAGCCGGAGCTATGACAACGATGCGTTAGTAGTCGGATGCTTCAACCCAAGAGCGGGGAGAGCCGTCGAGCGAAGCATCTCCCGAAGACTGACCAGACCTACCAGATTGCCTTGGTCCATGATCGGCAAGTGGCGAAACCCTCCGTCGATCATGATACGAATGGCCTCGATCAGCTCCGTGTCGGGCGGCACGCAAATGGGGTCGGCAGTCATGACCTCTTCGACCCGCGTCGTCCACGGAACCCTGCCATGAGCAACCGCCCGCAGGACGTCGCGCTCGGTCACGATCCCGACGAAGTCGGAGCCCTTCACGACCATCGCCGAGCCCACCTTGCGCTCGAACATCAGCTGAGCGCCGCGCTCCAACGTCTCGTCCGGGCCGACTGTCAACACATGGCTGTTCATCACCTGCTTTACCGAAGGCATCTTCCTCACCCCCCGCCGGCGCGGCGCTATATTCGCTGGAGCCGTCGAGCGGGTCGGCAATGGCTAGAGCACGCTCAAGCAGCGACCGCTGCCCCACGCTCCGGTCTGTAACTGTTGGAGTTGGAATCTTACGTCAACCGTGCTACATGCCGCGTGGCCACGCGACGAGCAGTCAAACGTATGCTCGGAAGAGGACGCGCGAAGTAGCCGAAGCGTTAGGCAGGAGCGGAGGTCAAGCAGGAGCCGAGATCGATCCTTTAGTCTCGGCTCCTGCTAATCCGAGTCCTCCTTCCAAGCTTCCCCGAAGTGCTCATACGCGTGCGCGAACTCTGGGTAGTTGTAGACGACCAGCTCGTCGCCCTCCCAGACGGCTCCGAGCGCCACGGCCATGTCGGTCTCGTACAGGCCTTCAGGCTCGGCTCCCGTCCACTGAAAGCCGACCTTGCTCCAGTCGTCTTTCCGCCCGAGGACTACGCGCTCGCCGCTTAGCTCTCCACCACCATTAGGCAACTGCCGGCTCAGCCTCCGCTTCCTGGAAGACCCGGCTCTTGAGGATGTCTTCCGCCTCGATCGTGACGAGATCAGCCTTCGTCAGCTTGCGCCCTCGCTCAGCTGCCTCGTAGAGGCGGATCGCCTGGCGCATCCGCGCCCGATCCAACGCGTTCCGAACGCTCCGGCCGTTCGCGAAGCGTGGCCTGGTCATTCTGAGCTGCAGGTACTCCCTGAAGGTCTTCTCGGCATCCTCCGCAAAACGGTACTTCTGCTCTTCGAGCATCAACTGCGCAATTCCCATCAGCTCGTCGAGGTTGTAGTCGGGGAAGTCGATGTGGTGCGCGATACGCGAGCTGATGCCCGGCACGTCGGAGTAGAAGCGCTCCAGCTTGTCCTTGTAGCCCGCGAAGATGACGACGAGATCCTGCCGCTCGTTCTCCATCACCTCGAGGAGCATCTCCACGGTCTCCTGGCCGTAGTCCCTCTCGTTGTCGAGGCGGTAGATGTTGTACGCCTCGTCGATGAATAGAACCCCTCCCATGGCCCGCTTGATGACCTCGCGAGTCTTGGGAGCCGTGTGGCCAACGTACTGCCCCACCAGGTCGTCGCGGCTAGCTTGGACGAGGTGGCCCTTTCGGACGTAGCCGAGCTTGTAAAGGACCTGCCCCATCTTTTTCGCGACCGTGGTCTTACCCGTACCCGGGTTACCCGTGAAGCTCATATGGAGCGTCGGCGTATCCGACTCGATTCCGAGGGTCCGGCGAAGCCGGTCGATCAGCAGCAGGTAGGAGATCTCTCGGATTCGCGTCTTCACTTCCCGAAGCGCGACGAGCTCCTTGTCCAGCTCTCCCAGGACCTCATTGATCCGGGAGTCGTCCATGACTCCCTCGGCGTCCACGATGTGGTCGTCGGGAACCTCGCGCATCGGATCCTCGAGGTCACTGAACTCGCCCTCCGGCTTTTGAGCGCCGAAGCGCTGGTCCGCCTCCGGGGACCGGTATGCACCGGTCCCCATCGGAGGTGGAGCTATCTCCTTCTCTTGTCCGCCCTCACGTCCCGACCACCCGACGCCTTTCGTGGCCATCGCGGGCGGCACTTCCGGGGCCGGGGTCCTGTCTTCGTCAGTCGTTGCCATTTCTATCGTTCCTATCCCTTACCCGATGTCGGATCACGCCTGGACCCGTCTTCCTTGCCGGGATGTCCGATCTCGGGTCCCGTTTGGCTTCCGTACCGCTCGCCGTGGGGCACGTCGGCCGCGTACGGCTTCAACGTGTAGTGGATGTGCCGGTCGTTAGCTTCCTGCCGTTCGAGCGTGTAACCCGGCTCGTGCGGAGGTCGGTTCACGAGGAACTGCAGGGCGATCGTCTGCTTGGTCAGCTTAGGGTTGTAAAGGCTTACCCGTACGTAGTGGTTCGGGTAAGCCTCGCGGCACCGGTTGACCTCGTAGAGCCCTCCGGCTGCGTCCTCCAGATCGAACATCGGCATCCCCCACATGTCCCAATAGACGTTACGGGGATGTGGGTCGTCCGTGAACTCGATCGCTACGGCCCAACCGTTGTCGATGCCGTACTGGATCTGGGCCCTGATCTCGTCATCCGTCAGATCGGGAAGGTACGAGAAGGTGCCCTGAGTTATGTGCAGCCCGGTGTGACTGGTCTTCGTCTTTGTCATGTCTCCTCCTCAGTGCCTTCCTCAGATCCGGACCGGGGTGGGCATCTCGAGCACGTCCGGAACGTCCGTGGAGGCGAAGTCGAAGGTGATGTCGCCCCAGACCTCGAGAGCCGAAGCGAGCTCGGACGAGTACTTGGCTGCAGTCTTCAAGATGTCCGGCCCCTCCTTCACGAAGTCGCGACCCTCGTTGCGGGCCTTGACCATCGCCTCGACGGCCACACGGTTGGCGGTAGCGCCAGCCGCGATGCCCATCGGATGGCCGATCGTGCCGCCACCGAACTGCAGGACGACGTCCTCGCCGAGGTAGTCGAGCAGCTGGTGCATCTGGCCGGCGTGGATGCCTCCAGAAGCCACGGGCATGACGCCCGGAATGTGCGCCCAGTCCTGGTCGAAGTAGATGCCCTTGACCGGGTCGGCCTTGTACTTGTCCAGCAGGAGGGTGTCGTAGTACCCCTTGATCGCGTTGGGGTCACCCTCGAGCTTGCCCACGACCGTCCCCGAATGGATGTGGTCCACGCCCAGCATCCGGCACCACTTGGCGAGAACTCGGAAGCTGACACCGTGGTTCTTCTGCCTCGCGTAGGTGGCGTATCCAGCCCTGTGCAGGTGAAGGATCAGGCCGTTGGCCCGCGCCCAGTGGGACATCGAGGTCATCGCGGTGAAGCCGATCGTGAGGTCGATCATGATGATCACGCTTCCGACCTCTTTGGCGAACTCCGCCCGCTCGTACATGTCCTCCATCGTCTTTGCGGTCACGTTGAGGTAGTGACCCTTGATCTCACCGGTCTGCTCCATCGCCCGGTGGACCGCTTCCATGCAGTACAGGTAGCGGTCGCGCCAGCGGTTGAACGGCTGGGAGTTGATGTTCTCGTCGTCCTTGACGAAGTCGAGTCCGCCTCTCAGCGCCTCGTAGACCACTCGCCCGTAGTTACGCGGCGACAGCCCCAGCTTCGGCTTCGTGGTCGCGCCGAGCAGCGGACGCCCGTACTTGTTGATCATCTCCCGCTCGGTGATGACGCCGTGGGGAGGACCCTGGAAGGTCCTTATGTACTCCCGGGGGATGTACATGTCCTCCAGACGCAGCGCCTTCAAGGCCTTGAACCCGAAGACGTTGCCGATGATCGAGGAGGTCATGTTGGGAATGGAGCCCTCCTCGAAGAGGTCGTGCTTGTAGGCGATGTATGCCATCCACTGGGGCGGGCTCGTGTTCGGGATCGGGACGACCTTGAACGCCTTCGCCTGGTAGTTGTCGTACGCGGTGAGACGGTCCGTCCACACGACGGTCCACGTTGCGGTCGATGACTCACCGGCTACTGCGGCCGCGGCTTCCTCAGGCTCGACCTGCTCCTGCGGGGTGATCCGGAATGCGCAGACTACGTCCGACTCCACGGGCTCGTAGTCGGGCATCCAGTACCCCATTTCCCTGTACGGGATAACGCCTGCCAGCCATCTCGGCCGACCTTCTTGGACCTTTCCGGCCATTTGCTCCCTCCGTCCCTCAAATCTCGCGGGCTTCGGCCCCTTTCACCTACAGGTTACGCCTCTATCAACAAGAAAACAATTTAAGTGCGCTTGAGTTTCGTTAGATTCTTGCTTAACCTATCCATATAATGACGTTTGGTCAGCTCCGAACCTTCGTCGAAGTCGCCCACCAAGGATCGATTCGCGCGGCCGCCGCTGTTCTCGCGGTCACCGAGCCCTCAGTGTCCGCGGCCATCTCCTCGCTGCAAGGAGAGCTTGGGGTAGCCCTCGTGGAGCGGCAAGGGCGCGGCATACGCCTTACCCCGGCTGGGGAGGAGCTTGCTCGTTACGCAGCGCAGATTCTCGGCCTTAGAGACGAGGCTGGACGAAGGATACGGGAGAAGGCAGGCCAGTCGGCGCAGCTCCGCATATCGGCCGTCACGACGGCGGGCGAGTACCTCCTGGCGCCCATCCTCAAGCTTTTCAGAAGCCGCCACCGACAAGTTCAGCTTTGGATGGAGGTCGGGAATCAGGCCTCGCTCTTCGAGAGCCTGACCTCGCATCAGGCCGAGATCGGCATCGGAGGGCGCCCTCCCCGCAACGGCGACATCTCCGGAGAGCCGTTCCTCGACAATCGGCTCGTGGTCGTGGCGTCCACCGAGCACCCCTTTGCCCGGAAGGGGTGGTTCGATCCTTCCGAGCTCTCGGGGGAGACGTGGCTGTTGAGGGAGAGCGGGTCGGGAACCCGCCACAGTACGGAGGAGTTCTTCAACGAGTCGGGCATCGAGTCGGCCCAGGTCATGACGCTCGGAAGCAATGGGGCCGTGAAGCAAGCCGCCGTCCTCGGTCTTGGGATCACCCTCATCTCTTCGCATGCAGTTGCTGTCGAGCTTGCCAGCGGAGCACTCGTGCAGCTAAGGGTGAAGGGCACCCCGCTCAAGAGATCCTGGCACGTCCTCTACCGGTCACGGACGTCGCTGACCCCAAGCGGAACCGAGTTCTTGAAGCTCCTACGCTCCCCAGCTTCGAGGAAAGCAATCAAGGAATGGTTCGGTCCCGGGGCGCGCTTCGGGACCGAGGAGGCTCCTTAGGGCTCCGCCCTCGCCTGCATGAGCTGGAAGACGATGAGCAGCTGCGTCAGGCCCAGGGGACCCGAAATACGCTGCTTGTCCCCCTCGTTGAACAGCCCGATCGCGTCCGGGTTTAGCTCACCGTCGTGTTGCATCCGCTCCCAGATGATCTGCTCGGCGGCTCTCGCAACCTCCATGGGGACGCTACCGTCGATCTCGAGCACGTCGACGGGCTGCCCCCCATCCCTTGCAAGGGTGAAGCGAATGGGCTCGTACTTGGGAGTTCTGGTCGCAGACGCAATCTCGGCCAAGTAGGGGTGCGGTAGCGTAGGACGCAGCGTTAGCCGGACGTTGTAGTGCCCGGGGTCGTCCTCGACTTTGGGCCCCGGCGGGTAGAACCGGACAACGATGTCGGCCTTGTCCCTCTGGGGGCGGATGAAGGCCTGAGAGTCCGGCTCCCGCTTTTCTAGGTCGGCAGTTACCTGCTCCGCCGTGTAGTTGCGCTTCGTAGTGTCCCGCTTGATCTTCCAGGCCCTCCGCACGTCCTCGGGGGGTCGAGGTAGACCTTCACGTCGAAGCAGTCACGCATCGCCTTGGAATAGAAGCCGAACAGTCCCTCCACCACCACGTATTCCTTGGGAACGATCAGCTCGGGGCGGTCGAGCGTCCCATGAGAATGGTTGTAGACGGGCTTGAGAATCGGCTGGCCCTCCGCACACAGCTGCAGGTGCTGCTCGATGATCTCCATGTAGTTGCAGTCTGGGTGCAGCGGCGTGATCTTCATCGTCTTCCGCTCTTCCCGATCGTACTTGTGGTAGTCGTCCGTACAGATCAGCGTGACGCGGTCTTCACCGACGATCTTCGCGATGCCCGCCGTCAGGGTGGTCTTGCCCGAAGCGGAATCGCCAACGACACCGAGCAGGATGGGACGCGTCTTGGTGGCGACGCGGTTGGCTGGGGCGGGGATCACACGAGTGGCCATCGCTGAAGTTTATCCACAACTTCCGTTCTGATGCTCGGGGATGGGGCTCTTGAAGCCAAACGAACGCTCTAATAGACGCATTTTATTTTCGAATGCACGGCGTGAGCCGCGTTCCCAATGTCGAGGCGGCAGATAGCGCCGTGATACCGTCACTCTCACGAGAGCTAACCGGTACTTTCCACGACTCCGGTCTGGCCCCGTCACAGCCGGGGAGTCGAAAACCAGAGGCATTGATTGACAGAGCTACGAATCGTCCCATCGGTGCTTAATGCGGACCCCTCGCGTCTCGGAGAAGAGGTGGAGGGTCTGGAGGCGGCAGGCGCGGATGCGATCCAGTGGGACGTGATGGACGGCCACTTCGTTCCCAACCTCACGTTCGGCGCCGACGTCATCAAGGCCTGCCGACCACTGAATCGCTTTCCGTATGAAGCGCACCTGATGATCGAGAACGCAGAGCGGTGGATCCAGGCGTACGTGGAGTCGGGTTGCGAAACCGTCATCGTGCACCCCGAGGCTCAGATCCACCTACATCGGACGCTCGAGGAGATCCGAAAGCTCGGATCTCTGGCCGGTGTTGCCCTCAACCCCGCCACCTCGCTCGAGGCGATCAGGCATGTCCTGCCCTCCATCGACCACCTGCTGATCATGACGGTCAACCCCGGCTTCGGGGGCCAGAGCTACATAGCGGACATGGAGCCAAAGATCGCCGAGGCGCGATCCCTGATAGATGCGACAGGACGCCACATACCCTTGGAGGTCGACGGCGGTATCTCCGCGTCCACGATCGCAGCGGCGAGGCGCGCCGGCGCCGACACCTTCGTAGTCGGGTCTGCCCTGTTCCGCCACCCGGACGGGGTCGCCGCCGCCATCGAGGAATGCCGGCGAGCCCTAGAGGAAGGTAGCGGCCAGCCGGCGGCGTGAGGCCGCGCGATGCGTTTGACCGGTTTCCCTAGAACTGCGGCCAGCGTTTCCCTAAAACGGCGGGCAGCCAGTAGGTACGCCGCGTTGCTACGAGCGGCTCCTAGCCTCCTCGAAGCGCCGCCCGACCTCTTCCCAGTTGATGACGTTCCAGAACGCCTTGATG
>JALZBO010000006.1 GCA_030863545.1 Actinomycetota bacterium
TTTCACGTCGAGGTTCTGAGGTCGAGGCCTCGGATCTGCATTTAGATCGGGGAAGGTAGTTGGGGTGGTCATCGGCCTGGTCCTCGGGCAAATTCAGCCTTTGATCCGGGTCGGTGGGCCGGGCGTGGTGAGGGATCGTCCGGGGGTTCGAGGGCGACCTTAGGTCTGAAGCAGATCGGGGAAGGTAGTTGGAATGGTCATCGGCCTGGTCCTCCGGCGACTTGGCCTTTGGAGCCGGACGGATCAGGCTGATGACCACTCACATCTCTTATCTCCCGATCTGAAGGCAGAGCTCGCTGATGCTCCGTTCGAGAGTCTCGAGCCCCTCGGCCTTGCCCACGCAGAATGCAACTCCCGCCTGCGCCGCCTCGCGGCGGAGTACGTCGTCGACGTAGGCCGTGTAGAGGATGATGTTTTGGTCGGGTATCGCTTTTAGGATCTGCCTGGAGGCTTCCAGCCCGTTCATACCGGCCATCGAGTAGTCGATCACCATCACGTTCGGCCGGTGCTTTGCGGCGAGCTCGAGTGCATCACGGCCGTTGGTCCCTTTGGCGACGACATTGAAGCCGTCGAGCTCGAGCAGCGACGCAAGCATGTCGAGGACGTGCTTCGTGTCGTCAACGACGACCACATCTATCGCCAACCCGCAACCCTCCTGTTGACCTCAAACCTCGACTGTACTGCAACTCGAGCGTGCGTTCGCGGTCTCTGCCGAGAAGGAGGTGAGAGCGTTGTTGAGTGCACGGAGACACCGCCCCGCCCAAGGGGCGCTAAAGTGGCCTTGAAGTGTGTCTCATGTCGCGCTGCTCCTAACGGCCCAGATCGTGTCCGACGCGGTAACGGTTGGTTTTCCCATTGCGGCCCTCGCGGGGGCGGCGTCCTTTCTTTCCCCCTGCGTGTTGCCGCTGCTGCCCGGATACCTTTCCTACGTCTCGGGTGTGTCGGCGGTCGCAGTAAAGGAGGGGAAGGCCTCGCCGAAGCAGCTTGTGCTCCCCACCTTGATCTTCGTCCTCGGCTTCTCGACGATATTCGTCGCTCTTGGCGCCTCGGCGACCCTGGCGGGATCGCTGGTCCAATCTAATCGTCAGGTGATGGCTCGGATCGGTGGAGTGCTCGTTATCCTCCTCGGACTTGCGTTCCTCGGCCTGCTGCCTCTGCGATTTCTCTACTCGGAACGGAGGCCGCAGTTCCGTCCTGAAAGGTCGTTTCTCGGCAACTACCTGCTCGGGATCAGCTTTGCCCTTGGCTGGACGCCCTGCATCGGGCCCACCCTCGGGGCGACGCTTCTCATCGCATCGCAGGCGGAGACGGCCGGCAGGGGAGCGCTGTTGCTGGGTGTCTACTCCCTGGGTCTCGGGGTGCCGTTCCTCCTATCGGCGCTCGGTGTTGCACGCTTGGCCGGCGCGCTCTCCTTTTTCCGGCGGCATCAGATGGCGATACTTCGAGCGAGCGGCGTCATGCTCGTAGCCTTCGGGGTCCTGCTTTTCTTCGACAAGGTCTTTGTACTGTCCAATGTGTTTCAAAGGTGGATGACCGCGGCGGGGCTCGAAGAGCTGATCGGGATCTGATGCAAGTCATCCTGTACAGCAAGCCCAGTTGCTCCCTCTGCCACAAGGCCAAGCAAGCATTGATCCGCGCCGGAATCCCCTTCAGCGAGACCGACATCACATCCGACCCCGGACTTCAGGCTGAGTTCGGATTGCTCGTTCCCGTCGTTGAGGTCGGAGGCGAGCCGGTCTTCTACGCCGGGATGGACCCCGACGATCTCGAAACCTTCGTCGGCCAGGCCAAGCCGAAATAGTTGTCGCAGCAAGGAGAGCCGCCTAGGATACGGCGACCCAAGACTCGAAGCTCACGCTACTGAAACCATGGCAAAGGTCCGACCGATTCCAGAGGCAACGGTGAGCAGGCTCCCGATCTATCTACGCGCCCTCATGGAGGTGACCCAAACGGCATCCGCAACGGTTTCGTCAGACCGGCTTGCCAAGCTTTCGGGGGTCAACGCGGCGAAGGTCCGAAAGGACTTGTCGTACCTCGGGACTTACGGAACCCGAGGGGTGGGGTACGACGTCGCGCACCTGCTAAACGAAATCTCGAGAGAGCTGGGTCTGACGAGGGATTGGCCGGTGGCCATCGTAGGGTTCGGGAACCTCGGGCGGGCGCTCGTGGGCTACAAGGGCTTTGGGGAGCGTGGCTTCCGAATCGTTGCCGTCTTCGACACGGATCCAGCGAAGGTCGGGACCATGGCCGGGGATCTAGTAGTCAAGCATCCCGACGAGCTTCGCAAGGTGGTCCGCCACCAGCGCATAGCGATTGCAATCATCGCGACGCCCGCCGCTCAAGCCCAGCAGGTCGCCGACCAGATCGTTTCCGCCGGAATCGGTTCGATCCTCAACTTCGCCCCCTGCTTGATCGACGCTCCGCCGGCCGTTTCCGTGAGAAAGGTCGACCTGTCGATGGAGCTCCAGATCCTGTCCTACTACCAGGAGCAGGGCAAGGAGCCGGACGCCGTCGGGATCTAATGGCGCGCTTGGGAAACGCCGGCAAAGCGGTTGTCGTTGTCTTGAGGTCCGGCGCCCGGGCCTAAGCGGCCTGAGGCTGGCCTCGCAGCGCCTCCTCGGTTCTCCTCACGCCGGCCAGGTGCACGACGAAGAGGATCACGCTCGCCACCAGGTAGATGAATGCAGGCACCCGTATAGACCCGCGGACTCGGACTGCTGAGACCTCGACGGGTTGCGGGACTCCCGGTTGTCCCGAGATATCGATCGTCGCAAACGGAACGTTCGGCTTTATGTTGTCACCGATGCGGAAACCATACTCAACGAGCGCCCCAGGCCGGTCGGCAGTCAGGTCGAATGCCGCCCCGTCGGGCGTGGTAACGGTCATCAAGGGCATCCCTGGAGAGACTTGATCTCCCGGCTCTAGAAGCAGCCGCGTAACCTCCGCTTCAGGAGCGTTGTTGAGAGCCCCAGAGTTGAGCGTCGCGGTTGGCACTGCTCGCCCAACGGCGATAACCGATTCCTTGCCGGCGATATCAGCCTCCTTCATTCGGATGTCGATGACCTCGAAGTCATCGGGAGGCAGCGCGACATCGCCTTGTGTGAGCGGCTCGACCCTCCTTCTGACCCCCGGAATCTCGCTCACGGCTTCCAGAACGAGCGCCTCCATCACCGGATGGGCGATCTGGACCTCGGCAGCAGCCGGACCCTCGAGGTCGGCTAGATTTCGTGCCCTGCTCGGCTCCTGCCAATCCCCCTCTGGATAGTCGGAAAGATCGAATGTTCCCCAAGGCGATCTCGTGGTCCCGAGCTGCGGCCCCACCGCAATCGGCTGCCAGCCCGTTTCCTCTCCGAGGCTTCCGAGGAAGCCGTCTGGACCTTTGGGTCCGAGCGTGGTCACGAACCAGATCGCCGAGATGAGGATCATGACGCCGAAGAAGCACGATGCCATCACGAAGTACCCGAGCCGCGCGCCGAGGATCATCGAGAGGAGCAGCCAGACGCTGCCCACGAAGACGATCATCATCACTACGAATGCGAGCAGGCCCTTGATGAACGTGGGGTCCATTTACGGGGCCCTCGCCTCGCGCGGCCGCATCAGAGGCTTCTCTCGTACTCGACGACCATTCGGATCTGCTCGGGCGTGAGCGTGCCCTGCCATCCCGGCATCCCGCCTGTTCCCATGCCCGACGTTCCGTAAGGCTGGCCGGGCTTGGACCCTTCCGATACGAACCGGATCTGCTCCTCGATGTCCGGGAACTGCCGGGTCTCGGACCCGCCTCGCATCGCCGGAGCGCTTCCGCCGGCCCCACCGATTCCATGGCACGTGGCGCAGAACTGCGTGAAAATCTGGTCCCCAGTTGCCCCGGCCCCGACTTCGGCTTCCTTCTGGATCGACTCGAGCCAGTTGATGATGTCTTCGACTTCCTGGTCCGTTAGTGGACCTCCGAACTCCACACCCCACGTCGGCATATCGGTGCCGGGCCGCCCACGAACGATGGTTTCCTTAATGAAGCTGCGGCCATCCTCGTAGCCGGGCGGGGGGTTTTGATACCTGGCGAAGACGGTAGTCAGTTCGGGTACCTGCACGATGCTGCGCTGCCCCGTATCGGGATTGAGGAAGTCGTTAGTGCCCCCTTCGGCGTTGACCCCGTGGCAGCGAGCGCACTCCTTGCCGACCGGATTCTCCTCGCCCGACTGTGGGTCGGTCGCCAGCGCGTAGTACTCCTCTCCGCGCTCGATCGACTGCTCCTTGAACTTCTCTTCCGTCGACGCCATTCGCCCCGGCTCGAGAAGCCAATAGATGGGCAGGAAAACCGCGAAGAAGAAGAAGGTCGCAAACAGCCACCACTGGAGCTTCGTGAGGCGGTCGGATTCCAAGACCGCGTCGACCTCGCCGGGGCGAAGCGCCGGTGGGACGCGTTTGGTGCCCCAAGCCGTCTTTCGGCGAAGCGCTACGAGGCCGGCTCCTGCTGCTATGGCGCCGAGGATGACCGCGATCAGAAGTTGACGCATCGCCTCTTGGTCTCAGAGGGCAAAGGTGAGCGGCCGCTCAACCCGCACGGATGTTGACGCAGTGGCCGCCCTCTGGCTGCGGCTGTGAAGTGACCGTTCCTCTCGGCGCACCCTGAATGATGCTCGAGGTGTCGACGATCAGCTCGCCGTTGACCACCTCGACCTTGAACTGGTCGAGGCTCCGGGGGGCCGGGCCGTCCCGGTACTCGCCGTTGATGGAGTACTTCGAGCCGTGGCACGGGCACTCGAACCACTTGGCCGGAGCGCACCACGGAACGCTGCAACCGAGGTGGACACACTTGCGGTACAGGGCCATGAACCCGGTTGCCGCGACGTTGGCTGAACGGTAAGCCGGGATCCTGTTGGCGTCCTCTGGGTCCCCTTCGTAAACCGCGACGAAGAACCGGCCGTCGGGAATGAACTTTGGCTCCCGCGTGCTCGTTACCTCGTTTCTAATGTCGTCGGCGCTTCCGACCGTGATCCTCGAGCCCAGCCCGCCTCTCAGGCGGGGGTAGAGGAAATCTAGGGACGCGAGGGCAAACTGGCCCAGTGCCACGAGACCCGTTATAGCCATTCCCCGGTTGAGGAACTGCCGGCGGCTCACGTCGCTCACGTCGTGGGTCTTCATCTTCGGCAGGGGCTCGGGAACGTCCGGCCGCGTCGGCGTAGCTGTGCCGCTTCCAGAGCCGACCGCGTACACCGCGAGCTCGCTCGTTTGGCCTCTCAACCGGGTGCGGACGAAGGACACCGCCACGAACGGCACCCAGGCCGCTATAGATGCCACGACGAGGATGAGGGCGAACTGTATTGGGCTCATAGCTCGAAGAATATCCCCTGATCCCAGGGATAGATGAAATTGAACCCGGGCCCCCTGAACAGCGACCCGAGGATGACCAAGACGGCGTTCATGAGCAAGAAGATCGTGAACAAGGATATCGCAAGCTTCCGGTCGCCCGGCCTCGAGGACGGGTTGCGGTCGATGTAAGGAGCAGCCATGAAGCCCAGGATTATCCACTGCGGGATGGTCACCCCGGCAATCTGGGGGTGGAAGTACCGAAGGAGCTCCTGTAGTCCCAAGAAGTACCAGGGCGCCTTCGATGGGTTGGGCGTGACGTTGATGTTGGCCAGCTCTCTGAACGGAGCATTGACGAAGGAGGAGAACACAACCAGGAACGCGGTCACGGCCAGCAGCGCCAGCAGCTCCGAGGCCATGAGGTGGGGCCATACGTTGACCCGGTCGATGGGCTCTTTCTCGACTCTCTGAATCGCCTCCGGCTTCACGACTGCCAGCAGGCGCTGGATCCTTTCCGGTGCCGGCTCGCCGGTTGCAACTGCGGCCCGCGCCGCCGCACGGCGCCCCCTCGGGGCCCCCGCGGCAGCTCCCCCGTCGCCTGCTGCAGCCGGAGCAGCAGCGGCAGCTGCGGCCGGGGCACGCTCGGCGGGTCCGGCAGCCTCACCGTCGCCAGCCGCCGCGGCCGGAGCGGGAGCCGGCGCAGCCGTCCCCTTCCGTGCGCGGTGTCGCGCAGCCTTGGCGCGAGCCTCCGCTACCGCAGGGGAGGAGCCCTTCGCCTGCTCCTCCGCGAGGACCCTCTGGTAAACGGCCTCCGGGTCCTCTCCGGGAGCTGCAGCGGTTGCGGCCACAGCAGCCGGTTGCTGCTGTGAAGCTTGGCCAGATGCCGCCGCTGCAGGCGTCTCGGCTGCAGGCGATGGAGCCTCGGCTGGAGGCGGGGAAGGCTCTGCAGGGGCGGGGGCCCCTCCGCCCTCTGCGGCCTTGCGCGCCTTGTGACGGGCGGCTTTAGCCCTACCCTCGGCTACGGCCGGGGACGAACCCTTCGCTTGCTCCTCGGCCAGGACTCGCTGATATACCTCGTCGGGTGTCTCAGCCACCGGCTACGCTCCCTCCACTCGTCGTGAACTCGGTGAGGCAAAAACTGGATCTGCTTCCCGCCATCATAGGGGCCCCGAGATGCCGCCGTCCTTACGCACCCTCCAGAAGTGAACCGCCATTTGGATGACGATCACAAACGGAAGGGCCAAGACGTGCAGCGTGTACCACCGGATGAGCGTCGAGGCCCCGATCTGCACGCCTCCGAGCAAGACGAAGGAGACCTCCTTTCCGATGACCGGCGACTCGTACGCCATCTGCGTCCCGACCGTGACGGCCCAGATAGCCAGCTGGTCCCAGGGAAGCAGGTATCCGGTGAATGCGAGGAGCAGGGTCACCAGCAGCAGCGTCACCCCGATGATCCAGTTGAACTCCCGGGGCGGCTTGTAGGAGCCCGTGTAGAACACCCTGGCCATGTGGAGGAATACGGTAATGACCATCAGGTGGGCCCCCCACCTGTGGAGATTCCGCACTAGCTGCCCAAATGCTACGGACGTGTGCAGCGAGACCATGTCTTGATACACGACCTCGGTGGAGGGGCGGTAGAAGAACATGAGGAATATTCCGGTGATCGTCAGGAAGATGAAGAGGAAGAAGGACAAACCTCCGAGGCACAGCGTGTAGGAGAGCTTGATCCCGTGCCTTTTCACCTTCACGGGGTGAAGGTGATACAGGACGGAGTTCATCACCACGTAGGCCCGGTTTCTGGGCGAGTCCTGATAGCCCTTGGAGGCCCAGGACCCGGGGCGGAAGATCGATCGCCAGACCTGCCCGCCTCTAAAGTCGTCCCACTTCTGTTTGGCTAGGGAGACGGGGTGGCGTACGTCCCCCAACCGCTCCTTCAGCTTGCTCGCCACCTGCTACGCTCCCTCTCGGTCAGCGCGTCGCTTCGTTGAACCAGTCAAAGACCCCCCTAATTGAAAGCCCTGCGACTACGAGGCCTGCGCTCCCGAGACCTTCCCCAGTGCGCGGCCACCCTTCTTCGGCGCCTCCAGCCTATTGATCGTCAATGCCCCCGTAGGGCATCGCTCGACGCAGAGCAGGCACCGCGTGCAGGCGTCGTCGTCGATCACGAACAGGATGTCCCTTGATCCCATGTCCCGAGCGATCTCCTCCGACCCGGCCTCGCCGACGATGCCCTTGTCCAGCATGAAGATGCAGTACCAGGGACATATGTCGACGCAACCTTCGCAGAGGATGCAGAGCTCGGGAATCATGCCGATGTAACGAGGCGGCTTCCGGACGGACTTCAGCCACGCGGCTTCGACGTCTTCTGCGACGTAGTCCGTCCGAAGGCGCGGCTTTTCGATGTCGTTCTTCTGTGAGAAATCGTCGGGCGGATACGGCATCTACTTGCCCGGTAGGTAGCCCTTCACGCCTTCGGTGCCCCTAAGGCCAAGGCGGCGACGCCGCCGTTCACCGATCTTGTAGGCGGCTATCAGCGGAATGGCAAAGAAAACGGTCTGTAATCCCATCGAGATGATGTCGTGGATGCGGACCAAGGTGTAGCGGTCCTTGAACTCGTAGCCCGTTGTCTGTTGGACGAAGGCCGCGATGTTGTCCGTCTGATTCTCCCACGTGTATCTAATGATCGAAGGGATGAACCCGAGAAACACGATCAGCAGCCCCGAGATGATGACGCTGACGATGATCGCGCGTACCCAAGTCCACTCTTGCTCTGCCCGCTTGCTCAATCCGCGAGATCCTTTTGGAAGGGATTAGGTGACCCGCGCATTATAGCGAACGGGCAAGGAACGCTTAGGCGGGCAAGCTGCTTCAATCCCCCGTTCCCTGGCCGTTCTTGAGCTCTTCGAGGCGCTGCTCGAGCGCCCGCTGGCGCCGAGTCAGGCGAAGGAGGTATCCGGAAATCCCAATCCAGAGCACCAGATAGGCGAGCCCGAGAAATCCGAGATTACTCATCGGGAGGCGTCGGCAGCCGCGACCTCGAGGGCGGCGACCTCGTCCTCCAACCTCGCCACCCGAACCCGCAACGCGAGCAGAACAGCGTACAAAGCCGTGAAGGCCAGCAGCATCCAAAGGACGGTTCCGAGCATGTCGGGGGGCAGGCTGGGGCCGTCTTCGGGACGCAGGACCGTGCGGCCCGGGTGCTGACCGCGCCACCAGTCGACCGAGAAGTGGATTAGGGGAACTGCGGCAAACCCGGCAATCCCGATAACTGCTCCGATCCTCGCTTCGCTCTCCTGGTCCGTCGCGGTTGCTCGGAAGGTCAGGTATCCGACATAGATCAGAAGCAGCACGAGCGTAAGGGTCAGCCTGGGCTCCCAGACCCAGTAGGTCCCCCAGACCGGCCTCCCCCACAGCATGCCTGTGAGCAGGGCGAGGGAGGTGAAAAGCACGCCAACCTCGGCGCTGGACCGGGCGAGGATGTCCCACCTCCTGTCGTACGTCTTGAGGTAGGCGATCGAGGCGATCAGCACGACGGCAAAGGCAAGGTAGGCCACCCACGCGGAGGGAGCGTGGATGTAGAAGACCCGCTGCACAACGCCCTGGAACTCCTCGGTCCTCACCAGGAAGAAGATGACGACGATGCCGGCTCCAAGTGCAGCCGCAACAGCTCTGGCGGCGACGGACAGCGGGTCTTTTCTCATTCCTGGATGACGAACTCGAAGGTAACCGCGCCGATGGTCAGAAAAACGAGATCGAAGACTGACATCAGGATAAACCAGTGGTTAGAACCGAGAAAATCTCCCTGGATCAGCAGCGTGGATGTCAGACGAGAGGCGGCAAGGACGAGGGGAAGAAGCACGGGGAACATCAGCATGGCAAGGATCAGAGACTTGGCCGTGGAGTACTGAGACGCCGCCCCGAAAAGAGTTCCTACCGCCGCGAGCCCGAGGTTGGCTCCGAGGACCACGGGGAGGATTCCCGGCCAGAGCCGGCCTAGCCCGGCTCCGGAGAAAAGCGCGAAAGCAGGGATGATCGCCGCCTCTGCAATTGTCAAGAATGCGAGGTTCGCGAACACCTTCCCCGCGTAAACAGCTGCGGGATCGATCGGTGCGAGGCGCAACGCGTCTATCAGGCCCCCCTCCGTATCGGACGCGGCGCTTCTTCCGAAGCCGATAACTGCTGCAAGGAGAAGGCTCGCCCAAACGAGGGTTCCGATCACCTCCCCGACCGGAACCGTTCCGGCAGCGGGCTGCCCTGGGGCCGGCGCGCGATCGCTCGAGGGCAGCGAGAACGTGAGAAGGAAGACGAGGCTCAACGAGAAAGCGATCATGAGGGGGGCGACCTGCTTGGCCCGCACCTCCGAGCGCAGGTCCTTTCCGGCTAGTAACAAGATCTTCGTCACGAGAACCGGCCACCCTCCGCGAGGATGAAACGGTTCGCCATGCCCTCGGCACGTCCGCGGTCGTGGGTCGCGATCACGGTCGTCCGGCCCTCTCTGGTGACGATCGAGGGAACGGCGGCCGAAATTTCCTCGTCGAGTCCAGTGAAGGGCTCGTCCAGGAGGAGGTAATCGGGATCGTGCAGCAGGGCGCGGGCAAGTGCGATCCGCTGCTTCTCACCCCGAGAGAGCCGATGGACGAGCGCACCTGCACGGGCCGCCATCCCGACTGCCTCGAGAAGCCCTCGCGGCCGATTCCCGTCGATCCCGTAGAGGCGAGCGTAAAACGCGAGGTTCTCCTCCGCGGTTAAATGGGGATACAGGTAGGTCTCGTGGCCGAGATAGCCGATGCGGGCCCGGACGCTTCGAGGAGGTTCCCCCTCGATGAGGACCCGGCCCGATGTCGGGCGTAGAAGGCCGGCGAAAAGCTTGAGAAGAGTGGACTTTCCGGATCCGTTCGGACCATAGAGCGCCACCGTGTCACCGCTGGAGACCTCGATGCACGCGCCGTTGACGGCCTTCGTGGGTCCGAACCACTTGCTCAGGGAATGAGCGACGATCACCGGGAAGATGAGGGGGAGGCGCCGCCGCGCTTGCTCATCGCCTCGAGGCGGCTCATCATCTCCCGACGCCGGCCGCGGTAATCGGACTCCGGCATCAGCCCCGCCTCGAAGCTGTTGTCCAAAGACGCGATCTCGTCTATCAGGGCGGCGCGATCCTCCACTTCGGTTCGAGGTCGTCCTACTGGTCTCGGCCTTCCCCGGCGGATGATGGAGACCGCGAGCAATATCGCGCCGAGGGCGGCAACGGCCGTTCCGAAGCCCCACCACACCGAGCGCGACGCGGCTCGAGGAAAACCTACGTCGGCGGCCAGCAGCGACCCCGGCAACAGGGGCCCCGCCCTGTATCGGGAGTAGCGCCGGCCTCCGAGGGTGACCTCTTCCTGAAACTTGAATGCTCTCCCCGAGCTCAGGGTGAGCGCTTCGGCGATGAGAAGATCGGCCTGCTGCGTCGGGTAGGCGATCTCGCGGCGGAGCTGCCACCCGACTCTCGGAACACGGACCCGGAACACATACGAAATCGAGACGTCTCCCGGGGGCAACGGTGCACCGACCGTCATCCCGCGCGGGTGCAGCCGGACTCCGAGGGTGTTCGCAGGGTCGGTGAGGCTGAAGTCGAACGCGCCCTCGGGCACGGGCATGCTGATGACGGGCTGATTGGGATCTCCCGAGGGGCCTATGAAGGTCCGGTCCGAGCCGTTGCGAATCTCGACAAGTTGAAGCACCTCGAACGTGTCTTCCCTCCCTTGAACGACGGTCGTCGTGTCCCCGACCACCGAGATGACGGAGGTGTCCTGGGTGGTCTCGTAGACCTTGAGCTCCGGGGGCGCTGCCTCGCCAGCTTCGTGCAGCATGCTGTAGGTCACGCCGTGATGGACCGTTCCGACGAGGTACCGGTTCGCGCGGTCTCCCTCGAACTCGAAGGTGCCGTCCGGACCTGCGACAACGGTGCGCCTGACTACCTCGTTCCCCGAAGAGGAGAGCTCTACGATGCTTATGGGGAGGTCCGGGGGGAGGGCGGCTCCCGGTGTGCCCATCACGACCCTCCCTCCCAGGGTCTCCGCCGCATTTGCGGGCAGGGCAAAGGCCGCGGTGACGACAACGACGGCGATCAGCACCGTCCATCCCCGGCGAGGGCCAGTGTGAAGGAGCGGAGTCCCGACGATCGTTCGGTTCAGCTCCTCGAACGGAGCCTCCGCCTGGCTTCCCGTATCTCCTCCTCCAAAATTTCCTCGTAGGGCCGGGCACCACCCTCAGACGGCTCGCTCAGAGCTATCAGCTCCAACGCCTCGGCCTCACTCTGCGCCCTCATCTGCCGGTACTCGTTGTCGTCCAGCTTGCCGAGCTTGTGCTCCAGCTCGAGGTCGAGGATCGAACGGTAGACGCTGTGCTTCGATTCCACGAGCCTCTCCATCGCTTCGTCGACCTCTTCGTACGCCTCGTCCCTGCCCTTCCTCCTCCTGAGGAGGGGAAGGGCGATCCAAATGCCCAGCACGAGGACCGCCAAGCCGACGAGTGCCGCCTCCATCAACTTCGTCTCACTCCAGCCCGGCGCGAAAGCGGTCGAGGTCCTCGCTTACGCGAGCACGCTCCTGTTCGCTCAGCTCCACGGGGTGGTTGGCCCGACTCTCCTGGACCAACCGCCTCCTGCCCAGAACCACCAAGGCGATGAGTCCCAAGACCGCGGCCGCGACGGGTGCCGCCCACGCCAGCGGGTGGTCGGGCCGGGCAAGGACCACCTCTCCGTAGTTGGAGACCATCCACTCGTCGATCTCGCGGTTCGTCGCGCCCTTCTGGACCATCTCCTCGATTCGGTCCCGGAGTTGGGTCGCTTGATCGCTCGGGCACTCCTCGAGCGTGAGCCCTGGACAAAACGGAGACATCGTGCGCTGCGAGACCTGCTCGACCGTGGGGACCTCATCCGGCGGGGGGCCCGATCTCATTGCCCAGGACGCTACCCCAATTGCGGCGAGGGCCAGGGCCGCTAGAGCGAGCCAGAGCCTCACGCCGGCACGGCGACCCGGTCCTCGAACCTGGCCCTCGCCGCTCTCGAGGCGCCCGTTGGGACCCGGGCCGACGACAGCACGATCAAAGTTCCCGCGATCATCACGCCCGCTCCTATCCAGATCCAGGCGACGAGCGGATTGATCCAGGCCCGGACGGAGACTCTCCCCGACGAGTCCATCTCGGTGAGCACGACGTAGAGGTCGTCGACGAGCGAGGTCTTGAGGCCAATCTCGGATTGGGGCTGGTTGGAGGCCATGTGGAGGTTCCGCTGAGGCGTGAGGCGGGCGACGCGCCGGCCGTTTTCGTCCTCGACGTTCATGACGGCCATCCTGACGAGCTTCTCGTCGGTCGCAAATACCCGTCGGGAGTCGTAGGCGACCGAGTAGCGGCCTATCTCGAAGCGCTCTCCGGGCGCCACCGTTCCGGACCAGCTCTGCTTGAACGGCGTTCCCGAGAGACCGAGACATATCAGGACGACCCCGAGGTGGACGATGTAGCCCCCGTAGCGGCGCCTGTTCCGGGCGACGACCTCGACGAGCCCCTTCAACCACCCAAGCCTGCCGGGAGTCCGATGCCCCCGCGCTCCCCTGACGAACTCTCCGACGGTAGCGGCCGCGACGAATGCTGAAACCCCGACTCCGAACATCGCACCGGCCGAGCGCACGTTCAGGCTTGCGAGCGCGAGGACCGCTCCGGCCCCAACCGACAGCGGGAGAACCAGCTGCCGCTTGAGGGCTGGCCAGGAGCCCCGCCGCCAGGTGACGAGAGGCCCAACGCCGGCCAGGGCGAGGAGCGCGATCCCCATCGGGACTATGACCGTGTTGAAAAACGGCGGACCAACCGAGATCTTGGCCTGCGAGAACGCCTCCACCAGGACCGGGTAGATCGTTCCCCACAGCACCGTGAAGGCGATCGCTACCAGCAGGAGGTTGTTGAAGAGAAACATCGCCTCCCGGCAGAACATCGACTCGAGGCGGCGACCGCTCCGGAGCTTCTCGTACCTCCACCCGAGGAGCCCGAACGAGACTAGCAGCATCACGGCAAGCAAGGGCAGGAAGAGCTTCCCGACCGGGGACTCGCTGAAGGTGTGCACCGAGGACAGGAGGCCAGAGCGGGTCAGGAAGGTCCCGAAGATCGCGAGGCAGTAGGTGGCGAGGATCAAAGCTACGTTCCAGATCTTCAGCATGCCCCTGCGCTCCTGCACCAGGACCGAATGCAGGAAAGCGGTCCCGGTCAGCCACGGCAGAAGGCTTGCGTTTTCTACCGGATCCCACGCCCAGAAGCCGCCCCAGCCGAGCTCCATGTATGCCCAAGCTGCTCCGAGCGCGATCCCAGCCGTCAAGAACGCCCACGCAAGGACCGTCCATCGCCGGGTAGAGGTGAACCATCCAACCTCGAGCCGCCCGGCGACGAGCGCCGATACCGCAAAGGCAAACGGCACCGCAAAGCCGGTGAATCCAAGGTAGAGCAGAACGGGGTGAATGGCCATGAAGGGAGACTGCAACAGCGGGTTGAGGCCGTTGCCGTCGGGCGGGATTGGAGATGAGGGCGCAAAGGGGTTGGCCCCGAACACGAGCAGCCCGACGAAGAACGCGATCACGCCCGAGAGCACCGAGGTCGCGACGGCCCAAAGGTCGGTTTCCCGGACCCTCAACAGGGCAATCGCAGAAACCGCCCAGACGCACGTGACGAAGGTCCAGAAGAGCATCGACCCCTCCATCCCCGCCCAAAGAGCCGTCAGGGTGTACACGGGGGGCGTCGACCGGCTGGAGTACCCCGCAACGTAGGCGATGGAGAAGTCGCGGGCGTAGAGCGCCGCGATCATGATGCCAACCCCGGCCGCTATCAGCGCTCCTGTTGCAAAAAGCCCCCGCCGGCCCGAGGCGGCAAGGGCGGGGTTTCGCCTGAACGCCGCGGCGCCCGAGGCGGCTGCGGACCACAAAGCGGTACCGAGCGCGGCGACGAGGATGTATCTTCCGGCAGACCCTAAGTCCATCGGCGTTACGGCTGCCCGCGGTGACGGCTGGCTGTCATGCCCAGGTCACCGTCCTTCCGAGGCGAGCTTCGCTTCGAACTTTGAAGGGCATTTCACCAAGACGTTCGATGCGGTCAACAGCTTCGCGCCGGTGAGGTTGCCTTCGGCCACCACCTCCACCCCGTCTCGGAACGTGTCGGGAAGGATGTCCTGTGTTGTCACGTTCACGGCCGCGCCCGCATCAGCAATTGCGAAGGCCGTCGTATCCCCGCTTTGGCTGACCGAGCCGGAGACGACCTTCCCGGCGACGCGAATGGTCTGCGTGGGGCGAACGGGTTCGGCCGCGATCTCTGCCGGCGTCCGGTAGTAGGCGGTGGATCCCGACAACGACCAGACGATGAGGCCTCCGATTGCGGCCACAACTATGCTCGCCGCGAGGGCGAAGCGGGCCGTGGCGCTCATGCAGGCATTATCCCATCGGCGGGAGGGCCAGAAGGTTCGGCATTCCACCTAAAGAGTCCAGAAGGTTCGGCAAGTCAACGGGGTTAGACTGAGGTCTGGTTCATCGATCCCTCTGCACGCACACGAGGTCGCCGGTTTTGAGCGAGTACGACGTGGTGGTCGTTGGAGCGGGGCCGGGCGGCTCAGCGG
>JALZBO010000089.1 GCA_030863545.1 Actinomycetota bacterium
CTGGCCGAGGGGGTCGACATGGTGGTCTGCGAGTGCACCTACCTCAGCAGCGAGGAGGAGCTAGCCCGCCACTACGGGCACCTGACGGCGGCCCAGGCGGGGCGAATCGCTGCGGAGGCCGGCGCCCGGCTGCTCGTTCTCACCCATTACTCGCAGCGCTACCCCGACATCTCCCCACTCGTCGAGGAGGCGAGAGCGATCTTCCCTGAAGCCATCGGTGCGACCGATCTGGCTCGAATCCGGCTGCCCCGGCGATCCTAGACATCACGGGTTTTGGAGTAGCCGACCCTCAGTGGGGAATAACGTGGGCTGGAGGTGAGCCTTAGATGACACAAAAAAGGAAGGCCGAGGCGGAAGACGTCCAGCAGTGGGACGAGACGGTGGCGGCGGCCAATGAGCTCGACGAGCTGCGAACCTGGGTCGTGTGGGGATCCGGAGCCGCGCCGCCGCCGGACATGAGGGAGAGCGTGACCGACGACGAGGTGGCGGCCGGTTTCGCGAAAGCGGCGGATCCCGAGTGGGAGGAGGTCCCGCCGGAAGAGCGCTGGGTCGCGATGATCACTGCCGACGAAGACGACGTCGACGCCCTCGTTGCCGAAACCAACTCAGCCCGTGGATTCACTCCGTACCTCATGCCCGACCGCATCGTGCGGGCGCCCGAGACGATCGTCGATATGCCCGAGGAGTAAGGGCCGAGCTCTTCAAACGGAGGCTTTAGGAAAATGGGCGAACTGAAAGTTGGAGACCCGGCGCCGCCGTTTGAGCTGCCGGACCAGGACGGAAAGGTCGTGCGCCTGTCCGACTACGCAGGGCGCAAGCTTCTCGTCTACTTTTACCCGAAGGCCGGCACCTCTGGCTGTACGGCACAGGCGTGCAGCGTTCGGGACGCACTCCCCGACCTGGCCCAGCTGGGGACCGACGTCGTCGGGATAAGCCCCGACAAGCCGGACGCGCAAGCCAAGTTCGATCGCAGCTACACGCTCGGCTTTCCCCTTCTGTCCGATCCCGACCATCGCGTCGCGGAGGCGTACGGGGTCTGGCGCGAGAAGTCGAATTACGGCAAAAGGTACATGGGAGTTGTTCGCTCCAGCTTCCTCGTGGGAGAGGACGGCGTCCTTCAGGGAGTCTGGTACGGGGTCAGCCCGGCCAAGACGGTGCCCTCTGCAATCGAGGCGCTGAAAGCTTAGGGAACCTCCCGGACGAAGAGCCTGCCGTCCGGCGTCCGGCACTGCTCGGGATAGCTTTCGGCAATCGGATACCCTGCCCGTGCGCACTCCTCGAAGCTGTTGATCGACGTTGCACCCGACCCGCCCGAGTCCGAAGGAGCCTGGACCGAAGGTGGGCTGGGTTGGGGATCGAGAGCATCGTTCGAGGTGACGGGCTCATCGGGGTCTGGTCCTCGGCTTTGAGGGATGTGGCGCTGTCCACTCGGCGCCGGATGTATGGGATCGGGAGCAAGACGTTGCCCGTACGCCGGCGCCTGCGGCTCCGCGGCGACCCCGTTTCCTACCGGCGCAGCCCCTTCCGAGGCATCGACGGCAAACCCACCGTCGCCCCCGGGCTCACGCTCAGGCGGCTGGGCGTAAAGGGTGCCGGCGACGGCAACGAGCGTCGCCAAGACGAAGGCCGCCATCCACCACGCTCGAGCTCGCGCCTTCGCCTTCATCCCTCGTCCTCCCTCACCGTTGTTGCTCTTTATTCAGACGGTCGAGGTCGCTTTTCGGTTCCCGTCCTCCTAGATCCACCGGCCGAGAGAGCTGCACTTCTCCCTGATGGCCTCCGCGGCCTCTCTAAGTTGGGTGAGCTCCTCATCGTTCAGGTCGAGCACGAGAATGTCTTCGACTCCCTCGGCCCCCACACGTGCAGGGACCCCGAGGTAGACATCGCTCACCCCGTACTGCCCGGTCACCCAAGCCGACACCGGCATCACCTGATTCGTATCGCCGAGGACGGCCTCGACCATCTTGACTACGGCGGCGGAGGGGGCGTAAAACGCGCTGCCCTTGCCCAGTAGGGCGACAACCTCGGAGCCGGCGTCCCTCGTCCTTTTGAAGACCCGCTCCAAAGTCGCGGAGTCTGCAAGCTCGGGGAGCGGCTGGCCCCCTACGGTGGCGTGGCGGGGGAGGGGCACCATTTGATCCCCGTGGGACCCGAGCGTGAGCGCATCCACATCGAGAGGGGAGACGCCGAGCTCTTCGGAGATGTAGTACGCGAGGCGGGCCGAGTCGAGGAGCCCTGCCATGCCCATCACGCGGCTTTTCGGGACCCCGCACCTTTCCGCCGCGAGGAAGGTCATCTCGTCGAGAGGGTTCGTGACCTGGATCACGACCGCTTCGGGGCAGTGGGTCCGGATCTCTTCGGCGACGGCGGATACGACCTCCGCGTTCTTTTCCAACAGGTCCATCCGGCTCATCCCCGGGCCGCGGGGAAAGCCGGCGGTTATGACGACAACATCGGATCCCGCAATGTCGGAGTAGTCGTTGGTCCCGATGACCGCCGTGTCGAACCCGTCGAGCCTCGCCGAGTGGCGCATGTCCAGCGCCAGCCCCTTCGGCCAACCCTCGATAACGTCCACGAGGCAGACGTCGGCCAACCCTCTCGCTGCGATGCGCATCCCGGTGGTCCGTCCGACGAAGCCGGCGCCGATCACGCTGACCTTAGCCAAGCCGGCCCCCCACAGCCAAGCTGCTATCCAAGCCGCCCAAGCGACTACCCAAGCCGCCCCATCTCCTCGATGACGGCGTCGGCGACCTCGGAGGTCCCGACCGCCGTGGGGTCGTCCCTCGTCGGCTTCATGTCATAGGTGACGCGGCGCCCTTCGGCGATCACGTTCGAGATGGCAGCCTCCATGCGATCGGCAGCCCCCGCCTCACCAAGATGGCGGAGCATCATGACGCCCGAGAGCATCATCGCCATCGGGTTGACGCGGTTCTGGCCAGCAGCTTTGGGGACCGACCCATGGGTCGGCTCGAACACGGCCACGGTCTCGGAGAGGTTTGCTCCGGGCGCAAGCCCGAGGCCCCCGACAAGCCCGGCTCCAAGATCGCTCACGATGTCTCCGTAGAGGTTGGGGAGGACCAGGACGTCGTACTCCTCGGGTCGGGTGACCAGCTGCATGCAGCAGTTGTCGACGATCCGATCCTCGAACTCTATGTCCGGGTATTCCGCGGCGACCTCCGCAGCGGTCGAGAGGAACAGCCCATCGGAGAACTTCATGATGTTGGACTTGTGTACGGCGGTGACCTTCTTGCGCCCGTACCGCCGGGCATACTCGAAGGCAAACCGTACGATCCTCTGAGTCCCGGTGCGTGAGATCGGCTTGATCGATACCCCCGAGTCCTCCCGGATCCGGCGCCCGGATAGCTCCTGGATGAAGTCGATCAGCCGCAATGCCTCATCCGAGCCGGCCTGGAACTCGATCCCGGCATAGAGGTCCTCATGGTTCTCGCGGACGATCACGAGGTCGATGTCGGAGTACCGTGAGCGGACGCCTGGATAAGAGCGGCAGGGCCTGAGGCAGCAGAAGAGGTCCAGCTCCCTTCTGAGGGCAACGTTCACGCTCCGGAACCCCTTGCCGACGGGCGTCGTTATCGGCCCCTTGATCGCAACCTTGTTCGCGCGGATGGACTCCAGGACGTGGCCCGGCAAAGGCGTCCCAAACTCCTCCATGACACCGGTTCCCGCATGGCGCACGTCCCAGTCGAACTCGACGCCCGTGGCCTCGAGCACTCGCCGCGTCGCCCCGGCGATCTCCGGGCCGACCCCGTCGCCCGGGATGAGGGTTACGCGATGAGGCATCAGGTCTCCTTAATCTTTCCGACACATTGCCGTGCTACTTTCAACGGTCACGCACGGAGCGAGCGGCGATTTTGCAATTAGGCGTCGTGCCGAAGATCATTCGCCGTGACCGTCACACGATACCGTTAGCGGCGGAGACAAGGGGGTGAGAGTGGCAACAGGAGGGCTCGAGGGAGTAGTTGCTGCACAGACGGCGATCTCGGACATCGACGCCGAGAACAGCCGGCTGCTGTACTGCGGTTACGACGTTAGGGAGCTGGCGGAGCGCAGCAGCTTCGAGGAGATCGTCTTCCTCCTGCACCGCTGCGACCTGCCGACGCGCCAGCAGCTCGAAGAGCTGGAGGTGCAACTAGCGAAGGAGCGCGAGCTCCACGACTTCACGAGGCGGCTCATGGTCACGCTGGCTACGACCTCCTCGCCGATGTCGATGCTGAGGACGATCGTCTCGGCGGAGTCCGCCCACGACCCCGACGGGTGGGTGGTGGCTACCGACGATGAGGCCAACCTTCGCAAGGCCTTCCGCCTCGTCGCCCGGCTCCCGCAGATGATCGCCGGGTACGAGCGCCTGCGGAACGGCAAGTGGCCGGTCGAGCCGAATGCCGAGCTCGGCCACGCCGCCAACCTCCTGTTCGTGCTTTCGGGCGAGGTTCCCTCCGAAGAGGATGCCCGGATCATGGACACGTGCCTCGTCCTGCACGCCGACCACACCATGAACGCGTCGACCTTCGCCGCCAGGGTGACGGCCGGGACGCTCTCCGACATCCACTCTGCGATGACCTCGGCGATCGCGACCTTGAAGGGGCCGCTCCATGGAGGGGCAAACGAGCAGGTCTTCGAGATGATCCTCAATATCGGCACCATCTCAGCGGTGCCCGAGTACGTGAAGGCGCGGCTTGCCCGAAAGGAAAAGATCATGGGCTTCGGGCACCGCGTGTACAAGAAGGAGGATCCGAGGGCGCCGATACTGCGACAGATGGCGATGGAGCTCGGGCGCCGGAAGGGCGACATGAAGTGGTTCGACATCTCGGAACGCATCGCCGAAGTCGTCCACCAGGAAAAGGGCCTCTACCCCAACGTGGACTTCTACGCCGCCGCCGTCTACCACTACCTGGGGATCCCGAAGCGGCTGTTCACGCCGATCTTCGCTGCGTCGAGGATCGCCGGCTGGACGGCGCACGTGCGGGAGCAGCTGCGGAACAACCGCCTGATCCGGCCCGACTCGGAGTACATCGGGTCGCCCCCCAGACCGTATGTGGAGCTCGCCGACCGGGGCTAACTACCCGTTCGTGGTGGAGGCAACCCGGGCTTCCGGTTAATGATGGAGGCAACCCCGGCTAGTTTCGGGTTCACCGTGGAGGCGACCCGGGCTACTTCGCTTTGACCCGGCCGGACGCGTCCTAGCTCTTCTCGTGGAGCCGATCTTCTTCGAGTCCCCCGAGCAGTGGCGGTCGTGGCTCGAAAAAAATCACGATCGCGAGAAGGAGGTGTGGGTCGGCCTATACAAGAAGTCCTCGGGGAAGCCGAGCATCACCTGGCCGGAGGCGGTGGACGAAGCGCTCTGCTTCGGTTGGATCGACGGCGTCCGCAAGTCGATCGATGACGACAGCTACAAGAACCGATTCACGCCGCGGAGACCCCGCAGCAACTGGAGCGCCATAAACATCAAGCGGGTGGGGGAGCTGATCGCCGAGGGGCGGATGAGGCCGCCCGGCTTGAAGGCGTTTCACGAGCGCGCGGAGCACCGCTCGGGCATCTACTCGTACGAGCAGAGGGGCGCGGCAGCTCTGGACGAGGCGCAGGAGCAGCAGTTCAGGGCCAATGCCAAGGCGTGGGAGTACTTCCAGGAACGCCCGGCGTCATACCGCAAGGCCGCCATATGGTGGGTCGTGACCGCAAAGAAGGAGGAGACCCGGGCGAGGCGGCTTGCTCAGCTGATCGAAGACTCTGCGAACGAAAGGACCGTCCCGCCGCTGACCAGTCCTAAGTAGGCGCGCCGGCCCATCTTGAGGCGGGGATCCAGGCGGGCTCTCTGCCGAAGATCTCTCTAGTCGGCGGCGTTGGGCGTGGATTCAGGCGGCCTGTCGAACACCTCGAACAGGTTGCCTGCCGGATCGTGGACGAACGACCGGCGGCCGCCCCACAGGTCCCGGGCCGTCCTCACTTTTGCGCCGGATCCCCGAAGCTCATCGAGAACCGAGTCGTAAGCCTCCCCCAGGTCGAGTGCGAAGTGCGCGGGCTCCGGCACGGGCTCTCCGGGGACGACGTGAAGCTGCGTCTCCCCAAAACCGAACCAGTAGCCGGGCGTGTCTGCCTCGAGGGCGGAGGGCCTCACGAGGGTGACCCCTCCCAGCCTCCGATAAAAGCGCGCCATCTCGGGGAGAAGCTCGGGATCCCGCACGGTTATGGTGACGTGCTGGATGCGCGGAGGAGTAGCCACGGGCCTACGCCGAGCTTTAGTCAGCTCGACACGCGAACCCGTCGGCGGCTCCTCGAGGCCACCACCCAGATCGCGACGGCGAAGGCAATCGAGACCGCCGCCAGCCCCGTGTGGACGGCCTTGAAGCTCGCGGAGTGGTCCGGATTCTGGAGGATGTTGGCGATGCGAGTCCCCCAGATCCAAACCGTCCAAACAGACGCTGCGCGAAGGATCAGGGCATCGGTTCGTGACATGTCTCTATCCTAGCTGCCACTCCGGGATTGAATGCCGGCCGGAACGGCCCCTCGGGACTTCCGCCCTCACAGTCATTTCTCGAGACAGGGAGCCGGCCAGCCCTTACTGAGCGTCGATCCTGCGCCAGTCCGAGCTCGGGCCGGGCCGGTAGGAGGACGACAGGCGCTTCGCCACTATGCCCGTAAGCCCATTCTGGCGAGCGGCTGCAAGGACTGCGGTGCCGGTGGCGGGAACTGAAGGGCTCACCTGCAAAAACTCGGCGGGGACCACCCCCTCCGCCAAAGCGGCCTGTCGCTTCGAGAGGGGTTCCTCGGTCACCGTCTTGCCATCGATGTAAAGGAGGTCGAATGCGACGTAGAAGACGGCGTCCCCTGCTCTCCCTATCACGCCGTCGACGACGGCATTAAGGGCCACGAGCCGGTCGTGGATCTTGCCAAGCTTCCCTTCCGGGGTGATCTCGGCGCCATCGGCCCGGACCAGCTTCGTGTCCTTCTCACAGACGGCGATGGCCCTCATGCCTTCCCATAACGGCTCGAACGTCCACTCCGGGTCGTCGAAGGCCGAGTCTTCGGCCGTGGCCAACATGGGCCGGAGGGGCGGAAGGGGATCGGGCTCATCCCCCTCCCACTCGCTTAGAATCGCCAGCCAGTTTTCGTTCTCATCCCTCGACGTTTGAACCAGATGCCACACTCCCTTCAGCCGCTGCCCTTCCAGGCGGAAGGTGAGCTTCCCCTTCTTTTGATCGAGCATCTCGTACGTCCCGGAGTCGAATATCCGGACCTCCCCCGCTCCGTAGTTCCCGGCCGGGATCGTGCCGCGGAAGCTCCCGTATTCGAAGGGGTGGTCCTCCACGTGGATGGCGAGTGTCTTCTCCTTCGGGCGGGTAGGCAGATTCTTAGGGACCGCCCACGACACGAGCACGGGCACGTCGCCGTTCAGCATCTCGAGCCGTAGGTCGAAGTGCAGCCTTCGCGCGTGGTGCTGGTGGATGACGAACGTTCGTCCCGGCGTCGCCGCCGCGGGGTCGACATCCCCGGCAACGGCGGGAGGTGGTTCAGGAGTCTTGGTGAAGGAGCGCTTCTGTCCGTAGTCGGCGGCCATGCTCATCGAACACTATCCCGCTTCGCGGCTACGCAAGCGGTAACGGCTCGTCGCACTCTCGCACCCAGGGGCGGTTGAACGAGCTCCCCTGCCTCTCCGGATAAAGCGCCGAACCCGGGTAATTACGGCACGCAGAAGTTTTACCTTTGAAGGAGAGGAGGTGATGAGCGAGTGGAGAAGGTGACTATCACCGCGACCAGGAACGGACCTTACCTGTGAGGGGGTCGATCACGCTGGTCGGTCCGAACGGCGAGCAGATCCCGGTCGACGGGAAGACCGCCGCGCTGTGCCGGTGCGGAGGCTCGGCCACTAAGCCGTTCTGTGACGGAACCCACTCAAAGATCGGATTTGCCGCCGCCAAGAGGGCGCTCGACGAGTTTGATCGCACCAGAGCGGCTAGCTAGAGGCCATGCTTCCGAAGATTCGAGCCCTCACCGACACATGCCCGAGCTCCCAGAGGTAGAGATCATCTCCCGGCTGATCGGGGAAGCGGTCACGGGGTCGACGGTCGAGTCGGTTCTGGCGGCGGGGGTCAGCACCCTCAAGTCCTTCGATCCGCCACTTTCCGTCCTGGTGGGACGGACGATTGAGGGGGTACGGCGGCGCGGGAAGTACGTGATCGTCGACTTCGAGGGCGAGGTCTCGCTCCTGCTGCACCTCATGTCCGCGGGCAGGCTGCAGCTGTTCGAGAAGCGGGCCTCCCCGAAGGACCGAACGTCGAGGCTTCTGATCCGCCTGACCGATGGCCGCGAGCTGCGATTGAGGGAGTTCGGGACTCGGCAGTCCTCATGGGCCAAGCTCCTGCCACGCCAAGGGTTGCAAGGCGAAGAGGCGCTGGCGACTTTGGGCCCGGAAGCGTGGCCCAACCCGCCCGACTTTGCGGATCTTTTGAAGATGCCCCGCCCCTTGAACGCTTTGTTGCGGGACCAGAAGGTCCTGGCGGGCATCGGGCGGTCCTGGGCAGATGAGATCCTGCACACCGCGAGGCTCTCACCCTTCAAGAGGGGAGACGACCTCACCCCCTCCCAAGCCGCCGAACTCCGCAAGGCGACGATCGAACGCCTCGACGGCGCGATCAAGCACTACGAGAAGAGCGTGCACATCCCGATCCCGGACAAGCTGCCCATGCCCCTCGAGGTGCACCACCGGCAGGGCTTTCCCTGCCCGCGCTGCCGCGCTGATCTCCGAGCCGTCCACTTCGAGGATCATGAGATGTCTTACTGCCCCGAGTGTCAGACCGACGGCAGGGTCTTGAAGGATCGGCGTCTCTCCCGCCTCGTGAAGTAAGAGCCGCAGAGTAACCGTCGACCCCCTTTGCGAAGTAAGCCGGCGACCATGACGAAGAGGAAAGAAGAAGTGCCTGCCATGGAAAACGCGGGTATCGCGGCCACGAGCGGTGAGACTTCGTCCTATTTGGGTAAATCTGTCGTTTGATGGCCAACCGAGTAGTTGCCGACCGATTCGTCCTGACCGACCTTTTGGGCCACGGTGGGATGGGGACGGTTTGGCGCGCCCGTGACCAGGTGCTGGAGCGGACCGTCGCCCTGAAGGAGGTAAGCCTTCCGCCCAACATCCCCGAATCGGAGCGCGAGTCGATGCGCGAACGCGTCCTTCGAGAAGCCCGGGCGGCGGCGCGTCTCAGCCACCCTGCAGCAGTCACCGTCTTCGACGTGCTCGAGGAGGACGACAACACCTTCATTGCCATGGAGATGGTCGAATCGCCGACGCTCGCCGACATCGTCGCCGAACGCGGCCCCATCCCCCCGCCGGAGGCGGCGAGGATCGGGCTGGAGGTGCTGGAGGCGCTCGAGGCCGCACACGCCAAGGGGATCGTCCACCGCGACGTCAAGCCTGCCAACGTGATGGTTTCCGAGTATCACGTCAAGCTCGCAGATTTCGGAGTCGCGTCCGTAAAGGGTGATCCCCAGCTAACCGCCACCGGGCTGCTGATTGGTTCCCCGTCATACATGTCGCCCGAGCAGGCCAGGGGCAAGTCCGCAGGGCCTCCGAGCGACCTCTGGGCGCTCGGAGCAACGCTTTACTTTGCCGTCGAGGGGAGGGGGCCTTTCGACCGAAACGGCGCTCTTCCTACTCTCATGGCGATCTCCCACGACGACCCTCCTGAGCCGGTGCACGCGGGGGACCTTGCGCCGGTGATCATTTCGCTGCTCAACAAGAACCCCGAACAGCGGCCTACAGCTCGAGAGCTTCGTCCGATGCTCGACGCAGTGGCTGCCTCCGCAGATGCCACCGAGGCTGCTCCCCTTGATGCCGCCGCAGGCGTGATCCCCTTTGTGCCGCCGGTCGACGTCGCCCAGCAGCCCCTCCCCCAGGTTGCTCCGGCCGAGCCCGCTGCCCAGGTAACCCCGGCCGAGCCCGCTGCTCAGGCTGCTCCGGCCGAGCCCGAGCCCCCGGTTGCTCCCGCGGAGCCCGCTGCCCAACGTGGCGATGCCCAGCCCATACCGCACGATGTACCCGAGTCGGCAGCCATATCAGCGGCGGCGATGTCGGCCCCCGAATCGCTGGAGGCGAGCCCCTACGTCGCCGAGCTTCGGGAAGAGGACCTCGGCGAAGGCGCCTCTGCCGCAGCCCCCTCCGCCACGGCGGGGCCGTCGGTAGAGGCGCCTCCCCCGCCAGGCGATGCTTCCAAGGAAAGTCCTCCTCAATTGGACGTGCGGGAGGATCGGCCCTTGGGCCAGTCGAGCGCGACGCGGCAAGAGTTTCGGGAGACGCGCTCTGCAACCATCCCCGATCCGCGCATCGAGCCGACAAGGGAGGAGACGCGTCGTCCCGCTCCCACCCCGGCTCAGGCGGCGCCTTACCCCTCGAGGCCGCCGTCGGGAGGACCCATCGACAGGCGCTTTTTCTGGATCGCCGGCCTCGTCGTCCTGGCGCTGCTTGCGGCCCTGGTCATCCCCAGGATGTCCTCCGAAACTCCCGTCGGGCCTGCAGAGCCCGAAGCCACGGACGGAACGAGCGGCGTCGCCGCCGACCGGCCTCCCGGAGAGGCGCCGGAGAGCGCCGGCGGGACGGAGGGCGGACGCTCCACGGCCTCCGAGGGCAGGCGGCCGGCGACGACCCAGAGTAGGCGCCCGGCCAGCGAGGGCAGGCGGCCGGCGACGACCGAGGGCAGGTCGGCTGGAGCACCGGCCGGGTGGCGAACCGTCAGCATCGGCGAAACCGGCTACTCGATCTCATACCCCTCGTCTTGGAGCGTCAGAAACAACGCTCTCGGCGACGGAAGCTCCACTAGGTTCAATGGGCCGAACGGCCAGTACCTGCTCCTCGACTGGACCAACCGGCCCGGCACCGACGCTCTCGCGGCCTGGGAGCAGCTGTCGGCGAGCTTTGCGCAGCGGCATCAGGACTACCGGGAGATCCGGCTGGAGAGAACGGAGTTCCAGGACTTTCCCACGGCAGCCGTTTGGGAGTGGACCTACACGGAGCGAGGAGCGAGGCTGCATGCCATCGACCTCGGGTTCGCCAACGATACGTGGGGGTTCGCGCTCAACTTCCAGACCCGAGCCGAGGACTGGGAATCGTCCGTCGACACGTTCGAGACCTTCAAGCGCACATTTCGTAGCTCCGGCTAGCCGGCAGTTCCGGCAGCCGCTTTCCCCCACGCCGCCGGCCTTGCCGCCCTCTGACTCGCGAACTGCTTGTGCAAAGAGAGCACGTGGATGAGCAAGAACGAAGGCACCAGGAAGGTCGGGACCAGGACGAGGGGCAGGACGGTCACGAGCTCGGTCGACGGAGCGGTCATGAGCACGCGGAATGGGCTTGGAGCTGCGAGGAACCCAGTCGCCACCGCGACCGCGAGGTCTGCGGCTCCGAGGAGGTTGAAACCGAGAACGATTCGGTCCGACGCCTTCGGGAGGCGGTGGTAAAGGTAAGCCGCCACCGGCGCCAGCACCCCTACGAGGATGTCTCCATATCCGGCGGGGATGGCAAACTCGCCCGGCAGCTTGCCCTGTGCCATGAGGATCAGAAAGGTCACTCCGAAAATGCGCGGGAACTGGGCGGCAAGCAGCCACTGTTGTGGCACTGCGGCAAGGAGCGCACGAAGGCGCGAAGAACGCCATAGGGCCAAAGCACCGAGGACGATCGGAGCGGCCACCGCGGGGCCGATCATCGGAACGCTTTCGGCATCCGCCCTGAAGACCCCGGCGCCTCCGAAGGATGCGGCGACGGCGAGCCATAGGCCAAGTATCCCGGCGGTAAGGGCGGCATGCCTGATCCGGACATTGCCGGGAATCCCGAGCTTTTTCTCTGCGAAATAGACGCCTGCGCCCACTGCGCTAACGAGCAGCACGCTGATACCCAGAACCTCGAACCATACCCAACCACTTACCGGCTCCATGCGGGACCTCCCCTCTCGACGCCTACGACCTCAAACTCCGGCTCCGGCTGCTTCCTCTTCCGCCCGAGAGACGGGACAAGTTTTCGAGCAGCCCGTCCCACCGCTCCGGCCCCAACGATTCCACCGTCTTGCTTTGAGCTTTTCGCCATAGCGGTAGCGCCTCTCGCAGCGCCCGCTCGCCGGCTTCGGTGAGAGATACATGCCGGGCCCTCCGGTCCCTCCCCGGGCTCACGGCCACTAGGCCGTTCGACTCCAGGACACCCAGGTTCCTGGTCAAGGTCGTCCGGTTCAGACCCAGCATGTCCGCGAGCTCCCCGACCGGAGCCTCGCCCCTCAAGCTGACCCCAACGAGCACGCTGAACTGCGTCGCGCGGAGGCCGCTCGCTCGGAGGACGGAGTCGTACGAGTGTGTCACCGCTCTGGACGCCTTACGCAGGTTGAAGCAGGCGCACATTGCGGCAACCTCGGAACATTCCGGCAGCATTTCCTTTTCCATATATGTGTATATACACCTATTTGGCGGCGGCGACAAGTGCGTGTAACTAGAATCCGAAGATTTGGCGTTCTTCCCGCCTGATTCGCCCCGCCCTAGCTGCCCGTGAACTCGGTCCTCATACGGGGCTCCAAGTGATAACGGGGGGTGTTACTTGATGGCGAAGCGGGCCGTGACGGCCGCGAGCCGGGGACCGCTTACTTGACGGTGAATTCCGCCCTCATCCCGCGAACCAGGTGCGGCGGCGGCCATTCGATCGGCTTTCCGGCGTCCTGAGCAGCCTTGACGTCTGTCGGGTTGTGGCCGATGGGGATCCCTTCCTCCGTCGCCCGCCTGATCGCCTCGGGAGTGCTTCCAACCGGGACCAGGCAAACCATGACGTAGGAACCCGGGGTGAGCTCCGCAACCGTATAGGCTCCGGACTGGCCTGGCATCGCCTCCGTCTCGGCCACGAAGGTCACCTTGCCCTGCGCCTCCTGCTCGGGCATCGTAAGAAGCTGATCGAAGGACTCCTTCACCCCGTCGTTTTTCCGGAAGACGACCATCTCATGCCGCTCTTTGCCCTTGTTCTCGAATTGGAAGCTCGTGGGTCCCGGCGGCAACGTCTTCGGAACTCCACCATACCCGTACTCGACGGCGGTAACGGTCCCCTTTGCCCACCCGCAGTTCTCCAGATCGAACGCATGGACCTGCTCGGTTGCCTTCCTGACCTCCGGCCTGTCGAAGCTCTTCAGATCTCCGGTCTGCACGAGCCGGTTTACCGCGACCGCCTCGACGTCGAGGGCGCTCTTGATGGGGGCAGGGGAGACGCGGATCATCTGCTCGGTCAACGGCCTGAGCCTTTCGACCGCAAACTTCTTCACCGCGTTGGTCCGCTGGGAGGGAGACATCGACTCGAAGTCGACCTCCGGCTGCCGAAGCGTCTCTCGGGCGAGCCTCGCCTCGCAGTACTCGACGAGCTCAGGTGGCGTCACCCTCTTCTGTTCGGTGCCGGGACGGGAGCCCGCCGCTCGCGTAACGGGGGAGGGCGCTTGCTCCGTCCGGCAAGCAGCCAGCACCAGGAACAACGCAAACACGGCAAAAACGGGCCGCCGAAGGCTGCGCATCATTGAACCGTGAACTCCGTCTTCATCCCCCTCCTCCAATGAGGCTCGCCGGCGATCGGGGGTCCGCCCGCAGCCGTGGCCCGCTCTGCCTCGGGAGTGCTTCCGACGGGGAGGAAGCAGATGATGGCGTAATGCCCTGGGGTCAAGTTAGCCAAGGTGTAAGCGCCCTCCTGTCCCGGCTGGGCATCGGTGGCTGTGAAAAAGGCCGCCTTTCCCGTCGTTTGTCCCTCGGGGAGGGCGAGAATCTCGTCAAAGCTCTCGGTCGTGCCGTCGTTTCGCCGGAAGATAACCATCTCATGGTGCTCGGTCCCACTGTTGGTAAACTCGAAGGTAACAACTCCGACCTCGAGGTTCGGGGAGACTCCTTCAAACGTATAGTCCTTGGCGGATACGTCAACCCGCTTCCACTCACAGTGATCCCGGTCGTACGCATGCGCGGAGGCGTTAGCCTGCTTCACCTCGGGCCTCTCCAGGACTGCCTCGAAATCGCCGGTCGTCTCAACCTCGCCTACAGCCCGGCTCAGTATCTGGTGCTCGTCCCTCACCTCGGGAGGGGCGGTGGCGAGGATCCTCTCCGTGAGCGGCCGAAGCGTCTCCCGAGCGAACCTCTTCGCTTCCTCCGTCCGCTGCTCGGGAGTGAGAGCGGCAAAGTCGACGCTCGGTTGCGCCGTCTCTATCGCCGCGACGTACCCGCAGTACTCCCTCACGTCGCGAGCGGTTGGAGACGGGGTGGCATCCTGCTCCCTCGCGGCTTCGGTCGTCCCACCCCCGCCACATGCGGCCAAGACGAACGCAAGGAGGGGTGCGAGCGTCAAGACTTTCCAGGCGCCCGTTCCTACCTCACGCTGCAATCCGCGTTCGTGTCCCTCTCACAGATCCCGACCCTCTGGAGGAGCCGGCGCTCCAGCGGGGCCGGCCGTCGTCCGGCTTCCGCTTGCGGGTGAGCCTAACCCACCCATGAGGTCGACCGGCGGAGTTCGGGCCCGCTTCTTCGGCGGCTTACCCTCCCGGATGCTCGCGGCCCGGCTCGGTAGGTGAGTGAGAATTGACGGAGGCCAGAGGGGATGAGCCCCTCCTCGAAATGCAGAAGGTCAACAAGCGCTTCGGCCGCCTCCACGTGCTGAAGGATGTGGACCTGTCGGTGAAGCGTGGGGAGGCCGTGGTGATCCTGGGACCTTCAGGGTCGGGGAAGTCGACCCTGCTCAGGTGCGTCAACGGGCTGGAGCCGATCGACTCCGGGCGCATCGAGTTCGACGGCGTGAACGTCGCTGCGGCGGGCAAGGGGATCCACGGCATCCGGGCCGAGATCGGGATGGTCTTCCAGCAGTTCAACCTATTCCCCCACCTCACCGTCCTCGACAACATCACGCTCGGACCGGTAGAGGTGAAGAAGGTGCCGCGAGCCGAAGCCAGGGAGCGCGCTCACTCGCTGCTCGAGCGGGTCGGCATCCCAGAGAAAGCCGACTCTTACCCCGCCGAGCTCTCCGGCGGGCAGCAGCAGCGAGTCGCGATCGCGAGGGCTCTCGCCATGAACCCGAAGCTCATGATGTTCGACGAGCCGACGTCGGCGCTCGACCCCGAGATGATCAACGAGGTGCTGGAGGTGATGGTTGTCCTGGCAAACGACGGAATGACGATGCTGGTGGTCACGCACGAGATGGGGTTCGCGCGAAAGGCCGCCAACCGCATCGTGTTCATCGACGAGGGCCGCATCCTCGAGGAAGGGACGCCGGACGAGTTCTTCACGAGAGCAACCCACGCTCGCAGCAAGGCCTTCCTTTCCAAGATAATCCCTCATTAGGATCCGTTGGCTGCTCCGGCCCCCTGAAACCACTCCAAGGGGGCTCGCGGAGCACACTCTCGAGGAGGGGCTGATGATGAACCGCCGCTGGTCCCCGATTGCCCTGATGCTCGTACTTTTCCTGCTCGCGGCAGGCTGCAGAGCCGGAGAGAACCCCGCCATGGAGGGGGCGCCGGGCTCCAAGGCTGCCCCGGCGTTCCCGGCCGACAGCTACATGGCGGAGATCCAGCGGCGAGGCAGCGTTCGCATCGGGGTGAAGTTCGACGTTCCTCAGTTCGGCCTTCTCAACCCTGCGACCCAGCAAGCCGAAGGGTTCGACATCGACGTCGGCAACGTCATCGCCGAACGGCTAGGGGTAAGGCCCGAATACATAGAGGCGGTGTCCGCCAACCGCATCCCGTTCCTCAACGAAGACAAGGTCGACCTGATCATCTCGACCATGACGATCAACGAGGAGAGGAGGCAGCAGATCGACTTTTCTAACGTTTACTACGTGGCCAAGCAGACCCTCCTCGTTAGGAGCGGCTCGCGGGTGAGCGACGTCAGGACGCTCAACGACGTCAGGGGCAACGTATGCACGGCGAGTGGGTCGACCTCCGAGAGGAACATCCGCGTCGCGGCGCCGAACGCGAACGTCATCCTGCAGCCGCAGTACTCTCATTGCTTCCAGCTCCTCCAGAATGGCCAGGTGGATGCGGTCACGACCGACGATGTCATCCTCCTCGGCTTCGCAAAGCAAGACCCGGCGACTTACAAGCTGGTGGGGGAGCCCTTCTCCCAAGAGCCCTACGGGATGGGCATCAAGAAAGGGAGGGCCGGGTTCAAGGAGTTCGTTGACGGCGCGCTGCGGGACATCAAGCAGGACGGCACATGGGTTCGGCTCTACGACAAGTGGGTCAGGCCCATTACAGGAACCAGCGCCCAGCCGCCGGCGGACGACGTTCCCGCCGTCGCCCCCACTCCACCTGCATAGCAAGGCCTGGTGCGGCATCAAGCATTGAGGGGAGCAGAAAGCGGCTGAGCCGTTTGGGGCGGTTCTCATTGAGAACCTTCCCCTGCTCTTGGAGGGTTATCGCAACACCCTGTACCTCGTAGCCGTCGCCATGGCGGCGAGCCTGGCCATCGGGACGGCCATCGCCACCGTCCGGATGGCCCCCGTCCCGGTCCTCCCGCGCCTGGCGAAAGCCGAGGTCGAGCTTTTTCGAAACACCCCCTTGGTCGTTCAGATGAGCTTCTTCCTGCTTGGGCTCGGGAGCATCGGCATCAGGCTTAGCTTCTTCGCCGCGGCCGCCGTTTCGCTCAGCCTCTACACGGGCGCCTACGTGACCGAGGTGGTCCGTTCCGGCATCGCATCGGTGGGGGCGGGGCAGATGGATGCGGCCCGCTCGCTGGGCATGGGCTTCGGGAAGATGATGCGCCTCGTCGTCCTTCCCCAGGCTCTTCGAACGGTCGTACCGCCCATGGGCAACCTCATGATCGCCATGGTGAAGAACTCGGCGATCGCGGCGGCAATCGGCTTCCCCGAACTGCTCCAGCAGTCGAGCATCGTCAACTCCCGCACCTTTCAGACCTTCGAGGTCTTCACCGGGACGTTGATCGGGTTTCTCTCGATCACCCTGCCACTGTCCTATGCGGTGTCACGCCTCGAACAGAAGTTGAGGATCGTCAGGTGACCCCGAGTCGGAGGGCGTTGGCCAGACGGCGGGCGATCTCCTGGCTGATCGGGATTGGGGGCACGCTCTTCGTGGCCGCCCTCGTTGCCGCGGGCATCTACCGGATGTACGGGCCCGGCGAGCTCGGGGAGAGACTGGACCGGCTCGTCCAGAGGTGGAGGCCGTTCTTCGACCCATCTATCGCCGGCGGGACGTGGAGTTTCATCTGGAAGGGCCTAGTGATCACCCTCCAGTCGGCCGTGATATCGATCGCGCTATCGCTCCTATTCGGCGTGATCCTGGCCCTGATGAGGCTCTCTAGGCATTCGCCCCTCCGCCTGCCCGCCACGGGGCTGGTCCGTGCAGCCGTCAGCATTCCCTCCACAGTGCTCATCCAGACCGTGAGGTCGGCGCCGTTGTTCCTGCTCGTGCTCTACTCGTTTCTCGCTCTCCCGAAGCTCGGGCTGAACCTCGACGCGTTTTGGGCCGGCATAGCGGCTCTTACCCTCTACACCTCATGCGTCCTTGCAGAGATCGTCAGGGCGGGGATCCTCTCCCTTGACCGAGGCCAGTTCGAAGCCGCCGAAGCCCTAGGGCTTCGGTACCTCAAGAAGCTGAGGTTCGTCGTCATGCCCCAGGCTCTCCGGCGCATGGCGCCGGCCATAGTTGCTCAGCTCGTCACCCTCATAAAGGACACGTCCCTCCTCAACTTCATCACGGTCATCGAGCTGAGCCGCCGGCTGGTGATCCTCCAGCAGATCTACTTCAATCCCATCGAGTCGTTCATCGTCGCGGGGCTGATCTACTTCCTGGTCAACCTTGCCCTGTCGATCCTCGCCCGGCGGATGGAGCGGCGCCCGGCCAGGGTAGGGCCGGCGGCCAAGGCGGAGCTACAGGGGATCGGGGAGGAGGACCAGACCTTGGTGGCCTCAGGCCCTCGAGGATGAAAGAAACCCGAAATGGTGGCGAGGGGTGCGTCCGGGTTAGCGGGCCCCGGACGACACCCCTCACCAAGAGGGTAGCGAGTCAGCTGGAGATTAGCGCCGGTAGCTAAAGCTCCCTGACCCCTCGTAGAAGGACTTGGCGAAGTCGCTCCCGAACTGAGCCCTCCCGGATCCTTCACGGCCGTCGCTCGATCCTTCGAATCCTGCTATCCACGAGAACCCGGGAGTACCGGAGCCCGACAGACCGGGGATGCCGTTCAGTCCGGGAAGCCCCGTCATGCCGCCTCCCATGTTCGCGGACTGAAGCGCGAAGCCTACCGCCTGCATCGCCAGACCCATTGCCTGGTTTTGCATTCCGAACGCCATGTCCATCGCCTCGCCGACGACCTTGCTGACCTCGTCGAGGATCGACACCGCGAGCTGCACGGCGTTGCCGGCGACCTGGGTTGCCTGGGTCGCTGCTGCCTGAGCTGCCGTTATGGCCGCCGAAGAGGACCCGCTGGCCTGCCGCGCGCCTGCGATCGATGCGGCGCTGTTCGCCTGCTCGGTCGCCTTCCTCGCCAGGTCGGCGCTTCCATGGGCCACGCTCATCGCCTGCTCGACGCACTTGCGTCCGGCGTCGCCAATCGCCCTGGCCTGGGCGACGAGCGCCTGAGCCTGAGCCGGCGTGGTCACGCCCTTGGCCGATGCGATGACCTGCTGTACCTGCGCCCTGATCTGGCTCACGCACGCCCTTGCTGCGTCTATCGCAGCTTGCGCCTGCGATTGCGCTCCGGCCGCCAACTGAAGAGCGCTTTGTGCAATGTTGAGTGCAGCAGCGGAGTTACCGCCAATCGAGGGCACAGCAGGAGTCGTTGCCTGCCCCTCTACTTGACCGCCGCTGCCTCCGGCCTGGGCGCTCGTCCCAGTCGAGACTGCCGACGGGATCGTGACGACCGGGACGGAGTGAAGGACGCCTCCCGCGATGGCCCCTACTCCCCCAATGTCGCCCCCAGAACCGGCGCCGATGCCGTTGCCGATTCCGGGGACCAGACCGCCGGCCGCGAGACCCGCAGTCATACCGACGAGCCCCAGGATGGCTCCGACGACTTTTCCAATCGCTCCCCCAAACAACCCGAACATAGCTCCTCCTAGCTTCGACTCAACCGAACGGCGTTAAGGTCCGGCTCTCAAACCACGTCCCCAGCAGGGGCTGAGGACTCCGCCGGGATCGAATTCGCAGTGCGAGGGCGGCGAGACTTCTGGTGTTAAGAAGAAGGTCGAAGCTTTGCCCGCACCGTTCGAGGTCTATCTCGCGAATCCGATCCGTGTGTTAGTAATCGGCGCAGGAAGGGGATCGGATACCACTTCGCGTGACAAATTTCTCGCGCGGTGGCAACGCGTCCTGGAAGTAGCAGGCGGGCGGGGAGGATGAGGCGCTTGGCTGCAGTATGATCTGCCGGCCTTCTTAGACGCGAGGAATCGATGCGCGAACACGATGAGGACCTGAGGCCCGCAAGTCCCAAAAGCTCCCGCCTGAGCTCATCGGCCAAACCAATCGCGTTTCTGCTGGCCTTGCTTGCGCTGACCTTGCTGGCCCTAACGGGCTGCGGAGGCGAGGCCGACCGCGGGGCGACAACCCCCAACGCCCTGACCAAGACGATCAGGAGCGAGGACGGCACCCTCGAAATGAGGGTGCCCGAGCCCTGGAGGGAGGACAGGAGTCTCAACGCACAGGCCGACCTCCAGGCATCGCAGCGGGCGCAGGAGGCGTACGTAGTCGTTATCGGAGACTCGAAGCAAGCCTTTGGCGGCCGAACCCTCAACGACTTTGCCCAGATCGCAAGAGAGAACTTCCTCAGAGGGGTGACGGACGCTACGGTCTCGGAGCCCACGCAGATGACGCTCGGGGGACGGCCGGCGATCAGGTTCGACATCCAGGGCACCGCCGAAGACGTCAGGGTCTCTTACCTTTACACCCTGGCGGAGACCGAGAGCCGCTATCTCCAGATC
>JALZBO010000092.1 GCA_030863545.1 Actinomycetota bacterium
CGGTGGTGACCGACGACTCGTTGTTGGTCGTGACCGTGGAGGAACCGTTCGAACCCGGAGACCCCGACGCATCGCGCATCGACGAGCCAGAGTTACTGGCGCCTGCCGCTCCATGTGTGCTCGTGCCGGCGCTACCACTGCAGTCTCCGACGCAGCTGGAAGAGGCCCCCGGAGATCCGGAACGGCCGTTAGCGCCGTGGGCAATGCTGCTGAAGCGGGAAAGCGTCGTTCTGTCATCGCATGAGGGACCCTCACAGGAGGCGGTTGGCGAAACGAGCAGGGCCGCGGAAACCAAACCCGGCAATATAGCCAGGCACAACATCAATGTCCTGAGCCGGCTTCTGTTCATCGCATAAACGGTCAAGCGGGAGTCCCGAGCCCCTTTTGGGCGGATGCCATGGTGCGCGCTTAAACCGCTCTTTGGCAAGACCCTTTTTTTCGCGAGCTGCCACCCTAGGAGCTGCAGAACATCGTTTCTAAGGCTGGTTCATCAAGAAGTTGGCAGCATGCTCGAAGTAGCTCAACAGCTCGGTCTCATCGGCTCGACGCAGGCCCCCTGCCCTGACGGCCGCCGACATACGCGCGAGCCACGCATCCCGCTCGGTCGCCCCAATGGCAAACCTCGCGTGGCGCATCCGAAGGCGAGGGTGCCCGCGCTTCGCGCTGTAGTCCGCCGGACCGCCCCAGTACTGGATCAGGAAGTCGGTCAGGTGCGCTTTCGGCCGCTCCAGGTCCTCGGGGTACAGAGGCCGGAGAATCTCATCCTTCTCCACCCCTTCATAGAAGCACTCGACGAGAGCTTCGAACCAAGGCCTGCCTCCGACGCGCTCGTACATGCTGGCGAGGGCCTCGTCATGTTCGCCTTCACCCGACAGGTGGCCGGGGGACGGGATCACAGTCCGAGAAGGCCCTCGAGCCCGAGCGTGAGCCCGGGGCGGTTCCTTACCTGGCGGATGGCCATGAGGACTCCCGGCATGAACGAGGTTCGGTCGAGCGAGTCGTGCCGTACCGATAGGGTCTGGCCCGGCCCGCCGAAGATCACCTCCTGATGCGCGACGAGGCCGGGCAGGCGCACGCTGTGAACGTGCACCCCCGCTTTCTCGGCCCCCCTTGCTCCCGGGAGTGTCTCAGTGGGGACCCCGCCGCCGGGCGTGCCGCCCGGCGCGTTCGTCCCTGTTTCTGCCGAGCGTTCTTGCCTGCCTTTCAGGATTCTGTCCACGGTCTGAAGAGCCGTTCCGGAGGGGGAATCCAGCTTGCCCGCATGGTGCAGCTCGATGATCTCCGCCTGGGGCAGCCAGGCGGCAGCGATCTCGGCAAACTTCATGGCCAGGACCGCTCCTATCGCAAAGTTGGGCGCAATCAGCACATGGCCACCCTTTTCGGAGCAGGCCCTCTCGATGTCCTCGAGCGCGCGGGAGGTGATCCCAGAGGTCCCGACGACGGCAGCAACGTCGTGTTCCAGGGCCCAGGCAACGTTTTGAACCGCTGCTTCCGCCTTCGTGAAATCAACCACGATGTCGACCTGCCCATCGCCCAACTGGTCGACGGATTGCTTCGCCTCGACGTTTGGCCCTCCCGGACCGTCGTAAGGGTTTGTTCCAAACGCCGGATCGACCACCGCCGCGAGCAGCATGTCGTCCTCACCCGAGACGGCTCGGCAAACCTCTCCACCCATGCGTCCACCCGCTCCCAGGACGCCAACCCTTATCACCGGCCCGCCACCCCTTCTCGGAGCGCCTTCAGCTCGCGGCGGGCCACGACGAGAAGTCGTCGTCAGAAAAAGGACCGATGACCGCAAGGGTCCTGCGGTCTGCAGGCAAGAGCTCGCGCGCCACCCGTACGACGTCCTCCGTCGTGACCGCGTCGATGTGCTCGAGGATCTGCTCTAGGGTCATTAGGTCTGCCCCCACGACCTCACTCTTACCGAGCCTGGTCATCCTGGACGCCGGATCCTCGAGGGCGAGAACGACCGCGCCTTTCATGTGGCCCTTCGCTCGCTTGAGCTCCGCCTCCGTGACGCCCTCCTCGACCATTCGATCCAGCTCGGCCGTGACCAGCTCGAGAACCTCACGCGCATTTGCCGGAGCCGTACCGGTGTAGATCCCGTAGATCCCAACCTCGGTGAAGAGGTGCCTGTACGAGAACACGGAGTAGGCGAGCCCCCTCTTCTCCCTGATCTCCTGAAAAAGTCGGGAGGACATCCCCCCGCCGAGGAGGTTGTCGAGAACCCCCCAGGCAAACCGCAGCGGATGATCTGCGGCGTACCCGAGCCCGCCTATGACGATGTGGGCCTGCTCGGTCCCCCGCCTGGCTACCCTCAGCTTTCCTTTGGCGTCGGGGACCTCGGGAATCCGAGGCGAAGCGGCCCGGCCCCCCTCCACGAATCCGTTTCCGGCCCAGTCCACGATCTGGTCATGATCGAGGTTTCCCGCGGCGGCGACCACGATGTTGGGCGATTGGTAGTTGGAGCTGTGGAAAGAGGCAAGGTTGCGGGGCGTGATCGCCTTGACGGTCGCAACGGTACCCATGATCTCCCGGCCGAGGGGATGCTCTCCGAACACCGTCTCAGCAAAGACGTCATGGACGAGATCCTCGGGAGTGTCCTCGTGCATGGACAACTCCTCGAGGATGACTCTTCTTTCGGCTTCCACGTCGTCGGGCGAGAGCAGCGGGTTCAGAACCATGTCGGATAGCACCTCCGCCGCCATCGAAAGGTCGCGGTCGAGGACGCGCCCGAAGAAGCACGTGAACTCCTTTTCCGAGAACGCGTTAGCTTCACCGCCGACGGCGTCGAACGCCTCTGCGATGTCTCGTGCCGTCCGGCGCCTGGTCCCCTTGAACAGCAGATGCTCGAGAAAGTGAGAAGAGCCCTGCAGGTCGGCCGGCTCATCCCTCGAACCGACCCCCACCCAAAACCCGAGGGCGGCGGAACGCACCTCGGGCATGCTTTCGCTTATGACGGTCAGCCCGCTGGGAAGCAGGGTCTTTTCGACCTTCACTGCGGGTGGGCTAGAGGTTGAGGGGACGGCTTTCTCGCTCTCTTTCCCTCCGCGGACGGCGGTCGCGATCTTCGCGATCCCTCCGCCGACCCCCGTCGTCCCGGTCGCGCCTCGGTGGACGGTCGCGGTCGGGTCGCTGGGAGCGCTGATTCCTCGCCTCGTAGTCGGGGGGAAGCTCCGCCACGCGCGGGGGCGGGTTGACCGGGACGAGGCTGATCTTTCCCCGCGAGTCGATATCTGTGACCTGGACCTCGAGGACGTCGCCCTCGCTCAGCACGTCCTCGACACGGGCAAGGCGGATATCGCCGCCAAGCTTCGATATGTGCACCAACCCGTCGGTCGAGCCGGTCAGGTTCACGAAGGCGCCGAAGTCCGTGATCTTGACTACCTTGCCCATGAACCGCTCGCCTTCCTGCGGGATGCGCGGGTTCGCGATCTCCTCGATCATTCGGCGAGCCTCCTCCGCGGGGCCCGACTCTACCGCGCCTATGCGCACCGTCCCGTCGTCCTCGATATCCACTTGGACGCCGGTCGCGGCAACGATCTCGTTGATCCTCTTGCCCTTCGGCCCGATCACCTCGCCGATCTTGTCGACGGGTATCGTGAGGGTGAGGACTCTCGGCGCGTTGCGGCTAAGCTCCTCCCTCGGCGCAGGCAGGACCTCTCGCATCTTGCCGAGGACGTACAGCCGCGCCTCCCTCGCCTGCTCGAGAGCGGCACCGAGCACCTCGGAGGGTATCCCCGAGATCTTCGTGTCCAGCTGCAGGGCGGTGATCATCGACTCGGTGCCCGCCACCTTGAAGTCCATATCCCCGTATGCGTCCTCCGCGCCGAGGATGTCGGTGAGTGTGACGAACTTGTCCTGGTCGCTGATCAAGCCCATCGCTATCCCCGAAACGGGCGCCTTTATGGGCACCCCCGCATCCATGAGGCACAGCGTCGAAGCGCATACGCTTCCCATCGAGGTGGAGCCGTTCGAAGAAAGGACCTCGCTGACGACCCGGATCGCGTAGGGGAAGTCCTCCTCGGGCGGGATCACCGGGAGCAGCGCCCGCTCGGCAAGGGCGCCGTGCCCGATCTCGCGCCGCTTGGGCCCCCGCATGAAGCCCGTCTCACCCGTCGAGAAGGGCGGGAAGTTGTAGTGGTGCATGTACCGCTTCGATTCTGCCAAGCCCAGGTCGTCGAGCACCTGCTCCATCTTGAGCATCCCGACGGTGACCGTCGACAGAACCTGCGTCTGACCGCGGTTGAACAGGCCCGTACCGTGGACCCTCGGAATCAGGCCGACCTCACACGAGATCTCGCGGATGTCCGTGAGGCCCCTCCCGTCGATGCGAACGCCTTCGTTGAGCACCCTCTCCCGAATCATCTTTTTCGTGAGGGCGCGCAACGCCGTGGACACCTCGCTGCCCCGATCGGGGAACTCCGAGTCGGTCCGGACGGCCACCTCGGCCGCAATTTCCTCGAGAGCGCTCTCGCGCAGCGCCTTGTCCACGATGGCCAGCGCCGACTGCAGCTTCTCCTCCGCGAGCTGCCGAACCCGGGCCGCCAGAGTCTCGTCCGGCTCCGGAGCGATGACCCACTTCTTGGTCTGCTCCTTGACGCCGGCCTTCTGGACGAGCTCATCCTGCAGCTCGATCGACGCCAGGATCCACTCCTTGGAAGCATCCAAACCTTCGGCAATGACCTGTTCGGTCACCTCGCGGGCTCCCGCTTCTACAAGCGCCAACGCGCGCTCCGTCGCTCCGGCTTCGACCATGAGGATGTCGACATCGCCGCCCGCGTTTCGTCGGCCCGCGACGACCATCTCGAACGTCGCCTCCTCGGTCTCCTGGTGGGAAGGGTTTGGTACCCAGCGGCCTTCGAGCTGAGCGATCCGGACGGCGCCGACCGGCCCTTCGAAGGGGATCCCGGAGAGCATGAGCGCAGCGGAGGCGGCGTTGATGGCGAGGATGTCGAAGGGATTCACCTGATCGACTCCGTTGACGATGCCGACGACGTGGACCTCGTTGCGGAAGCCGTCGGGGAAGCACGGCCTCAACGGACGGTCGATCAGACGGGAGGTCAGGATCGCCTTTTCGCTCGCCTTTCCCTCTCTCCGGAAAAAGCCGCCGGGAATCTTCCCGGCGGCGTACATTCGCTCCTCGAGATCAACGGTGAGGGGGAAGAAGTCCGTCCCTTCCCGTGCTTTGTCGGCTGCGGTCACCGCCAGGGTGAGCGTGGTCTCGCCGAGCTGGGCAAGGACGGCTCCATCTGCCAGTTGGGCGATCCTGCCGGTTTCCAGCTTCATCACGGGATCGCCGGCTTTCGTTTCCACTAAGTGGATGGCTCTACTGCTCATGAATTACCTCCGCTGAGCTACTTGTCGAGGCGGAGGGCGGACGTCATCAGTTGTCAGTGGTGAGAGCTCAACCTCGCTTGAGCGCTCGCAACTGATAACTGGTCCAGTTCCGCTCCCGGCCTGTCTTCCCTTCCGCCAGCCTCACCTTTTGAGGCTACCGGCGCAGCCCCAGGCTCTCTATGAGCGCCCTGTACCTCTCGACATCCTGCCTTCTCAGGTAGTCCAGAAGTCGCTTTCTGCGTCCGACGAGACTTAACAGCCCGCGCCTGGAGGAGTGATCGGAGGGGTGGTTCCGGAGATGACCCGTCAGTTCCTTTATCCGGGTGCTGAGAATTGCAACCTGGACCTCAGGAGATCCGGTGTCGGATTCACCGCGACGGTATTCCGCGATGATTTGGGATTTTCCGGTGGAGTCGAGCGCCATAGAGCCTTTTCGTGCAGGGGCCTGCTGTTCGATCTTAACATCACGTCGCGCGCTCTTATGCGCCCAATGTTCCCGGCCGCGATGTTTCCCTGCACGTAGCTCGGCGTATACAGTAAACGCAGGATGCGTCTGTTTTGCCGGAGAATGCTCCTGCCCCTCCTAGCGGTCTTGTCGCTCCTCGCCCCGGCGGCCCCCTCGTCAGCCGCTACGAACACGACCGATCCCATGGCGCCCGGCTTCGACCCGGTAGGAGGGAGCATCCCTGGAGACGGAGGGAACGGGACGCCGACGGGGCCGGGGTCCGACGGAGCCGACGGCCGAGACATAAGCGTGGACGGCACCTCGGAGCCGGGCCAGCCGGGCATCAGCCAGCAGGGGAGCGCTGGGTCCTCAGGAAGGCCGCGTCCACCAACGACCACGACCAACACGGCTCCGCGCAGGACCACGACCAGGCGGTCCGCGGCCACGACGACTCGCCGCGCCCCCGCGACGACCACCTCGACCGAGACCGACACCTTGCCCGAGGAGTCGCCGTCACCCTCACCCTCTCCGACCGAGACTCCATCCCCGACACCGTTCCCTACGGAAACCCCCTTCTTCTCTCAAAGCATTGACGATGAACAGCAAGCCGCCGAGGAGGGGACCTCGATACTGCCCGCGATCCTCGTCCTGCTCGCTCTTCTTGCGGTCTTTTGGGTCTGGAGCCGCCGGCGGAAGGTGCGGGCTCGCCGGATGTCGCACCATAGGATCCGCCGCTAGCCGCGGGAGGACCTGAGGAGGCGCCTCACCTCCTTGACGTCGGCGGCTATTGCATCGCTCAGCGCCTCCGAACCCGGAAACGCAACATGGTCCCTGATCCGCGCGACGAATTCGATACAGATTCGCCGGCCGTACAGGTCACCCGAGAACTCGAGCAGATGAGCCTCGACGCTGAGGGGGTTGACGCCAAAGGTGGGGTTCGTCCCGATGCTTATCGCGGCGTCGTTCCGGCCCCCTTCATGGAGCGCCACCCCCGCGTAGATTCCAGACCCCGGTACGCACATCGCCGGCTCGACCTCCAAGTTGGCGGTCGGGTATCCGAGCTCGGCGCCTCTACCGCTTCCCGGCACGACCGTGCCTTCGAGCAGGTATGGCCTTCCAAGGGCTTTGGCAGCCCACCTGACGTCTCCCTCCGCCAGAGCGTGTCGGATCGCGGTGCTGGAGATGCGCCGGCCCCCCACCTCCGACATACGAACCGCTTCGAAGCTGAAGCCCAGCCGCCGGCCGAACGACCTCAGCATCGTGACATCGCCGCGTGCGAAGCGGCCGAAGCGGAAGTCGGCGCCCACCACGATCGCCTTGGCATTGATCTCTTGGAGGAGAATCCGCTCGATGAACTCCTCCGGCTCGACCCTCGACAGCTTGGGCGTGAACTCCAGGATGACGACCTGATCGATCCCTGCCTCGCTCAAGAGCTGAAGCTTTCTCTCGGGGGTCACAAGTGCAGCGGGCGCCTCATTGCGAAGCACCTTCTGAGGGTGAGGCTCGAACGTGACCACGGTGGAGACGGCTCCTAGATGGGAGGCTCGCGCCCTCACCCTCCGAATCAGCGCCTGGTGCCCGCGGTGGACGGCGTAGAAGTTGCCAATGGTGACGGCGGTTGGGGGCCGGCCCTCCTCGGCGAGGCCGGCCGTGCCGCGAAAGACCTTCACACCAGCACAGCGGCCGGCTTGAGCCCGGTGGCAGACCTGCGGTAGATCGCAATCACATCGCCGCCGGGACCGACTATGGCAACGGGAATGCCCGCCGTCATCCCCGCCTCATGCGGTGGGCGATCCCCTGGTCGCCCCGGGTTTGCCATGGGCAGCTCGCCGGGACGGTGGGGGACCCCGGCGGGAGCAAGCGGCCTGCCGTGTTTGACCGCGTCGAAGTCTTCGCCCCCGACGACGAGCTGGGGGAAATCACGCAAGGCCTGCCTGATTGTGAGAAGCGCCCTCGCGGCCTCGCCAGGTCTTGCTTCCAGCTCCTCCAGCTCAAAGGCCTCTTCGAGACCGAAGGAGCCGATGGCCAGCCGGGTGAGCTGCGCCAGGTGGGCGCCACAACCGAGCTCCTCGCCGAGGTCGAAGGCGAGCGACCTGATGTAGGTACCGCTCGAGCACCTTACGAAGAGGGTCGCCTCCTGGCTTTCGTCGTTGAAGCTCTCGATCTTCAGCTCGTAGATGCGAACGGTTCGGGGCGATCTTGAGACCTCCTCCCCCCTCCGGGCTGCTCGATAAAGCGGCTCTCCCCCGACCTTCACGGCCGAGTACATGGGAGGAAGCTGACTGATCTCCCCAACGAAGCGGGATGCAGCACGCTCGATCTCGGTGAGCGTGAGACAGCAGTCGGAAGTGGACAGCACCTCGCCGGCCGAGTCGTAGGAGCTGGTCGTGACGCCGAACTTCACGACGGCTTTGTAGGCCTTCGGAAGGTTCTGGAGAAAGTTGAGAACGCGCGTCCCCTTTCCCACGCCGACGAGGAGGACTCCGGTCGCGGCGGGGTCGAGGGTTCCCCCATGCCCAACCTTGGAGGTCTTGTAGACTCGCCGCAGCCTGTCGACTACGTCGTGCGAAGTCGGCCCAGAAGGCTTGTTGACGACCACCAGCCCCGATGGCTGGACCCCGTTCACCAACTCGTCGCCAGCCGCTCCCGGACCTTCCCTATGAGCTCCTCGAGCTCCCCCTCGAAGCTGAATCCGGCGGCCGC
>JALZBO010000097.1 GCA_030863545.1 Actinomycetota bacterium
CACCGACGCGTGGGGGTGAAGGGGCACCTTTTCGAGGAAGTTCAACCTTTTCTCCCTAGGGACCGAGAGCGGCCGCCGGCGTGTCCGTGACCGCAAAGGTGAAGGTCCAAAGCGCCACGGCGAACACGCCCAGCGCCAGAACGAGCCCGACGACGAAGAGCCCTCTGAAGATCTTGCTATCAAACTTCAGGTGCATGAAGTAGCCGATTACCAACAAGAACTTGGCAAGCATCATCGTCGCCAGGAGGGGCACGAGAATCCCTCTCAACGGGGGAATGTAGAAGACCGCGACCTCGATCGCCGTCAATATCGCAAGCGCGATCGCGACCTTCACGTATTGCTTCTCGCCAGGATGCTCGGGGTGTTCTTCCTCGGCCACTTCTATCTCTTTCGTTTAAGGGAATAGGTACACGACGGTGAAGATGACGATCCAGACGATGTCGACGAAGTGCCAGTACAGCCCGACCATCTCCACCTTCATCGAATCCGCCTGTCGGAGCCTACCCAAGAGCGACAGCGCCACTAAGGTCAGCAGCATGAGTATTCCGATCGTCACGTGGGCGCCGTGAAAGCCCGTCAACAAGAAGAAGCTCGAGCCAAACGGGCTCGTCTTCAGGGTGAGTCCCTCATGCACGAACGTCGTGAACTCGTAGACCTGCCCTCCGATGAAGGTGCATCCGAGCAGGGCCGTCGCCATTAGCCAGGTCCGCAACCGGCGGTGGTCTCCCCGCTGAATGGCCGCAAGGGCCAGCACCATCGTGAGGCTGCTCATTAGCAGGACGAAGGAGCTGACCGACGTGTAAGGGATGTCGTAGATGTCCTCTCGGTGGGGCCCGTCCCCGGTCCGGTTCTTGTACAACAGGTAGGTCGAGATCAGTGCCCCGAAGAACAGGCACTCCGAGCCCAGGAATGCCCACATCGCCATCTTGACGTTATCGAGCCCGGTGTACGTGGCGTGCGGCTCGTGCTCGCCCCCGGCTCCATGTCCTGCCGTTACCGCGGCTTCTTGCATCAGACCGGCCTCAGTGCGCGCCGGCGTGCTCTTCGGCCGCCGGCTCCAGGATCCAGCCGTAAAAGCCGGCCAGGGCAATGACGGTGCCGACCAGAAGCACCGTCCAGTTGCGGAATATCACCGCGTATGCCATCAGCGGCAGGCCAGCGGCCGCGACGATCGGGAAGTAAGAGGGCGACGGCATGTGGATCGTGGACACGTCGACCTCATGCTCCTCCGGATGCTCGTCCGATCCCCCTACCGGGACCGGAACCGGCCGCCCCTTCTTGTCTTCCTTGTACTTGCGGTGCCAGAAGTCATCCCTCTGGGCGACCTCGGGAAGCTCCGCGAAGTTGTACTCCGGGGGCGGGGAGGGAATCATCCACTCCAGCGTCCGGCCGTCCCACGGGTCTGCGGAAGCAACCTCTCCCCCCTTGCGGCTCTTGGCGAAGTTCACCATGAAGATGAGCACGGACAGAGCGATGAGAAATGCCCCGACCGTCGCCACCATGTTCCAGAGCTCCCACCCGCGGCCCGCTGGGTAGGTGTAGTAGCGGCGAGGCATCCCCTTCAACCCAAGCGTGTGGAACGGGCCGAACGTGAGGTTGAAGCCGATCAGCATGAGCCAGAAGTGCAGCTTGCCCAGGCGCTCGCTCATCAGCCGGCCCGTGAACTTAGGGAACCAGTAATAGACGCCGGCAAAGAGGCCGAGTATCGCTCCCCCGAAGAGCACGTAATGGAAGTGGGCGACGATGTAGTAGGTGTCCTGCTGCTGCAGGTCGTGGGGGACGATCGAGTGGGTGACGCCCGAGAGCCCACCGATGATGAACATCGCGATGAACCCTAGGGAAAACAGCATGGGGGTCGTGAACCGTAGGGAACCCCCGGCCATCGTCCCGAGCCAGTTGAAGATCTTCACACCCGTCGGCACCGCAATGAACATCGTCGATATCGCGAAAGCTGCGTTGGCGATCGGTCCGAGGCCCACGGTGAACATGTGGTGGGCCCACACTCCCCAACCCATGAAGCCGATCGCGATTCCTGAGAAGACCACCGCGGTGTAGCCGAACAGCGGCTTGCGGGAGAACACCGGCAGGGTCTCGGAGACGATTCCCATTGCGGGCAGGATCAGGATGTATACCTCCGGGTGCCCAAACAGCCAGAAGAGGTGCTGCCACAGGACCGGGTCGCCGCCCGCCGACGCGTTGAAGAAGTTGGTCCCGAAGTTGTTGTCGAAGGTGACCATGAACAGGGCAACCGCGATGACCGGCATCGCAAAGAGCAGCAGGAAGTTGACCACCAGCGCCATCCAGATGAACACGGGCATCTTGAGCAGCGTCATTCCCCTGGCCCGCATGTTCAGGATCGTCACGATGAAGTTGGCCGAGGCGACGATCGACGCCAGACCCAGCATCTGAAGACCCAGGCTGTAGAAGTCGATGCGGTTGCCGATGGTGAAGCGCGGGTCGCTGCCCAGTGGCGCGTAGTTGAACCACCCGCCATCCGGGGCACCCCCCATGAACCAGCTCGAGTAGATGAAGAGCCCTCCGAACAAGAACACCCAGTAGCTCAGCGCGTTCAACCTCGGAAACGCGACGTCTCGGGCTCCGATCATGAGCGGGATGAGGTAGTTGAAGAACGCGGACCCGAGAGGCATGACCACGAGGAAGATCATCGTGACGCCGTGCGCCGTGAACAGCTGGTTGTAGAGGTCCGCGCTGACGACGTTGCCGTTCGGCGTCGCGAGCTGGAGCCTGATCAGCAACGCCTCGATGCCTCCGAGCAGGAAGAAGATGAACGCCGTGTATCCGTACAGCAGGCCAATTCGCTTGTGGTCCACGGTTGTGATCCAGCTCCAGAACCCCGTCTTGGCAGACGGGCGCCGGAACGGCCAGGGTGCGGCTGCGGGTTCAGCTACGGACATCGCTTCTCTCCCTCATCTCAGGGTCTGGAGGTAAGCCACCAGAGCCTGGATCTCATCATCCCTCAGGTTTAGGTCGGGCATCTTGGCCCCAGGTTTCTGCTCTGGCGGATCCGCAAGCCACTTCGCCAAATTCTCGTCGGTTCGCTCGAATATTGAGCCCGCGAAAGTCCTGCGGCTTGCAAAGTGGGTCAGGTCCGGCCCTACCACCCCCTGCGCCGGCGTCCCCTTAACAGTATGGCAGCCCACGCACTGTCCGGTGGCGAAGAGCTGGGCTCCCCTTGCAGCCAGCGGATCCGTAGGTTGAGCTGCATTCTGCATCTGTTCCGAGTGCCACCGGTCGAACTCGGCAGGCGGGTGGGCGACGACCCTCAGCCTCATGTTCGCGTGGGAAAGGCCGCAATATTCTGCGCACTCGCCGAGGTACTCCCCCGCCCTGGGAGCAAGGTAGGTCGTCTTGATCACCCTGCCGGGCACGGCGTCCTGCTTGCCGCCAAGCTTCGGGACCCAGAAGCTGTGGACGACGTCGGCCGACCTGATCGTGAACTGCACCGGGCGTCCGACCGGAACGTGGACCTCGTTGGCCGTCAACAACCCGCTCTCCTCGTACCTGAACTGCCACCACCACTGGTGTCCGGTCACCGACACCTCGAGCGGGTTCGTCGGCTCCTGGGCGGACTCGAAGATTCCTCCGACCGTTCTGAACGCGACGATGGTAAGCAGCAGGACCGGAATCAAGGTCCAGAGAATCTCCAGTCTCGTGTTGCCGTGCACCTGGGTCGGCTGGTCGCGGTCGGAACGGCGCCGGTACTTGATGATGATGTAGAGGAGGGCGCCCTCGACGATGACGAACACCGCCACGGCAATGCCGAAGGTCAGATCCCAGAGCGCGTCGGCCGCCCTCGCCGCAGGCCCAACCGGGTGCAGATAGTTGTAGGGCGCGTCGGCCGTGCAGGCGGCCAGGGCGAGGCTAGCCAGCAGTGCGAAGCTGAAGAAGATCCTCGGTCTGTTCCTACCGCGAGCGCGCGGACGAGTCACGGTGGAGGATGCTAGCAGAAACTAAGGAGTACCTCTTGAAGCAGCCATCCAGCAAGCCGGGGGTGACCGTCCCGCCGCCGTCTCTCGACGAGATCAGGGTCAAGGTCGACGAAGCTCTCGACATCTGCTTGCAGACCTTCCGCGGCCGCTTCTTGCCCACTTCCTCCGTGTGGTTGGTCGACGAGATAGGCCGGGTCGTGCGGTCGGGAGGACGCCGCATCCGCCCCCTCCTCTGCTGTTTGGGATACGCCGCGGTGGGCGGGGAGGGAGGGCCCGAGGACGGACGCATCATAAAGGCGGCGGCGAGTCTCGAGCTGCTTCACACTTTTGCCCTCGTTCACGATGATGTGATGGACGACGGCTCTAAAAGACGGGGACAGGCGACTACCCACCGCCGCGCTGCCGAGGAGCGGAAGAGCGGCGGATACCCGGATGCCGAGCGCTACGGGATCTCGGTGGCCGTCCTGACCGGAAACCTAGCCCTGGTCATCTCCGACACGCTTATCGCCGAATCGGGGTTCGACCCCGCGGCAATCCTGAGTGCGGCGACCCCGCTGGGCAATATGCGCATGGACGCGGTGGCAGGGCAGTACCTCGACCTCAAGCACAGCGGAGCCGCTTCAGCCGACGAGGAGATTGCAGCGACGATCGGCAGGCTGAAGACAAGCAGCTACAGCATCAGCGGCCCCTTGCAGATCGGTGCGACGCTTGGGGGCGGAACCGACAGAGCAAAGCAAACCCTCGGAGATTTCGCCGAGCCGCTCGGCGATGCGTTCCAGCTCGCCGATGACTTGATCGGGCTCCTCGGCGACCCTGACAGGACGGGAAAGGACAGCGAGAACGATCTGCGCCAGGGACGCCCGACCTCGCTTATCGTGCGGGCGATGGGGCTCGCGGCGGGGGAGGACAGGGAGACGATCAAAAGGGTTTGGGGCAACCCAGAAAGCAGCGAGGACGATGTCGCGGCCCTAAGGGATGCAGTGGCGAGATCGGGGGCACCCGCGTCAATCACCGCGTCGATCCGCCAGCTGGTCAGTGAGGCAAAAATGGCCCTAGCCGGCGGAGCGAAGCATGACCTCCAAGAGCCGCCTTGCCGGGTGCTCGAGAAGATGGCCGACCAGGTGTCGGAGAGCGCGTCCCGGAGCTGGCCTAGGGACCGAGCCTGGGGAGACCTCAGATAGGAGAGAGGCTGGGGGACCTTCTCCTGGATCCGCCAGCCTCTCCCTATTCGGTTGGATTCCTCGGCCCACGGCGGCCTGAGGCCTCCAGAGTCCTCGTACCCGACCACCTGCCCAGATGGGGGCGCTCGAGGCGGACGAAACTTTGTCCGTCGCTCTCAGGCTTTTGGGCATCTCGGACCTTAAGATTCTCGCGCCGCGAAGAGCGCGATCACAAACTGGGTCGAGGAGTGAATTGAAGAA
>JALZBO010000048.1 GCA_030863545.1 Actinomycetota bacterium
CTTCAATAATGTCCCTTATGGAAGTTAGGCGAGCGGCCCGCCTTGCCCGGAGTGGTGCTCGCCCCCCCGTTGAGGCTCTCACCCCTCGGCTCGTCACGAGCAGCGAATGATCGCCCAGGATTTCGTCGAAACGACCAAAATCGAGCGCGATCTTTGCCCTTCGGTGATACGTGGATTCGCCCCTCCGCTCCCATAAGCTTGGCCTGTCCCGTAATTCGAGGAACGGCGTGAACACGGCTAAGAAATTTCGATGAAAGCTGAGAGCTACGGCATCGAAGCCCACCCGGAACGGAAGGGGCTCCTCCGCTCCCCCAGCCCCCGCGTCTGGGCCCTTGCCGAGGAGTGGCTCGACGAGCGGCGCACGGTAGGCCGCGGGATCTCGAGCCAAACCGAAGCGGCCTACAGGAGGGATCTCACCTCATGGGGATCGGTGATCGCCGATATAGCCAGCAGGCCGGAAGCCGAAGACGGATCCGGTCATGACACGCCGTTCGAGGCCGAACTGGGGAGGTTGGAGTTGTCAGACATCACCTCCGACAACGTGAAGCGGGCGCTCGCCGCGCTCGCCCGCCAGGACTACGCACCTGCGAGCCGGGCTCGGATGCTTGCTTCCCTTCGCGGCTTTTGCCGTTGGCTGGTGATCTCAGGGCATCTGCCAACCGACCCGACGGTCCACCTCGGCAATCCTGCCATCCCCGACCGGCTCCCTGCCGCCTTCCTCCCCGCAGAGCTCGAGGCGATTGTGAGAACGGTTTCCCAACCCGACCCCTCCGCGCGATTCCCGTGGCCGAAGCGTGACCGAGCCATCGTGGCGATACTTGCCGGGGCGGGGCTCCGGGCATCCGAGTGCGTCGCGCTGAAGGTGCAACACCTGGTGCGGGAGGACCCCCCCTTCCTCATCGTCACCGGAAAGGGCAACAAGGAGCGGAGGCCGCCCATCCCCGAGGAGGTCGTCGAAGCGGTCGACGACTATCTTGCCGAACGCGAACAACGTCTAGGCAAGGCTGCGCCGCACGACACCCTGCTCGTCCGGTACAACGGCCTCCCGTTCACACGCGAGGCTCTCAACTATCACGTTTACCGCTGGCTCCTCCGGGCAGGAGTGCACAAACCGCAGGGCGAGGCGGCCCACGCCTTTCGGCACACCTACGCGAAGGGCCTAGTCGCGAAAGGCGTGCCCCTCCCCTCCGTCCAGGCCCTCCTCGGCCACGCAAGCCTCAACACGACTCAAATCTATCTGCGGATGACCGGGGCCGAGCTTGCGGACGCCGTTCAGGCCGCGGAGATCCGGGAGTACCTTCGCGAGACTAGGGACGAGGAACTCTCCTCGGCCTCACACCAGGAACAGCGGGCGTGAACGAAGCCGGCCTGGAGCGATCGGGAACCTTCCTGCTGGGCCTCATGCGAAGGATAGAGGAAGCGTCGTTCCTGGATCCCATCGCCGATAGCCTCCTTCGAGGCCTGCAACCCCTGTCGACCTCGAAGCCACTCACGGGCGTTCTTCGGGGCAGCTGGCTGGGGCACTCCCTTCACCCCCTGCTCACCGACTTCACAGAAGGTCCCTGGATGGCGACTACCTTCCTCGATCTCTTCGGCCCGCCCGGGTCGGCGCCGGCAGCCCGGCGCCTGCTGGGCATCGGCCTTCTCGCTGCGGTTCCGACTTACCTGACCGGCGTTGCCGACTGGGCGGCGGCACGAAGAGTCGAAGAAAAGCGCGTGGGGCTGGTGCATCTCCTCACGTCTTCGCTGGCGGTCGCGCTGTACTCCGCTTCATATGTCACTCGCGGGAGAGAGCGGCGGGCAAAGCCCGTCCTTCTGGGCCTGGCCGCCGGCGTCGTCGCACTTGCCGAAGGGTACGTCGCAGGGCACGCCGGGCACGTTCAGGGCACCGGATTCGGACCCACCGCCAATGCCGGTCGAGACCCGCGTCACGAGACCGGATAGACTCAAGGGAGCGAGATACTCCGCCACCTGGCGAATCCTATGTCCGGTCCTCCTGGCCAGCGCATCGCGAGGACTAATTCAGGGACGTACTCGGGAAGTCAAGGGAGAACGTCATGGCCCAGAAGAAATCCTTTTGGTCAACCATTCCCGGTTTTGTCACCGGAGCCGCGACGGTAATCACCGCTGTTCTGGGAGTACTGGGTGTCATTCAGGCAAACAAGGGAAGCCCGATGGCGACGAACGACTCTGCGACCCCGTCGGCAACTAATTCATCCCCCTCCCCCACTTCCGCTTCCGGTCGAGGGACCTCCGGCTCCGGAGGCTCCTCGGATGCACGGGGCCAGGCGAGGGTGAGCCCGCGGACCCTGGACTTCGGGCGGGCCGCAATCGGGCGGACGAGCGAGGAGATGACCGTCACGGTTACGAACATTGGAGACGGTGAGCTGACAATCGACGGGGTTGACGTGAACGGCGCAAACGCCTCGTTGTTTAGGATCACCTCGAACCGCTGCGCCCCGGGACAGACGGTGCAGCCCGAGTACGACTGCGAGATCGCACTTACGTTTGCTCCCAATGCCGCAGGCGACTTCCGGGCGACCCTTACGATCGACCACGATGGCCTAGACAGCCCGTCCGAAGTGGCCCTCTCGGGAACGGGAGCGCTCCTCCCCCTGTAGCCTCCGCCCTTAGCCGCCCTTCCCCGTCACCTTCTCGCCTCGAATTGAACGGGCCAGGACAGCTGCGGGTTTCGCGCGGCCAGCGCCTGGTCGAGCCTGCCCACGGGCGTGGTCAGCGGAGCCTCGTGAAGCAGGTCCGGATCCAACTCCGCTTCAGACGCAATTTGCACGAAGGCCTCGGCGAGACGGTCAAGCGCCTCGCGCGACTCGGTTTCCGTCGGCTCGATCATGAGGGCTTCGTCGACGATGAGCGGGAAGTACACCGTCGGAGGATGGAAGCCAAGGTCGATGAGGCGCTTCGCAATGTCCACGGCCCTCACCGAGTGCTTTCGGAATCTCTTCGCCGTGACCACGAACTCGTGCATGCAATCACTCTGAAACGCGGCAGGGTACGAGGACTCGATGCGCTTTCTCAGATAGTTGGCGTTTAGAACCGCCCGCTCGGCGACCTTGTGAAGACCCTCGGCACCCAACGACTTGATATAGGTGTAGGCGCGGACGACCATCCCGAAGTTCCCGTGGAAGCCGTGAACGCGTCCGATCGATTTTGGCCGGTCGTAGTCCCACCCGTATTTGCCGGTTTCAGGGTCGAACGTCGGCAGCGGCGCCGGGAGGAACGGCTCGAGGCGGCCCGACACCGCCACTGGTCCCGACCCCGGGCCTCCTCCGCCATGAGGAGTCGTGAACGTCTTGTGAAGGTTCATGTGAACGACGTCGAACCCCATGTCGCCGGGGCGCACGACTCCGACGATTGCGTTCAGGTTGGCGCCGTCGTAGTAAAGGAGCCCGCCCGCCGAGTGGACCGCTTCCGCGATCTCGAGGATGTCGCTTTCGAACAGGCCCAGCGTGTTCGGGTTCGTCAGCATCAGCCCCGCAACACTCTCGTCGACGGCGGCTTTCAGCGCCGATAAGTCGACCAATCCCCTCCGGTCGGAAGGTATCTGCTTGGTCTCGTAACCCGCCAACCGGACGGTCGCGGGGTTGGTGCCGTGAGCGGAATCCGGCACGAGGATCACCTTTCGGCGCTCTCCTCTGGAGCGGTGGTAGGCGCGCATGATCAACAGTCCCGTCAGCTCACCCGCGGCACCAGCGGCTGGCTGGAATGACGCCCTCTTCATGCCCGTGATCTCCGTCAGCATCTGCTCGGCGTCCCAGAGCAGGGCTAACGCTCCCTGCGTATCCTCTGGTGTCTGCCAGGGGTGAAGGCTCCTGAAGCCCGGGAGGGCGGCCACCTGCTCGTGGATCTTCGGGTTGTACTTCATCGTGCAGGAGCCGAGGGGGTAGGGGCCCACGTCGATCGCCCAGTTCTTGCGGGACAGGTTCGTGTAATGGCGAACCAACTCGAGCTCCGACACCTCGGGGAGGGCGGGAGGCTGCTTTCTCAGAACGTGGGCCGGCAGGATGCTGTCCACAGGCGGACGCTCCGCCGGCCGCGGGATGCTCGACGCTCGCCGTCCCGCGACGGATCGCTCGTAGATGCAGGACGGATCCGAGGAGAATTCGGGCGGACGCTTCATGCGAGCACCTCCGCCAGAGCGCGGGCTAATTCATCGATCTGCCCCACCGTCCTCCTCTCGGTCAGGGCGACGAGAAAACAGTTTTCCAGCCCCGGAATGCGCTCCAGCGCAGGCCCGGCGAGGAAGCCTCGCTTGCCAAGTCGCGCCAAAACATCTCTGGCATTGCCCGGGACCTCGACCACGAACTCCCGGAGAAACGGCGCTTCGAATCTGAGGCGACAGCCCGGGATGGAGCCCAAGCGATCGGCAGCGTGCAGTGCAAGTGCTAGGCACGTCTCTCCGAGCTCCGCCATCCCCTGGGGACCCAGCCAGGAAAGGTACACGGCCGCGGTGATCGCCATGAGTGTTTGGTCCGTGCAAACGTTGGAGGTCGCTTTCTCGCGCCGGATGTGCTGTTCGCGGGTTTGGAGGGTCAGAACGTACCCCCTCCGCCCCTCGGTATCGAGGGTGGCGCCACAGACCCTTCCCGGGAGCCTACGCACGTGCTCCTTTCTCGTGGCAAAGATCCCCAGGTAAGGGCCGCCGAAGCTGAGGTCGTTTCCGAGGCACTGGCCTTCCCCCGTGACTACGTCGGTCCCCAGGGCTCCGGGAGACTCGAGAACTCCCGCGGACAGCGGGTCGTAATGCACCACGAGCAACGCGCCCGCGGCATGGGCAAGGTCTGCGGCAGCCTGAACGTCCTCGACGCATCCGAAGAAGTTTGGCTGTCCGATGATGAGGCAAGCGACGTCCTCGAGGTTCTGGCCTTCGAGTTCGGTGATCCCTGAGTCGGCGGGCACCGTGATGAACTCGAAGCCGCGTGGGGCGCCGAGAGTCTCGAGGACCTCCCGGTAATTAGGGTTGATCGCTCGGCTCACCGCGACCCGATCGCGACCCGTTGCCGCAACCGACAGGCTCACCGCTTCGGCAAGCGCAGCTGCGCCGTCGTAAAGGCCGGACGCGGCCACCTCCATCCCCGTTATCCGGCAGATCATGCTCTGGTAATCGAACAGCGCGCCGAGCACGCCCTGCGACAGCTCGGGCTGGTAGGGGGTGTAGGAGGTCACGAACTCGGCCCTGTAGGCAAGCGCCTTCACAACCGCCGGGATGTAGTGGTCGTACGCTCCCCCGCCTGCGAACGAAACAAGACGGTCGGTTCCCTTGTTGGCGCCGGCGAGGGAGGAGAGCTCGTCGAAGACTTCGCTCTCGGTCAACGGATCCCCTATGGCGAGTTGCCGTCCGAGGCGAACCCGCTCCGGGATCGAGTCGAACAGGCGCTCAACCGACGAGATGCCAAGCGCCGTCAGCATCTCGCTAACGTCGGCTTCGGTGTGCGGGGTGTAGTCCATTTAGCGGCGGATGAACGGTGGGTTGACCACTTCTGCTTCGAGCCTTTTGCCCCGCACGTCGACCCATACCTCAGTGCCGGGCCTTGCGGCGGAGGGCGCCAGGTAAGCTAGCGCAATCCCCTTCCCGAGGACCGGCGAGAAGTTGCCGCTGGTCACCTGGCCCACCAGTTCGTCTTCCCGGTAGATGAGGTACCCCTTCCGCGGTATCTGTCCTCCCCTGCCTTCAAGACCTGCAAGAGCTCTATCCAATCCCTTCGCCTTTATCCTCTCGAGCTGCCGCTTCCCGCGGAACTCCTTCGACCAGTTGATGACCCAACCGAGGCCCGCCTCGAGAGGGTTGGTCTCCTCCGATATGTCGCTGCCGTGAAGCGGATAACCCATCTCGAGGCGCAGGGTGTCCCGCGCGCCCAACCCGGTCGGGATTATCCCCAGCGGCTCCCCCTCTTCCAGCAGTGCCGACCAGACTCTCGGCGCGTCACTCCACGGCACGAAGAACTCGAAGGTGAGCTCGCCCGTATAGCCGGTGCGGGCAACCATGACGCGGCTGCCTCCGTACTCTAATTCTACGAACTCATGAAGCTTGAGTTCTCGGCACCGGGCCAGACCCCCTTCGAGAAGGCTGCGGGACGCCGGACCGGACAGAGCCACGATCGCCCATTCGAGCCTTGCATCGCGGACGTCGCCCTTTGATTCGAGCGCTTCGGTGAGGATCCCGATGACCTTTTCGGTGTTGGCGGCGTTGGGGACAACCAGCAGCCCGTGTGGGTAGCGGTAGACGAACAGGTCGTCGACGATCCCTCCGGATTCGTTCAACAGAAGGTTATAACCAGCCCGGCCCTCCTTGAGTGACGCAACCTTGCCCGCGAGAAGGGAGTCGAGCGCTTCGACCGCTCCGGGCCCCCCGATCCACACCTTGCCAAGGTGCGATACGTCGAACAGGCCGACCCGCTCCCTTACGGCCCTGTGCTCCGCAATGATGCCCGAGTAGCTGAGCGGCATCCGCCATCCGCCAAAGTCCGTGAGCTTGGCGCCGAGCTTCCGATGCTCCTTCTCGAGGGGTGAACTCTGTGTCAAGCGCCACCAGCTTCGGCGGCAGATTGGAGGAAGTCGTCTCCGTCCAGGTGGTCCCTGCGCTGCCGGGCAGCATCGCGCTCGGACTCGCCGCCGCCTTGCTGCGGGATGCTCTGGCTGGGGCGTTCCAGCCCGTACTTGATCAGCAGGTCTATGTAATCCCGCTGGTAGAAGATCTTGCACTTCACGTCGGGGTAATGCTCCCTGAGCAGGCGAATCTTCCGGTTCTTCTTCGTCACCAGCTTTTGATTCAGCGTGGTGATCTCGATGAAGGTGTCGTACTCGGGCAGGTAGAAGTCCGGAGTGAACCGCTGATTGGGGTTTCCCTCGCGATCCCAGCCGATGTCGAAGGACTTCGGCTCGTACTCCCACTCTATGCCGTAGAAGTCGAGGAGTTTGGCAAACTGCCGTTCGGAGTTGTGGGCGAACTCGGTGGTCTCGCTTCGCGGAAGAGCCTCGCCCTCCGGATCTCGTCTCTCCGAGATTTCAGTCCTCCCCTTCAGCGGCCCTGCTCAAGCCTTCCTCAGCTGGCGACGGCTGGGCGGCCGCTGAATCCGCCTCCTCTCTCCGGAGAGCCGAGACCGAGCCCTCCAGCTCCTTGATCACAGGGTCGACTGCAATCCCAAATACTCCCTGGCCTCCTCGGAGAAGGTCGAACACCTCCTCCGGAGACTTGCACGCGTAGACCGACTTGCCGTCGCTGGCTATCGTCACACCGCTGACGTCGTGCCCCGATCGATGCAGGTAGTCGATAGCCTCCCGCACCCTCTGCAGGCTCACCCCCGTCTCCAGCAGGTTCTTAATGAGCTTCAGGTCGACGAGGTCGGCAAACGAGTAGAGCCGCTGGCTCCCGGAGCCCTTTGCGGGGCGGATACTCGGGGGCACGAGCTTCGTTCGAGCCCAGTAGTCGAGCTGCCGATAGCTGATGCCCACGATCTTGCAGACTTGAGGTCCTCTGAATCCCTCCTCCTCCTCCTCCGCCACCGGCAACGCGACTCCCTCCCGTGTAATTACGCAGGCGTCACGCTATAGGTCGGCAAAATTAGGTGTCAAGGACTCAAGCGGGAGGATGGACCTCAAGCTTACGTTTAGGATTGTGCGTGACTAACGGTCGAAAGCCTGAGAGGGCGCCGCCCAGCGCTTTTAGCTCTGGAAATCCTCCGGTGATACCTCGTCGAGGAAGGCGCGAAACTTCTCTACTTCGCTTTCCTCCTCGTCGTCGCGGATCGTGATGCTTGCCTCCTCGATGACTTCCTCGGCAGCGTAGATGGGGACGTTCGTGCGGACCGCCAGCGCTATCGCGTCGGACGGACGGCTCGAGATCTCGTAGGTGTTGCCGTTGCGGCTGAGGCGAATCGAGGAGTAGAAGGTCCCCTCCCGAAGCTCGACGATGGCAATCCTCTCGACGTTGACCCCGACCTCTTCCAGGATGGCTTTCATGAGGTCGTGCGTCATCGGACGCTGAGTGACGACGCCCTGCAGAGCGAACGCGATCGCGGTAGCTTCGACGGCGCCTATCCAGATGGGCAAGTACCGCTCGCCGTCCCTCTCCTTGAGCAGGACGATCGGCTGATTGGTCGGGAGTTCGACCCTGACTCCTACAAGGCTGAGTTCGATCAATTCCCCACCACCTCGCTTGCGCAGGTCAGCGTAGCATAGGCGAAACGCTCTGCGTGCCCCCCTCCAGGCCACCAAAAAAGGCGTTCAGAGCATCCGGGCGCGCCGCCAAAGCGGGGACGTCCTTGACGCCTACGACATAGGGCAAGTTCCGGTAGCGGCCCTTGAAATCAAGGCCATATCCGACCACGTATTCGGGCGTTTCGAAGCCTTTGTAGTGAATATCCGGCTGCGCGATCCGCCTGATCGGCTTGTCAAAAAGAGCGCATACCCGGAGGCTCTTGGGGTTCCTTGCGCTCAGGCTCCTGACGAGGAACGCGAGCGTGAGCCCGGTGTCGACGATTGCCTCGACGAGGATGACGTGCCGATCCTCGATCGGGGAGTCGAGGTCCTTGACGATCTTGACTCGTCCGGTTTCTCTGGACCCCCCTTCGTAAGCCGAGACGGAGATGAAGTCGACCTCCAGATCGGACCCGATGGTGCGCGCGAGGTCAGCCACGAATATCACCGAACCCTTTAGGACCGCGACGAGCAGCGGTGTCTCCCCCGCGAGGTCGGACCGTACCTGCTCTCCCAGCTCGACCACCCGCTCGTGGATCTGCTGCGCGCTGTACCGGACTTCAGCGAGGGACACGGTGCGGAAGAGTATACGCAGCGCCCTCTATCTGAAGAGGGAGAGCAGCGGCGCAAACAGGAAGACAAAGCCCCCCAGGAGCCGGCCGCGAGGCCGGACCGGAAGGCGGCAAGGGGGCCCGCCGCACCGAGGGTCGGCGGGGACCACCAACCGAGTTGGTATCTCCACGACGATTTGCCGCGCGACGGGGTCGTACCGGGCCGGCGGCGCCGGCGCGGACGCGGGCACGAGCAGGGTCAGGTCCCGCCGCGGGACCACGTTGGCGCTCGTGCCGTCGCCGTAGGTAATCTGCCCCCAAGGACGGCCGCGGGTGGCGATGAAGTGACGCCTGAAAGCCGAGAAGCCGTAGCCGAGCAAGGATGCGGACTCACTGAACGGCTCGGGGCTGGCGAGCAGCACCGAGATCCGCCTCTCTCCGTTGCGGTCTACGGATGCCACCAACGAGCGGCCGGCCGCCCTCGTGTTCCCCGTCTTGATCCCGCTCGCGCCGGGAAGCACGCCGAGCAGTTGATTCCGGTTCATCAGGATCCTTGGGTGGGGGCGGCCGGCCCAGGGGATCTGGTGAGTCTTGCTTGCGACGATCCTGCGGAACAGCGGGTCTCGCATCGCTGCCCGGGCGATCAGGCTGAGGTCGTACGCGGTCGAGTAATGGTTCGGAGCGTCGAGCCCGTCCGCGTTCACGAAGTGGCTATCGGTGACGCCGATCTGTCGCGCACGATCGTTCATGATCCTGGCGAACCCCTCAACGCTACCGCCTACGTGCTCGGCAAGGGCAACGGCCGCGTCACTTGCCGAGATGAGAAGCAGCCCGTAGAGAAGCTCCTCCACGGTGAGCGACTCACCTCTTGTGAGCTCGAGCTCCGTCACGAGGGCGTCGTTGCTTCCGACCGCCTCTGCTCTAGCCGACGCGGTAACCCTCTCCCGCGGCGACGCTTTCTCGATGACTATGAGCGCGGTCAGGATCTTCGTCGTGCTCGCAATTGCCCGGCGCTGGCGGGACTGCCGCTCCCACAAGATCTGTCCGTCGTCGCCATCGACCAGGATGCCCGCGGCGGCACCGAGGGCCGGCGCGCGAGCCGATGTCGCCACAGGCGAAGGGCGCCGGTTCGCGGTCGCATGATCCTGCGCCCGCCGCTCGATGGGGGCCGTGGCGGCTCTGGCGACACGCGTGTGAGGGAGTGTCGTGGCGACGACCGCGAGCGCCACAAAGGCCGTCACTGCGCGCTTGACCTCCCACAAAGGGCTTGCTCCTCGGGACTTGCGCGTCAGGCCTGAAGGTACTTCTGTAGGCTCGACCGGAGCAGGACCTGCTTCAAGCGCCTCGCCAGCTTTGCCAGCTCGTTCAACGACTGGGTGACGGTCCTGCGGCCCTCGATGCCCCCCGCGCGAACCAGTGGGATGACGACCTGCTCGAAGAGTACGGCTTCCTTGTCGGCAAAGTTCTTGAACATTTTGAGATGGCGCGCGCCGATCCCGTACTTGCCGAAATCCTTGGCGAGCTTCGCGATGGTGAGGTCGTCCTCATCGTAATACACGCCCCCGGAAGGGAGGGGGTGCGAGTGGATCAGGCCGTAGTCTTCGAGCTCTCTTATCTCGTCCTCTGCCAAACCGGTTGCGTTCAGCAGCTCGGCAAGACTCATCTGGACGCCTCCGTCGATCACCCCAAGCTCGCTTTCCTCGCGGACCAAGCGAGCGCTTGGAGGTGGCACTGCAGCCGGGGCGGCCGGCTCATCGGTGACCTCGGACGCATCGAAGTGCTCCAACCGCTTTCTTATGACCTTGAGCGGAACGAAGTGGTCTCGCTGGAGCCGCAGGATGTACTTCAGCCGGGCCAGGTCCTCCTGGTAGAAGCGGCGGTAGCCGGATGGCGTGCGTTCCGGTTCGATGAGCCCTTCGGCTTCGAGAAAACGAATCTTCGACATGGAGACGTCGGGGAACTCATCTGACAGGGACTTGATGACGTCCCCGATGCTCATGTAGTTGCGATGATTGGTTGACCCCAGCTCGCGCCCAGTCTTCACGCTGGCGGCGCCCCCTCGGTGAAGATCACGAGCTTGAACTTCCCGATCTGGATCTCGTCGCCGTTCGACAGCGGGGTACTGTCCACCCGGTTCCGATTGACGAACGTTCCGTTCAGGCTCCCCTTGTCGTGGATCGTCCACCCCGACGCCGTTCGCCGGATCTCGGCATGTTTGCGAGACACCGTGATGTCATCCAGGAAGATGTCGCTGCCGGAGTCACGTCCACACGTTATGAGGTCCTTGTCGAGAAAGAAGTTGGTGCCGGCGTCGGGCCCTCTTTTGACGACGAGAACGGCCTTGCCCTCCTCCAGCTCCTCGAGGGGGAGCACGACGTCTTCGGTCTCATCGCGACTAGGCTCAGGGACGAACGAGATCGTCGTCTCCGCGGCGTCCCCCGGGTGAAGAGCCGTCCCGCACGCGCTGCAGAAATTGGCTCCCTGGGGATTCCGAGTACCGCAGTTGTGACAGTACATTTGACCTCCCACCCTCAATCTAAAGGAGAACTAGAGGTTGAGGCAAGCAATTTCGTGAATGTCGCCCTCCGGATCATCCCCAGAGGCAACGATCTCGAGATGGGGCTCCCCCCAAAGCCGTACGAATCCAAGTATCACGCATTCTGCCACCTTCTCCCAGGACGTGGTTGGGCGGAGCGCTTCGATAGAGGTCGATGGGTCGGCGTCTTGATGTCCGAGAAGAAAGCGAGTCTCGGCCCGAACGTCGCGCACCGGGATTGACCCATGTTGCAAGAACCAGCCCTTCCGCCTCACCTGCGCGCTGCCACAGATCTTCGCCCCACCCACCGAGAGGTCTGCCCCCACCAGCGAGGCGAAACATGAAGCCGGACGCGACGCCGCCGGAGCCGCACCCTCCTGTCCTGGTTCGTGGAGCGCGACTTGTGCGTTGATGCCGAGCATCGCCAGCCCCTGTATCAGACCCGCCGCCACCCACTCGTATGCCCCGAGGACGCTCATGCCGTTCCTCGGGGCAACGACCGAGTACGTGAGGTCGTCGCAATGATAGACGGCTCCCCCGCCCGTCGGGCGCTGTACGATTTCCACGCCAGACCCCCTGCAGCGCTCCGCCACCTCGGCGCTCAGCTGCTGGTGGGCACCTATCGAGAGCGTCGGACGTAGCCAGCGGTAGACCCTGAGCCAGGGAGTCGGGTCCTCTGATCGAACAGCCCTCTCGAGCAGGGCGCGGTCGAGATCCATGTTCTGCCGCGCGCCCAAGGGCGGAGTTCGAAGCAGGGTCCAGCTAACCTACTTCACCTTCCCCGGTCTCTTCTTCAAGGAACTCCTCGTACTCCTCGGGAGACAGGAGGCCGTCGAACTCGGTCGGGTCAAATGGTTCGATTACGAGCAGCCACCCCTCCCCATAGGGATCCTGGTTCACCGCGGCCGGGTTGTCCTTGCACTCTTGATTTATCTCGACGACCTTGCCCGAGACGGGCGAGTAGATATCGGAGACCGACTTGGTCGATTCGACCTCCCCAAGAGGCTCGCCCCCTTCGACCGACGCGTCCATGTCCGGCAGGTCGAGATAGACCACGTCCCCAAGCTGCTCTTGCGCGTAGTCGGTTAGCCCTACCGTTACTCGTCCGTCGTCCTCGAGACGCGCCCACTCGTGTTCGCGCGTGTAGCGCAGATCCTGCGGGACAATCGACATGACGGTCTCCTAGTCCTGTCCTGCGTCTCCGGCAGGGACGGCGGTGGAATCAGTTGCGGACGGCGGCGCCGCCGGACCGGTACCCTTCCGGATGATTCGCTTCCACGGCGAATACTTAGACACAAAGGTGTCGGAGTGCAACGTGCGACCCCCCGCGGTGACCTGGCGCGTGACGGTTACGTCGAATCCCGGAGATCCCAGCTCCTCCACTTTCTCGACTCCCGACGGCAGCGTCGGGTCGGGTACGTATTTGACGGGGGGCTCTTTGGGATTTCTTCGCTCGGAGGTGGTCTCCTGCACCGTCCGCCCGAGCGGCGAGGAGTAGATGTTGATCGTCATGCCCTTGGGCGAGACGCTGGCCTTGAGAAGAAGCCCGAACGGCGTATCGTTCCTGAACCGCAGGTCCTGAGCACCGTAGTTGACGGTCGCGTCGCGGCCAAGCGGATACTTCGAGATGTAGAGGCTGTGGTTCGTTCGCTCGACGACGTCGAGGCCGGCGGTAAAGACGGCGTTGAAGAGCGTCGTGGCGACCTGGCAAACGCCGCCGCCGATTCCGGGGACCAGCTCTCCGTCAAGGATGATCTGGGCCTCCTGGTAGCCGTTCCCAGGCGTCCTTGGCCCCGTCGTGCCGTTGAGCGAGAACAGCTGCCCGGGGCGCAGGACGGTTCCGTCGATCGCCGACGCCATCCGGTCGATGTTGGCGACTCTAGGAACGTTGGCGGCATCGAACTGCGTGGTGAATGAGGCAACCTTCGAGCTGATCTTCAGGCTCTCTGCATCTGCCGTGCTGAAGGCAGGCGGCACTTTGGTCACCGGCAGCTCGATTGGCCGGCGGGGCGACCCGGCTGCGGACAGCAGAGCGTTCGCCGCACCTTCCGTCTCAACGGTGGTCCCGTCCTCGCTCGGCCGGATCGTGACCTTTTCGCCGGCAATCGTGAATGCCGCGTCCTTCGGGCTCTTTTCGACGAAGGGTGCGGCCGCGACGATCTGCTCGCGCAGGGCTCGAGGGTCGGCCTGTAGGGCCAGGACCGAACCACCTCCTGGCTTCGTGTCCTTCACGACCCTCACGCGAAGGGCGGGAGCGACCTTCTCGGGTGGAAGGTTGAGGACGCGGGACTGAAATGTGAAAGTCACGGGAAGCCGGAGGATCTCCTGGGCTTGCTGCTGGATTCGCAACGCCTCGGCGTGGTCGATCTCGGGGTTCGTTATCGTGACCGGGAGGGCCACGCGGTCGTTTCGGGTAGGCGAGAGCGCCGCTCGCAGGATCTCCGACCTGGCCGGGCGCTGAAGCAGCTCGACCCCTTCCGTGGGAGGCTTGACCCTTGCCTCGGCCCCGACCAAAGTCACGTCGCCGTTTGAGGCCTCGAGATTCACGACGTTGCCCAGCTCTTCCAACGCTGCAGCAAACCTGGCCCGGTCGATGCGCGGAACCCATGCAAGCTTGCGCTCCTTCGACGAGAGCGACTGGAAAATGAGGCTCAGGGTGTTTTGCCGCCCCGCCTTCAGAGCGTTGACGGCCGTCGCCTTCACGTCGACCGTGATTCCCATTCGCTCCGGCGACATGACCCACTCGCGCTTCCCCACGAAGAAAGTGAGAGGCCTTCTCTCAACCGCTCTTGCCGCTGGTTCGAGGCGCGCCATGAGTTGCGGCGCCGAGAGTCCGGCAACAGGAATCCCTCCGACCGAGACGCCCCCGAGGACCACCCCGGCGTGAGCCACGGCCGACCCTCCAAGCATCGCTCCCAGGACCACAACGGTGGTGACGAGGGCGATGGCGGCCTTCTGTCTCGGGGACCGCCTCACCCGGCCCTCACCCCGTGCCGCATCAGTCGCCATACCTCGCGAACGTACAGGCCACCGGCTGCCCAGTAAAGGACCGCGCCAAGGGTCAAGAGACCGCCCGCAGCCCAGACGGCGAAAGCCTCCAGGCCATCGGCCGCGGGGAGGCTGAAAACGGCGAAGCCCATCCCGCCGAAGATGAAGGCCGTTGCGAGCTTCCCTACCCGGTTCACGGGAATCCGGGGAAACCGTTTGGCCTCGAGCACGGGGAAGACCGCAGATACGATCAGGTCCCGGGCAAGGATGGCAGCGGCCGGGGCGGCCGGGACGACCCCCTTTAGCATCAGAGCGAGCAGGACCACGATTATCGCGGCGCGGTCGGCAACCGGGTCGAGCAGCTTGCCGAGGCGGCTCACCTGCCCCATACGGCGGGCAACATAACCATCGACCCAATCCGTCGAGCCGATGACGACGATGAGGACAAACGCGAGCACGTCATTGGATCGGGTCCAAAAAACCCAGGCAAACCAAGGGACCAGCGCCATTCGAGCCGCGCTGATGAGATTCGGAAGGGTGAGCACGCGGTTGGATGCCGAGAGGTCCTCGTTCGCCGGCTCCACTTCGCTCCCTGCCGGAGCTGGATGTTTCATGCTTCCTTTCCGACCTCGTCGATGAAGACGTTTTCGCGGACGACGCAAATCCGCGGGGAAGTCAACGGGCGCCGCCCGGCTTTACTCGCTCTGGGAGGCTTCTCCGATTACGAGATAGCCGACCCGACCACTGTATCCCTTGACATAACCTCGAGAAAGAGCGCGGCGAGAACCTGATGTCCGAGAGTGGACGGGTGAAAGTGGTCCTCGTCGCTGAGGAGCTCCTCTCGATCCTCGAGGCCCTGGGACGACGGCCACAGATCCACAAGCGTCGCTCCGTGCCTCTGCACCACCTCGGCGATGCCCGCATTCCAATCCGAGATCAGCCCGCGGAGGACATGGTCCTCAATCCCCTCGTATCTGGGTATGCCGGTCAGGTCGGGGACGTTTGCGACGAAAACCCTGGCCCCGGTGGCCGCCATTTCGCCAACGATGCGATCCAGGTGCCCGAGGTACTCATTGCGTGGGACACTGGCGTTGAAGTCGTTGACGGCGAGCCACACCGTGACGAGGTCGGGGGATGCCGCTCGTGCCGTTGGAAGCTGCGCTCGAACGGCCTCCTCGGCCGTGCTTCCCGAAACACCGAGGCGGAGGAATCTCGTCCCTCTGGGCAAACGCTCGTATACGAGGGCCGGCCACCCTTCAGTTTGTGGATCGTCGGCTCCTATTCCCACGGTGTCCGACGCTCCAATTGCAACATAGGTAAAGGGCTTGGAGCGTTGGTCGCTGCGCACAGCGGCCCCCGGGGAGGTGTGGGCCTGGAAGGTAGGTGGAGTCAAAAGGAATAGAAGAGCGACCAAGCCCTTCAGGGGGCCGCGGATGAAATCCTTGATTTGTTTGTCGCCGGAGCTAGAGCAAACGAAACGGAGTGCGCCGAGCTACCTCTTCTCGATGCGCTCCCCGATCGACTTGGGAGGCTCGTTTACGGTGTTCTCGAGGTCCTTCATTATCTGCTCGTTTCGGAGCGAGGGGCGATCAGCGTAGAAGCCTAGGATCCTTTCTTCCTTCTTCTTCCTGGGGTCGCTCGGCCCTAGGGGCTTATTGCCGGACACCTTCGAAAGCGTCTCTTGCATGGACGCAATTTTCTGCTCTTCCTCTTCGTCCATCTCAACCTCCTTAGAGTTCACTGAAGTCATTTTCCCATTACGCGGAGTTTCTATCGGGCGGCGAGATACGAACTGGAGCAATCTTGTCCGAAGGATCTCCGGTCGGGACGGCCGGATTTGAACCGGCGACCTTCCGGCCCCCAGCCGGATGCGCTACCAAGCTACGCTACGTCCCGTTCCCGACAATCGTACCTCTCAACAGCTCCCCCTACTTGCGCTGAGTACGCCCATGCGACTTCTGCCCCCTTTGGCGAATCACGAAACGCAGGGGGTTGCCTTCGAAACCGAACTCCTCGCGGAGCCGGCGCTCGAGAAACCTCTGCCACGACTCCGCAATGGGGCCGGTTGTGAACAAGACGAACGTCGGCGGCGCAGTTTCCACTTGCGTCGCATATAGGACCTTTGGCGGGACCGCTCCGACCCGGGGGGGCGGTGACTTGCTCTGCGTCTGGTGGATCAGCTCGTTCAGGCCCGCGGTGGGAATCCTCACAAGCCGTCCCTCCAGTACCCGGTCGATCTCGGGGAGGATGCGTTGCACCCCGCGCTTGGTCAATGCCGAGGTTCTGACGAGTGGCGCGTAGCTGACGAACTGCAAGCGATCCTCGAGCGTCCGCTCCACAAGCTTTGCTTCCTCCTCGTCCTGTACGAGGTCCCACTTGTTGACCGCGATCACGGCAGCTACTCCGGCCTCCGCGACCTGCCTCGCAATGCGCTGGTCCTGAGCGGTGGCGCCGGCAGCCGCATCGACGACAAGAATCGCCACGTCCGAACGAGCGATCGCTCCCCTCGTCCGGCTCGCACTGAAGATCTCGACGTCGCGGGTCTTTGTGGGCCGCCTGATCCCAGCGGTGTCGACGAACCTATAGGTCTTGCCCCCGACCTCCACGACGCTGTCGACAGAGTCGCGGGTTGTCCCCGGCTCGTGATGAACGATCGCGCGTTCCTCCCCGACGAGTCGGTTGAACAACGAGGACTTCCCGACGTTCGGCCTCCCTACGATCGCGATCCTTGGAATCTCGACAGGCTGTCTTTCCTCGCCGGGTGGGGGGAGCAGCTCAACGAGCCGGTCGAGCAGGTCCCCTGAACCGCGCCCGTGGAGGGCCGAAACGGGCGCCGCTTCCCCCAGCCCGAGACTCATGAACTGCGAGGCCTCCGTCTCGGTGGCCCAGTCGTCGACCTTGTTGGCCACGACGATCACCGGGACGGGGATACGTCGAAGGCGTTTCGCCAAGGCCAGGTCTTCGCCGGTCACGCCCGCCTGCCCGTCGACGACGAACATGACGACGTCGGCGGACTCGACCGCAGACAGCGCGGATGCTGCAACCTTCCTCACGACGTCGTCTCCCCCTGAGGCGAAGAGCGCCGACTCGACGAGCCCGCCGGTGTCGCTAACAGTGAACGTCCGACCCCGCCAGCTCACCTCCGCATCCAACCGATCCCTCGTCAAGCCCGGGGTTGGTCCGACGATGGAGTCCCTCGCTCCCGCCAGGCGGTTGACGAGCGTCGACTTCCCCACGTTCGGGCGCCCCACCACCGCGACCACAGGCTTTGCGCTCGCCATCAGCTCCCCCGCTCCTGGACGATCGAGAGGATCTTCTCCACGACCTGCGGCAGCGATAGCGAAGTGGTGTCCAAAACGACGGCATCGTCCGCGACGCGAAGGGGCGAGACGGTTCTCTCAGTGTCGCGGGCGTCCCGCGTTCTCACGTCGTCGAGCGCCCTTTGCTCGGAGATGCCGGCCTGCCTCGAACGCCTGCTCGCTCTCTCCCGTTCGGAGGCAGTGAGGTAGAGCTTGAGGTCGGCGTGCGGCAATACGACGGTTCCGATGTCACGTCCCTCGACCACCGCACCCCCCGGTCCACCATTCACGATCTGTCTCTGACGCTCCACCATCCACCTCCGGACCTCCTGATGCTGGGCGACTTTCGAGGACGCCGAGCTCACTTCTTCGTCACGAATCCTCGAGCTCACGTCCACGCCGTCAAGCGTCACCCTCTCGCCGTCCAGCTCGATGGTCGTCCCGGGTAACAGCCCTCCGACTTCCTTCGCGCTTTCAACGTCGACCCCCTCAAGGATGGCTTTGAGGGCCAGCGCCCTGTACATGGCCCCGGTGTCCACGTGCCTGAGGGATAGGGCTTCCGCAAGCGCTTTTGCGACCGAGCTCTTACCCGACCCCGCGGGCCCATCCACCGCAACGATCACGTCCCGCTCAAATGGCAACCGACGACACGTCCTCCTCGAAGGAGGGATAGGAGATCGAAGCGCACTCCCACCCCTTGACGGCCACGGGTCCTTCCCCGATCAGCCCTGCGACGGCGAACGTAAGCGCCATTCGATGGTCCCCTGCCGCATCAACGATGCCTCCCCTTAGAGAAGTCGGCCCTTCGATTACAAAGCCGTCGGGTTGCTCCTCGATGCTTGCTCCCAGCGTTCGCAGTCCTTGCGCAAGCACGGCTATCCGGTCCGATTCCTTCAACCTCAGCTCGGCTGCACCCTCGACGACGGTCGTACCCTCGGCTTGGGTGGCCGCAAGCGCAACAAGCGGAAGCTCGTCCACGAGGCGGGGAACCATCTCACCCGTTACCGCTGTGCCTGCAAGAGAGCTCGGCCAAGCGGCCACGCTCCCCACCGGTTCGGGCAAGCGTTCCTCCACGGACAGCTCCACGTGTGCGCCCATCGCCGTCAGGACGTCCAGGATCCCGGTACGGGTTGGGTTGACGCCGACACGTTCGACGACTATCGATCCTTTATTACAAAGGCACGCTGCGACGAGCAGGAAGGCGGCGGACGAGACGTCCCCTGGCACCTCCAGCTCGAAGCCGGGACGGCCGAAAAGATCGCCACTTCCCGAGATCGCCACCTCCTTGTCCGTGACCTCAACGGGCGCCCCCAACCATCGGAGGAGCCTTTCCGTATGGTCCCTCGACGGGTGGCTCTCCAACACCGTCGTCCTGCCCTCGGCCTGCAACCCAGCGAGCAGGACGGCGCTCTTCACCTGCGCGCTGGGCACCGGGAGAGCGTACGTAATGCCTTTTAGAGTGCCTCCCGAAACGACGATCGGAGCGTGCGAGCCGTCGGCGAGCTCGACCTGGGCCCCCATCTGGCGCAGGGGCTCCGCCACGCGGCGCATCGGGCGGGCAGACAATGATGCATCTCCACTCAGCACGAAGCGCCCCCGGCGCCCCGCCACACCTCCCGCAAGAAGGCGCATGGTCGTACCGGAGTTCCCCGCGTGCAGCTCGGCGTAGCGGGGGACCCTCCACCCGCGGCCACTGACGCGCACCTCTCCGCGAGATCGGTCGATTGCAGAGCCGAGCGCCGCGAGGCAAGATGCGGTGGAGCCCACATCTTCACCGGTCACGCCCCCGCTGATCGTGCTCCACCCGCTCGTCATAGCGGCGAGGATCAGCGCGCGGTGGGCGATCGACTTGTCGGCGGGAACCCTGACGCTCCCCGAGAAGCCGGTGACAGGGGCAAATACTCTCTCCATCGTCTCCGCGCTACATCCGTCGAAGCAGGGGTAGGTTCCGAGGGCGACCGATGGCTAATCGTGCTCGACTCGAAAGCTCTTGCGAGCCATGGCTTCGGCAGCAGCACGAGCGTTCTCGCGTCCCCTCACGGCTAGGTGTATCACTCCCCTTCCGCCTTCCGGCGAGTGCACGATGTCGAGGTCCTCGATGTTCACCCCTGCCTGGCCCACCGTCGTGGTCACCTCGGCAAGAACACCGGGCCGGTCCGGTACCGGAACGCGGAGCTCAATCAGCTCGGACGGGGCAACCCCCGCCTTGCCCGGAAGGGCGTTCCTGGCCGCCCGGCCGGCTGCCAGGAAGCTCTTAACCGCCTCCCAGTCCCCCGCCGCGACCGACTCCACTGCGGCTCCGAACGCCGCCTGGAACTTCCGAATCACCTCGAGCAGAGCATTTTGATTCTGCTTCACGATGTCGACCCACATCTCCTCGGAGCTCCCGGCGATCCGCGTCATGTCCCTGAAGCCGCCCGCGGTCAAAAGTGGCATCCCTTCTCCGCTCGTGGCCACCTCGGCTGCAAACGTCATCAGCGTGCTCGAGAGCAGCTGAGGCAGGTGGCTCGTCAGGGCGAGAGCCTCGTCGTGCCGTTCTGGGTCGAGGGACAGCACGCGGGCCCCGAGAGCCGATAGGAACCTCATGAGGCTCCGGTACGACGACGGGGACGTGCTCGACGTCGGGGTAAGGATCCAGAAGCACCCGTCGTACAGGTCGGCCGACGCAGCCTCTATGCCGTGGCGCTCGGAGCCTGCTATCGGATGGCCTCCGATGAACTCTACCGACGAAGGCGCCAGCCGGCCGATCTCGTCCACGACCCGCATCTTGGTGCTGCCGACGTCGGTGACGATGGCACCCTCGGGCATTCCCGGCAGGGTCTCGGCAAACGCGGCCGGGATCGCGCCGACGGGCGTGGCGAGGACGACGAGGTCCGCTTCCTTAGCCGCATCACGGGACGAGGGCGCAGCCTCGCTGATCGCGCCAAGGTCGAGGGCCCGGTGCAGGGTGTTCTCGTCTCGGTCGAATCCAACCACTCGGGCGGCGACGCCTCGCTTTAGGCACGCCATCCCCAGCGACCCGCCCATCAACCCGACTCCTATGACAGCGACGGACTCAAACGGCGAGCCGCCGTTCAGCTGGTTGTCTTCAGCGCCCACCGTCATGCATTTCCCTGTCGTTATTCACCCCGCCGTTGTATTCGATGCCCAGTGTCGCTCTTCGAGTCAACGCTTCGCAGCTACTGCGGGAGGTCCGTGCGCAGCGGCTTGGCCTCTCTTAGGTACACGTGGCGCAAGCTCGAGTAGTCGAGGTCAGAATAAAAATGCATAAGCACCCTGACGACTCTCGGTATCGCCCCTTCGATGTCCAACTCGCTCGCACACAAAAGAGGAATGTCCGAGATCCCTATCGACCGAGCCGCCGCGGCAGGAAATTCCGACCTGATATCGGGCGTGGCGGTGAAGATGATGCTCACCAAATGCTCTTTCAGGATTCCGTTTCGTTCCATCATTGTGCGAATTAGCTCCGCGGTCGCGTCGATGACCTCCTCGCCGATGTCCTCACCTATCGATGTGGCTCCCCGGAGCGCTCTCAGCTGCAATGGAATCGGACCTTCCTCGAAAAGTCGCGGGCGTCGTGTCGCCGCTTATGGACGACGTGTCGTCTGGGCCGCCGGGCAGAGGCTACAGGCCCACCTCACGATACAGCGACGCGACCTCTTCAGGCGTCAGGTTCCGGTAGGTACCCGTGCTCAGGCGGCCCAGATGTAGAGGGCCGACGCCCGTTCTGACGAGCCGCAAAACGGGATGACCCACGGCTTCGAGCATCCGGCGAACGACCCGCCGCGGCCCTTCATGGAGGGTCATCTCGAGGACGGATCTTGCATCAGGGCCCTTTCGGGCGTCGAGCACCTTGACCTTGTCGGCACGGACCGACTTCCCCGCTTCGATATCGACCCCGCCCAGCAGCCGGCGCACGGCCGCCGGTCTCACCCACCCTTCCACCTCGGCAACGTAGATCTTGCTGACCTCGAAGGAGGGGTGGGTCAGGCGGTGGGTGAGCTCACCGTCGTCGGTGAGCAGCAGCAGCCCTTCCGTGGCCGCGTCGAGCCTTCCCACAGGGAACACGCGGGCGGGAGCGCCGACGATGTCCAAGACGGTTCGCCGGCCCTCCGGATCCTTGGCGGTCGAGATGACGCCGGGTGGTTTGTTGAGCATGAGATAAGTACGCGTCGGGTCGACCTGAACCAGCCGCCCGTCGACCAGGACCTTGTCCCGCTCCGGATTGATCCGCTGCCCGAGCACGGCCTTGGTGTTGTTGACGACGACCCGGCCCTCCCGAATCAGTTGCTCAGCCGCCCGCCGGGACGTAACTCCCGCCTCCGACAAGACCTTCTGCACACGAACCCCTTCGGGCCTGCTCGTTCCTTCGGGCCTGCTCATTCCTTCGTCCGGTCGAGGTTGGCGCTGCGTACGCCGATTACGCCGACATTCGCTGCGGTGGCCGTCAGAGGCCCGGTCCGAGGCCCGACTCCATTCGCTCGACCGAGTCTGAATCCGGCATGAAGTCGGTCAGAGGTGGCAAATCCGTCAGGCTTTGCATTCCGAGCCGCTCCAGGAAATGGCGCGTTGTCCCGTACATGATCGCCTGCCCCGGCCCTGGGTCCCGGCCGACCTCCTCCACCATTCCCCTAACCAAAAGGGTCCGCAGCACCGCGTCGCAAGATACCCCGCGTATCTCGGCAAGCTGTGCCCTCGATATCGGCTGTCTGTACGCGACTATCCCTAGCGTCTCGAGCGCCGCCTGGCTCAACCTACCGCCCCGCTGCTCGCCCACGAATCGTTCGAGGTAGGGGGCGGTGTCGGGATGGGTGGAGAGACGCCACCCCCCGGCTACGTGCCTAAGCACTATCCCGCTCCCCTGCTCCTCGAGAGAGGCGGCAAGCGCGGAAAGCCGGACCTCCACCTCCTCGGAGGGCAGCTCGAAGAGTACGGCGAGGTCGGAGGTCGCAAGGGGTTCATCGGCTACGAACAGGACCGCTTGGAGGGCGGCAGCTAGGTTCACGTCGCCATTCATCTGCTTGGAATCGCCGTCATCCGAGCTCTTCGGGCCTCCGCGGCTTCCAGGTCACGGTTATCTCGGCAAATGGATCGGCTTGATGAATCTCCACCAACTCCCTCCGGTACAGCTCGAGCAGCGCCAGGAACGACACGACCGCCTTCATCCGTTCGACGTGACGACAAAGCCCTCGAAAGGAGCATTGGCCCTCGGCCTCTATCTTGGCGCCCAGCTCGTCGATAATCTGCTCGAGACTGACTGTCGCGGGCGTGACGTGGGACGTATCGACGGTAATGCTCTGCCGAGACGCCAGTACGCGCCCAGCAGCTGCCCCCACCTGTCCCGGGGTCAACCCTTGGAAGATGTCGGGAGCAGCCGGCACAAGCTCCTCCGGTAGCTCGGCGACCCTTGCGTGAAACCCTTCATTGTCGGCAAGCCGCTGCCGCAGCCACGACCCTGCCGACTTGAAGGTCGAATAAACGATCAGGCGGTGAAGCAGCCTGTCGCGCTCCTCCAGCAGCAGGCCGAGGTCGGGGTCGGAAGCGGAGCTTTGAGGGAGCAGCTTGAGCGACTTCAGCTCGAGCAGAGTCGCGGCCAGAACGAGAAAGGTCGTCGCCGTCTCGAGGTCCACGTCCTCTAGCGCTCGCGTAGCTTTCAGGAACTCGTCGGTCACCGATGAGATCGAGATGTCCGTCACGTCGACCCGCTGCTTCGAGACGAGCTGCAGGAGCAGGTCGAGCGGCCCCTCGTAGACGTCCAGCTTTACGGGGTAGGACAACGCTTTGGGTCCGTCAGGGACGCCGCAGGCCCACGCGGTCTCGGACCAGGTGGAGCGTATGTTCTGCCAGCTCCCTGGCTTTCTCCGCTCCCCGGTCTAGAACCTTGTCTAGCTGCGCAATGTCGTCCATGACCTCGTTGTAGCGGTTTCGGAAGGGCTCGAGAAATTCGTTGATTGCCTCCGCTAGCGCCTGCTTGAAAGCTGCGTAGCCGGAGTTTTCGAATTCGCCGGCGATGTCCTCGATCGGGCGGTCGGTCACCGCGGAGAAGATGACGAGGAGGTTGGAGATAGCGGGCTTGTCGGGACCGAAGCGAATGTCGCGGCCCGAGTCGGTGACGGCCTTGGATATCTTGCTCCGAACGACGTCGGGAGGGTCGTTCATCCAAACGAGGTTGTTGGACCTGCCAGAGCTCTTGTCCATCTTTCGGGTCGGATCGTCCAGAGCCATGATTCGCGCTCCATGATCGGGTATCAGGGGCTCCGGAACGGGGAACGTCTCCCCCACCTGGCGGTTGAACCTCTCCGCGAGGTTCCTCATCAGCTCGAGATGCTGGCGCTGATCGTCCCCCACAGGGACCAGGTTCGCGCGATACGCCAGCACGTCGGCAGCCATCAGCACCGGGTAAACGAAAAGACCGGTCCCTATCACTCCCGCCTCCTGCCCGCGGCTCTTGTCCTTGAACTGCGTCATCCGGTTGAGCTCTCCCATTCGGCTGATGCAGGTGAGGTACCACGCCAGCTGGGTGTGCTCCGGCACCTCGGACTGTAGGAACAGGATTGCTCGTTCGGGGTCGATCCCCGCCGCGATCAGGCTCGCCGCCGTCTGCCGGGACCTCCGCGCCAGCAGGCTCGTATCCCATGGCACCGTGAGGCTGTGGAGGTCGACGACGCAGTAGAGGCACTCGTGCTCCTGCTGGAGCGCAACCCACTGCCTAAATGCGCCGATGTAATTGCCGAGGTGCGGCACGTCGGCCGTCGGCTGAACCCCTGAGAAAACCCTAGCCATCTACCTCGCCGGTCCCTCCGATCTCGCCGTCCGTCACCACAGAGTTTGGCGATTCCTTGCCCTTATGCTGGGCCCAGTGCTCGATTATCTCCTGTCACGCCCCCCCGACCTTGTCGGTTTCGTTCTTTCCGGGATTGCTTTCGTCATCGCGCTCTCCCTCCATGAGTTTGGCCATGCCGCCGTTGCCAACATGCAGGGGGACCCCACCGCCCGCCTGGCGGGGCGGCTTACCCTCAACCCCCTCGCCCACCTCGACCCAGTGGGGACGTTCATGATCGTTCTCGTTGGGTTCGGGTGGGGCAAGCCCGTTCCGTTCACGGCCACTAAGCTCAAGAGCAGACGGTTCGGCCCCGCGCTCGTCGGAGTGGCGGGCCCCGCGATGAACTTCGTCCTCGCCTTTGCGGCTGCCGCCTTGCTGGTCATGCTCGGTCCGGGTTCTGAACGGATCCTGGCTGAGTTCCTCGTGATCACGCTCCAACTAAACGTCGTCCTCGCCATCTTCAACCTTCTGCCGATCCCGCCCCTCGACGGCTCTCGCATCCTCAGCGCCGCCCTCCCTCCAAGCAAGCAGCACATCATTTACTTCCTCGACAGGTGGGGATTTGTCATCTTGCTCATCGTGGTCTTCTTCCTATTTCGCCCTCTCGTCTCGCCCCTCATCAGAGCTGTCATCCGCGGCATCCTCGCTGCAGTAAGCGGTTAATCCGCTCGATCCGCCGTAGACGGCTTTGCGATAAATCGACTTCACCCCGGCAAAAGAAGCATCGACGCCCACCCCCCTGGGGAGCTGCGCACCGGCGCCGGGAACGACTTGTCGCAAAGTCTCCAAGCTGCTTTCGCCCCTTGACGCGGAGTCGACATGCTGATCCGTACGACAGGAGCTAAGTGGACTTGGATCTATTGGACGTTGGGTGTAACGTTCTAGTTGACGGTGAAAGTTGTAGAAGTCTCAACTATCGAGTGAATCTTTAAGTCTTCTCTGCGCTAGACCCGGAATCAGCTTGGAGACTAGTGTCACAACCGCCAAGTCGACAAAGACACCCGTCTACAAGTCAATAAGCGGCTTTGTCCCCCGCCCCAGGTCGAGGGGACTCGCGTAATTGGTGAGAGAAATGATTTAGCCGTTTGTCGACTTCAGGCGTCTGAGCAAGCGCGAGTTCGGTCCCCGCGCTTCGAAGTCGTCGAGTACCTCGGTGAGGGCCGCTCGAACCAACTTGCCCCGGTCTGCCGCGATGCGATGTTCGGCACGAAGCACGAGGCGCGCTCGCTCCAGCCTCGTAAGCTCCTCATCAGTGCAGTAGAACGTGACCTTCGCCTCATGCTTCGGACGAGAGGCCGGGCTCTCAGTTTCGCGGGGCGCCCTGCCGTCGCCACCCGGTTTGGCAGCGGGGAGCCCCTCCGTCTCCCGTTCGACGGCAATGGGCTTCGGGTCCATCGTTCTACGGAAGAGCTCGTCGGCTCCCGGAAGGTTGACCCTACGAGTCACGAAGCAACACCTCCCTCGCCAGCTCTCGATATTCCCCGGCCCCCTGTGAGGTCGGGGCATATCTCAAGATCGTCTGACCCGCTACGGGAGCCTCGGCGAACTTGATCGTCTTATGGATGACGGTCTTGAAGACCTTATCGCCGAATGCCTCGGTCACCCTACTCAGCACCTCGCGGCCATGAATCGTACGCGCCTCGAGCATCGTCGCGAGAATCCCAAGAACCTGCAGATCCGGGTTCAGGCGCTCCTGGACCTTATCGATCGTATCCATGAGAAGCGCCATCCCTCGCAAAGCAAAATACTCGCATTCGAGGGGAACGATCACCGCGTCCGACGCGGTGAGAGCGTTCACCGTCAACAGCCCCAGCGAAGGCGGACAGTCGATGAGGATGTAGTTGTAGGTCTCCTTCGCAGGCCGAAGAGCGCGCTTCAGCATCTGCTCCCGGGCTACCTCGGAGACGAGAACGACTTCCGCGGCCGATAGGTCGATGTTCGAGGGGACCAGGTCCAGCCCATCGATCGCAGTCGCCCGGACGACTTCGCCCAGGACGACCGTTCGGTCGAGCAACAGGTTGTAGACCGTCATCTCGAGCTCGTTGGGGTTGAGTCCCAGCCCAACGGAGAGCGCCCCTTGCGGATCGAAGTCGACTAGCAGAACGCGGGCCCCCTCCTCTACGAGTGCGGCCCCGAGGTTGATCGTGCTCGTCGTCTTTCCGACCCCGCCTTTCTGGTTGACGACCGCAACTACCCTTCCTCTTCTGAATGCGCCTCCCCGGGAGGAGGGCTTCGCTTGCTTCCGCACTGCGGGCCCCTCACTCTTCTTGGCGCCCGCCCTTCCTTTGCCAGAGGCGCGAGCTGGACGGCTAGTGCGCGTTTTTTTCGTACCGCCACTTCGCCCGGCGGCTGTCTGGGCAGGATCAGCCACTACTGGCGTCGCCGTCGACGCGCGATGTTCGATGCGCTCCTCGGCAGCACGCGGGTCCGCTTTTGAACCGGAAACCCGTCCTCCCCGACGCTTGGTCCCTGAGGCGGGAGCAGGCGAATGGGTTGCACCGCCTGCCCCCTCCCCAAGGAACTCGAGGTCGGACGGATCGTCGGGAGGGAATAGCTCCGACAAGACGTCCTGCTTGAGGAAGGAGTTGGAGTTCATGCTCTAGGGACGGTCCACAAGATCCCTTGTGTACAAATTAACCTCGGGAACGCGAAATACTAGGGACGGGAACCGGCCTTGGCAACGATTCGAGCCTACTTTTTCGCGACTTCGCTTAACTCTGGTGCTGCTTCTGCTTGCAAGAGATGCAAAGACGAGCGGTTGGAATCGCCTCCAACCTCTCGGGAGCGATCGGCTTTCCACACCCCTCGCACGTCCCGTAAGTGCCGCGCTCGATCCTGGCCATGGCGCCCCGAATATCCTCTAGACGCTGGCGGAGTCCCTCGGCAATCGAGAGTATTCGCGCTCGCTCGGACGTGGTCTGGGCCGCGTCCGCAAAGCCCTCGTCGAAGGTGACATCGACCTGGCCTTCGGTGCCAAAGCCCAGGTCAGTGAGCTCCTCCCTGACCGCGCGTTCCTCCTCCGTGAACTTGGATCGGGCTGCCTCGAGGAAGTCCTTGCTAAGGGCCACCGATGTCTCCTAGATCGTTCCGGGCCGAGCTCGCGTAAATAACCGGCAGCACCGCAAACCTGCGGGGTCGCCAAACAGAAGCGGCTGGCCTCAGTCAACGTCGCGCCTGGAGAGCATATTCCTCCCCGAGAGAGCCCGCATCCGGAAACAGGCATCGGTCCCGGGCAGCGTGGCGGGAGACTCCGGCCGCAAAGCCGGACGCAGTCGCTACAGCGAGAGGGCTTCGGCGACGGGGTGGTAGGACACGCCGTGAGCCTCTGCCACCGCTTGGTTCACGAGCATCCCGTCGATTGTGTTGAGGCCGCGGCAGAGAGCCCGGTCTGATCTCATCGCTTCCCTCAGGCCGTGCTTGGCCAGGGCGTTCACGTAGGGCATCGTTGCATTGGTGAGGGCGTAGGTGGACGTATGCGGGACGGCGCCCGGCATGTTTCCCACGCAGTAGTGCACGACGTCGTCGACCGTGTACGTCGGGTCGGAGTGAGTCGTCATCCGACTCGTCTCGAAGCACCCTCCCTGGTCGATCGATATGTCTATAACGACAGATCCCGGCTTCATCGCCGCCACCAGCTCCTTGCTTACGAGGCTCGGAGCAAGGGCGCCCGGGATGAGGACGGCGCCGATGACGAGGTCTGCCTGAAGCACCGACTGCTCGATCGTTGTCTGGTTGGACATGAGGGTCAGGATGCGGCCCTTGTGAATGGAGTCGATGTACCGGAGGCGGTCGATGCTGCGGTCCAAGACGATGACCTCGGCCTCCATCCCTTGGGCCAGCCATGCGGCATTGGCACCCGCCATCCCCGCCCCGAGCACGACGACCTTTGCGGGATGAACACCCGAGACTCCGCCGAGCAGGATCCCGCGGCCCCCATGCTCCTTCTCGAGGAGGGTAGCGCCGACATGGGGAGCCATCCTTCCGGCAACCTCGCTCATCGGTGCGAGCAGCGGGAGGTGGCCGTCGTCGGTTTGAACCGTCTCGTAGGCAACCGATGGCGTCCCCGCTTCGAGGAGCGCCTTGGTGACTTCGACGCTTGCTGCAAGATGCAGGTAGGTGAAGAGGATCTGTTTTGAGTGAAGATGCGAGAACTCTTGCGGAACCGGTTCCTTCACCTTCAACACCATCTCTGAGTCGGACCAAACCGTCTTGGCATCTGTAAGGGTCGCCCCGGCAGCAGCGTACTCGGCGTCCTCAATCCTCGACCCGGCGCCCGCTCCCTCTTCGACGAGGACGGTGTGGCCTGACGAGGTCAGCTCGCGCGCCCCTGCAGGGGTAAGGGCGACCCGGTACTCGTGATCCTTCAGCTCCTTGGGGACTCCGACGATCACCGCTCGCCCACCACCTCCGCCTCCTCAGCGTCCTTCTCCGCGAGGCGCGCCAGCGCGATCCCGATGATGCTCTTGCCGTCGACGACTCGCCCGTCGAGCAGAGCCGTCACCGCCTCCTGCCGGTCAAGCCACTCCATCGATATAGCCTCGGCGCCGTCCGTGGTGGGCGGCTCGGCCACCTGCTCGAGGTCATGCCCGACGAATACGTACACCCGTTCGTTCGAAAACCCGGGGGTGCTGTAGTAGGTGACGAGGAGGTCGAGGTGCGCGCAAGCGAAGCCCGTCTCCTCCTCCAGCTCCCTGCGCGCACACGTCCGTGGGTCCTCATCCGGCTCGAGCTTTCCGGCCGGGATCTCGAGGAGGTGGTCGCCCACGGCATGGCGGCGCTGCCTCACCATGAGGATCCGGCCATCCGACGCCAGAGGAACTACGGCCACGGCTCCCCGATGCTTGACGGTCTCGTAGGCCGACTCGGAGCCGTCAGGCATCCTCAGCCTATCGACCACGACGTCGAAGATCTTGCCCTCATAAGCCGTGCTCGATTCGAGGATCTCGGGGTCGGTGGCCACGTCCCATCCTAGCCTGAGCACCGACCGTACCCTCCCTGACGACGCCTGTTGGAGGGACCACTCCTGTTGCCTCGACCCAGACGACTCTTTCAGATGCGGGGGCCCGGCCGTGGATGACTTCTGAAAGGTGCGGAGCCCTACGGACTACGAGGCAGATGCGGGGCCGGTGTAGGTGCTTGTACCAGCTGAGCCGGCCCTAGCGGACAGCGCCTGCCGGTTGTCCGAGCCGGCCGCTATACGACGCTTGCCGCCGAAGCTTCCGTCTCCACGCCGGAACCGTTTGCCGCCGCCCTCCTGACGGCCGCGGCCACGAACTCCCGAAACAGCGGATGGGGCCGGTTTGGCCTCGATTTGAACTCGGGATGGAACTGGCAGGCCATGAAGAAGGGGTGTTCCGGGAGCTCGACGATCTCAACTAGGCGCCCATCGGGGGAGGTCCCGCTCAAGACGAGCCCATGCTCCTGTAGCGTCGAGTGATAGGCCGAGTTCACCTCGTACCGGTGGCGATGGCGCTCGTAGATGACCTCCTGGGAGTAAATCTCACGGGCGCGGCTCCCGCTAGCCAGCTTGGCGGGCCACAGCCCGAGCCTCATCGACCCCCCCTTCTCGAAGATCTCCTCCTGCTCGGGGAGAAGGGCGATCACGGGATGGGACGTCATCTCATCGAACTCCGTCGAGTTGGCACCCTCCAGTCCGGCGACGTTACGGGCATACTCGATCACGGCGCACTGAAGGCCGAGACACAGCCCGAGGAAGGGAATGCGCTCCTCACGGGCGACCCGGATAGCTTCGATCTTTCCCTCGATGCCCCTGATCCCGAAGCCCCCGGGAACAAGGACGCCGTCCAGGTCGGCGATAGTCTCCAACCCTCGGGGAGTCAGGTGCGGAAGGAGCTCGCTCAGCTCCTCGGAGTCGTCAGCGCCCGTCCGAGCCGGCTGCTCGTCGGATGCAACCCAGACGATCTCCACCTCCGCCCCGACCGCGTACCCGCCGGCCTTGATGGCCTCGATCACCGACAGGTACGAGTCGGGAAGGTCCACGTACTTGCCGAAGAGGCCAATCCTGACCTTCGTCGTAGGGTGCTCGATTCGCTCAACCAGCTCCTGCCACTCGGAGAGGTCGGGGGCGGGAGCGTTCATCTGGAGCTGGTTCAACACAAACCCGTCCAAACCCTCGCGGTGGATGACGAGAGGAATGGCATAGACGTTGGGGGTGTCTACTGCGGAGGTGATGCCGGCAACCTCCACATCGCACAGCAGCGAGATCTTCTTCTTCAGGTTCATCGAGATCGGCCGGTCGGAGCGAAGCACGAGTGCATCGGGTTGGATTCCGATGCTCCGCAGCTCCCTGACGGAGTGCTGGGTCGGCTTCGTCTTGATCTCGCCGGACGGACCGATGTATGGCGCGAGCGTCACGTGGACGTAGCAGACGTTTTCCCTCCCGACCTCGAGGCGCAGCTGCCGGATCGCCTCGAGAAATGGAAGGCTCTCTATGTCGCCTACGGTGCCTCCGACCTCAGTGATCACGACCTCTGCCTCGGAGGCCTGGCCCAGCCGGAGGATGCGATCTTTGATCTCGTTCGTGATGTGCGGGATCACCTGCACGGTGTCCCCCAGGTAGTCCCCCCGCCGTTCCTTTGCGATGACCGACTGATAGATGGCGCCCGTCGTGACGTTCGAGTTCCTATACAGGTTCTCGTCGATGAATCTCTCGTAATGACCGAGGTCGAGATCCGTCTCCGCCCCGTCATCCGTGACGAACACCTCGCCATGCTGAAAGGGGCTCATCGTTCCGGGGTCTACATTGATGTAGGGGTCGAGCTTCTGCATCGTGACCCGTAGCCCGCGGCTCTTGAGAAGGCGGCCTAGAGAGGCGGCAGTGAGGCCTTTTCCGAGGCTCGAGGCGACTCCGCCGGTCACAAAGATGTGTTTGGCCACGGAAGAACAGCGTAGCAGACGGCTTTGCCTACCTCCGGCTTTCGTCCCTGCCGGCGGAAGATTTGTTCCCACCCTCAACGATTCTTTGGAGGGGGAAGCCGCCCGAGCAGGTCGAGCCAGCGGAGAGGGGCCACCCTTTCGATGGCTTTCGTGAACGACCACCTCTCGGAAGCTACGGTGGCCGCCGCGAGTCCCACGAGAATGAGGGCTTTCCCGGTCGGACCGACGCTGAGCGCCGCCAACGCGCCGAGAGCCGCGCCGAGGGCGGCGGCGCCCGAGTCACCAAGCATCCCTCTCTCCCTAAGATCGGCGGGAAGCCACGCCGCGGCTCCCCCCGCAACCCCGGCGGAAGCGGCCCAGGCGGCCGTTCTCCAAGCAAATGGAGCGAGGGCGATCCACCCTAGAAAGAAGACCTTGAGGGCCCTGCCGGGCCTCAGATCGAGCAGATTGAGCAGGTTTGCAGCGAGCGCGACCAGGAGGGCGTCCGTTGTTACGGCGAGCAGCTGCGCCGGCTCGCTCCGCCCCCCCTGAACTGGCCTGGACCACCACCACGCGACCCCAAATGCTAGGGCAGCCCCGCCGAACGCCTTCACGCTCCCGGTTGTGACTACGCCCGACCGTAGAGCCGTCAGGTGACCCCCAAACCCCTTGACTCCGGAATCCCCGTAGACGTCGTCGACCCATCCGAGGACGATGAACCCGAGGATCAGAAGGACCGTGGCGACGTGCTCCGCGGACAGGACTTTGCTTGCGCCACCCCAGAGTCCCTCTGGTCCACTCCATCCGCCGGAGTGGGAGAGGGCCACCAACGCCAGCGCGACGAGTTCGGCTGAGAGGAGTGCGGTCGCCAAGACCGCTCCGCCCGCGACCGGAATCCTCCGGCCGAGGAAGTTTTCGCGGAGCGCTCGTCGAGGAGGGCGAGACAGAAGCACGCGTTTGACGGCCACCCCCGAAAGAAACGACGAGATGAGCATGACCCCGGCCAGAGCGAGCACCGTGTCAGGATAAGAGAGATGGTTACGATTGCAGTCGTTCCCGCCTACAACAACTCCTCGACGATCGCCGCAACTGTAACCGCGCTTCGTGATCAGGAAGCCGTGGATGACGTAGTAGTTGTCGACGACGGATCCGCCGACGACACGGCAGCCTCCGCGGCGGCTGCGAGGGCGCGGGTCATTCGGATGGGATCGAACCAGGGAAAGCATGCGGCGCTCGAGCGGGGGATGGAGGAGGCGGCTGCAGATATCCTGCTCATGGTCGACGGGGACACGGGACCTACGGCGGCAGCCCCCGTCGCATTGATCGAGCCTGTGGCGGCTGGCGTGGCGGACATGGCGGTAGCGATCCTCCCCTCGGCCGGTACGCAGGGTGGCTTCGGGCTAGTTCGAAATACCGCGAGCCGCCTCGTCCGCCTCGCCTCTGGTTTCGACCCCCTCGCGCCCATGTCCGGGCAGAGAGCGCTAACAAGGGAGGTTTTCGAGGCGTGCCGCCCGTTCGCCTTCGGGTTCGGGGTGGATGCGGCACTCACATCCGATGCGGTCGCCCACGGGTTCAAAGTCGTCGAGGTGCCGGTTGACATGAGCCATGACCACAGAGGCCGGTCGTTAGCCGGTTTCGTCCACCGGGCAAAGCAGGGGCTGCACCTGCTGCGATCCTTCGTGCCGCGAATTTTCGCTGCAAGGTTCGGGCCGTCGCGGAAGGATCGCCTCAACCGGGCGCCCCGGCAAGGATAGGGATCGGCGGCTAGACGGGGAGCAGCACGCTAGACGGGGTGGAGGTCGAGCTCCAGCCGAACGAGGCCCACGCCTCCGCCAGCCGATCGACCCCCACCTGCAGATCCTCCTCCGAAGCGACGAAGCAGATCCGGACGTAATCGTCGTGCTTCCCGTCGGGAGACAGTGCCGCTCCTGGCGTTATGGCGACCCCGTGGCGCAAGGCAACCTCGGCAAACGCTCGCCCATCTTCTACGGGGACCTTCACCCATAGGAAGAGGCCTCCCCTCGGCCTCTTCCAAGTCCAATCGGGGAGCTTTTCGGTCAGCCCGCTTTCGAGAACGTGCATCTTCGCTGTGAGCTCCTCCTTTCGGGCAAGCGACGCGACAGGGGTCTCGGGAAGAAGCCGGCAGGCAAGGGCCTGGGACAGCACCGACGTGCCGAGGTCGTTCACCACCTTTAGTTGGCCGAGCCCTGCGATCGTTGCCTCCGCGGCGCGAACCCAACCAACCCGAAGGCCCGGCCAGAACAGCTTGCTCATCGACCCGATCGAGATGAGGGTGCTCCCTTCGGAGTAGTTCGCCAACGGAGGCCGGCTCACCCCATCCAACGACACGTCCGCCAAGGTGTTGTCCTCGATGACGGTGACCTGGAATTCGTCGGCGATTGCAGAGATGCGCCTGCGCTCCCGTTCCGACATGACTTCGCCCGTAGGGTTTTGGAAGGTCGGCATCAAGTAGACGAGACGCGGCCTCACGGCACGAACCGTCTCCCTCAGCCGATCAACGTCAACTCCACCCCGCCCGACCGGAAGCGGAACGAGACGAGCCCCTGCACGAGAGAACGCGTCCAGCGCGCCGGCGTAGGTCGGGCTCTCGAGAGCGACCGCGTCCCCCCGCTGCAGGCACATGGACGCGATCAGCGATATGGCCTGTTGCGCGCCGGAGGTGACGAGGATTTGGTCCTCATGGGTGGGCGCGCCACCCTCGGTGAAGCGGCTTGCGAGGAGCCGGCGGAGCAGGGGCAGTCCAAACGGCATGTATCCGGTGGGCGGAAGGGCCGGCAGCACCCGTTCGAGATCGAGGCGGATCGCGGTTGAGACCACCAGGTCGAGCGGCTTGGGGCCCGCCACGCTCAGATCTATCGGGACGGAGGAGTGGCCCCCGTCGGCCGCACGAAAGAAGGCTCGCGTGAGAAGCGGGGGAAGTCCCGGCATGCCGGGGAAGGACTCTCCCGTGGCCCTGACCCACGTCCCGCTCCCCTGCCTGCTCTCCGCCCAGCCCTCGGCTCGCAATGAGTCGTAAGCCTGCGCCACCGTGGTTCGGCTTACCCCGAGCTCCCGCGCGAGGGCTCGCTCTGCCGGCAGCTTTGCTCCCGGCATGATCTTGACGTTTGAAATCGCGCTTTTTATCGCGCCGGACAAGCGGAGGTAGAGCGGACCGCTCCCGGCCTCCCACTCCGTGAGGAGGGTCGCGAACTCCTCGACCGGCTTCATGCCAATTTATTCCGATTGGCTATGGCTTTCATGTCCAATTAACCCTACTCTACCTTTGCCGAAAAGGCCACTTGGCAGGGGATGCGGGAGATCAAAGGCGGTTCCATGACACCCAGGCTCCAGTTCTCGAAGAAGGACCTGAAGGTCCAAAAACTAAAGGAGCTGCCCCTGTT
>JALZBO010000054.1 GCA_030863545.1 Actinomycetota bacterium
GTCTCTAGCTCACCCTTTAAAGGCTGGTCCAGCGAGGCCAGAAAGGAGAGCCGAAAATGCAGTGCCTGGTAGCCGTGCCCGTCAGGGGCGGCCTTCTTTTTTCTTGAGCACCAAACCGACGCCCCCGACTGCAACGGGTGAGTCGTCGACGAGGGGCAAAGTCGTTCTCGACGCCGCAGATCTTCGGCGTGCTCTCGTCCGGATGGCTCACGAGATCGTCGAAAGCAACCGTGGGCCCGACGACCTCGTGTTGGTGGGGATTCGCAAGCGCGGACTTCCCCTAGCAGAGCGGATAGGTCGTTACATCGCCGAAATCGAGGGCTGGGAAGTGCCGGTCGGAGCTCTGGACGTCTCGTTCTACCGAGACGACCTCGCGATCCGGCGCCCTCAGGAGGTCTCGCCAACCGACTTTCTCTTCGACGTTTCCGGGAAGACCGTCGTGCTGGTCGACGACGTCCTCTTCACCGGGAGGACGGTGCGTGCGGCAATCGATGCCCTCGTCGACTTCGGAAGGCCGAAGCTTGTCCGGCTCGCCGTCCTCGTCGACAGGGGCCACCGGGAGCTGCCGATCAGGGCCGACTTCATCGGAAAGAACCTGCCGACGTCGTTGAGGCAGGAGGTGCAGGTGCTCCTGACCGAGACCGACGGGCGCGACGCCGTGCTGGTCGCCGACCCGGCCGGGTCGGTGGGTGACCAGGACTGGGAGATGCAGAGCAACGGGCAAGGCTCGAGAGGCGACCGGGGTGCCGGACGCGAGTTTCGGGAATCGGCGGATGCGCCGCGTCCAAACCGGAAGCGTACGTGATCAAGCACCTGCTCTCGATAGACCAGCTCAACGTAGAGCAGATCGAGCTCATCCTCAGAACCGCCGACTCGTTTCGTGAGGTCGGAAAGCGGACGATCAAGAAGGTGCCGGCGCTCCGCGGCCGGACGGTGTGCAACCTCTTCTTCGAGCCCTCGACGCGCACGAGGATATCGTTCGAGCTGGCCGCCAAGAGGCTCTCCGCGGACGTAATCAACTTCACGGCCGACTCAAAGACGTCGGTCGCGAAGGGAGAGTCGTTCAAGGACACCGCCCTCACCCTGCAGGCAATGGGGGTGGACGCAATCGTCGTCAGACACAACTCCTCGGGGGCGCCGAGGAGGCTGTCGCAGTGGCTGGAGTGCAGCGTACTGAATGCCGGTGATGGAGCGAACGAGCATCCGACCCAGGCACTGGTCGACCTCTACACGATAAGGGAGCGGTTCGGGATCCTGGAGGGGGTGAGGGTCGGCATCGTAGGTGACCTCGTCCACTCCAGGGTGGCGCGCTCGAACATCAAGGCGTTCACGAAGATGGGAGCGCAGGTGAGCGCGGTGGGGCCGCCTACGCTGCTGCCGCCGACCCTTGCGAGCTGGGGGGTAGACGTGTCCTCCGACCTCGATGCGGTCCTTCCGAAGCTCGACGTGCTGTATCTGCTGCGGGTGCAGATGGAGCGCCTGACCGAGCAGCTGTTCCCAAGCCTTCGGGAGTACGCGACCTTCTGGGGGCTCGACCGCAGGAGGGTGGACCTGTTGAAGCCTGAAGCGTTGATCATGCATCCGGGTCCGATAAATCGGGGTGTCGAGATCAGCTCGGACATGTCCGACCTGGGGCGCTCGATAATGTCCGAGCAGGTCACGAATGGGATCTCCGTCAGGGCGGCGCTCCTGTACCTCATGCTCGGAGTCGCGGAAGCGGCCCCTGCAGGTGCTGGCGCACCCTACTCCGAGGCGGGCGGGGGGCCAGGTGCCGATGGATAGCTTGCTCTTCAAAGGAGGACGGCTGGTAGACCCTGCTTCGGCAACGGACTCGACGGCGGACGTGCTGATCGAAGGTGGCACCATCGCCGGTGTCGGGCCCCGGCTTTCGCACCCGGACGCTGAGGTAATCGACATTTCTGGAGCCGTGATCTGCCCGGGATTCGTCGACATGCACGTGCACCTGCGCGAGCCTGGCCGGGAGGACGAAGAGACGATTGCCTCGGGGTCGGCCGCCGCAGCCCTCGGAGGATTTACGGCGGTATGCGCGATGCCCAACACTGATCCTGTATGCGACAACGCGGCCGTTGCCGAGAAGGTCGCCTCGGCCGGCCGCGAGGCCGGGCTGGCCCAAGTGGTGCCGGCAGGCGCGCTCACGAAGGGGCTGGAGGGGGCCAAGATGGCAGCCATCGGCGAGATGATCGCGAGCTCGGCCGGTGTTCGCCTGTTCACCGATGACGGCTTCGGCGTCCAGAGCTCCCGGGTCCTCCGGAGAAGCATGGAGTACATCAAGGCCTTCGATGCAATCTGCGCTGAGCACTGCGAAGACCGAGACCTCTCCGAGGGTGGCCAGATGCACGAGGGCTACTTCTCGGACCTGGTTGGGTTGAAGGGAATCCCGGCCGAGGCGGAGGAGATCCCGCTCGCTCGTGACCTTGCCCTTGCTAGCCTCACGGGCGTCAAGTTTCATGCACAGCACGTCTCGACGGCGGGGTCGGTGGATCTCATCCGGCGCGCGAAGGCCCGGGGCATAAGGGTGTCGGCCGAGGTAACGCCGCACCACCTCTGCCTGACAGACGCAGAGCTCACCTCATTCGACCCGCTCTTCAAGGTGAACCCGCCCTTGAGGTCCTCTGCCGACGTCGAGGCCCTGCGACAGGGGCTCGCGGACGGGACCATCGACGCGATTGCAACCGATCACGCTCCCCATGCCCAGCAGGAGAAGGAGGCCGAGTTCGAGCTCGCCCCTCCCGGAATGGTGGGGTTGGAGACTGCAGCTGCCGTGATCCTGACTCACGTGGTGAGGGCGGGTGTCATGTCGCTTCTGGAAATGGTGAGCGCGATGTCATGGCGACCCGCGCGCATTCTGAGTCTGGACGGCCAAGGGGGTCCGGTGGCCCCCGGATCGGTCGCGCATCTAACGGTGTTCGATCCAGAGGGCAAGCAAGTGGTAGACGCCGCACGTTTTGCATCGAAGAGCCGCAACTCACCTTGGGACGGCCGGACGCTCGAAGGACGGATCCTTCACACGGTTTTCTCGGGGAGACGCGTGGTTGCAGACGGTGTCCTCGGCGAGGAGTTCGCAGGGGTGGCAGGGTGAGGAGGCCGGCGCTTCTCGTCCTCGAAGATGGCGAGGTCTTCAAAGGCGAGTCGTTCGGGTCCTCCCGCGACGCGTCGGGTGAGGTCGTGTTCAACACGTCGATGAGCGGGTATCAGGAGGTCCTCACCGACCCCTCCTATGAGGGGCAGATCGTCGCGATGACCTATCCGCACATCGGCAACTACGGGGTGAACCCATCCGATCCCGAGAGCTCGGCTGTCCGGGTGAACGGGTTCGTCATTCGCGACCTCCCCCCGGTCTGGTCCAACTGGCGTGCGAGCGGTGGGCTGGACGAGTACCTCAAGGAAAACGGTATCCCGGGGATAACCGAGGTCGACACTCGACGCCTCACGCGCCACATAAGAGAGAAGGGCGCCATGAGAGGAGTCGTCTCCAGCCAATGTCTCGACCCGCGTGCGCTGGTAGAGCGCGCCCGAAGCACGCCGACCATCTCGGAGGGCGACCGTGTAGGACGCGTCTCCGTTGATGAGCCTTACGTTTGGCCGGCGGAGGGAGAGCCTCGATTCAAGATCTCGGCCTACGACTACGGCATCAAGCACAACATCCTGCGCAACCTGGCCTCCCGCGGCTGCGAGGTGACCGTCTTTCCGGCGAAGACTCCCGTCTCTGAGCTGCTCTCGGAGGGAACGGACGGGGTGTTCATCTCCAACGGCCCAGGCGATCCGCAGTCGGTGAAGCAGGGAATCCGGGCGATCCAGGAGATCCTCGGGAAAGTCCCAGTCTTCGGCATCTGCCTGGGACATCAGCTGCTCGCATTGGCGATCGGCTTGAAGACCTACAAGCTCCGATTTGGGCACCGAGGTATCAACCACCCCGTCGCCCGGCTGCGGGACGGCAGAACCGAGATAACGACCCAGAACCACGGCTTCTCGGTCGTGGAGGAGCCGTTCGGCTTCTCGCCGGGTGAGGGAAAACACCCCAGAGGTCCGGGGGTCATCGCCAAGACCGCCAGAGGCAGGGCGGAGCTGACCCACCTCAACCTCAACGACCATACGATCGAGGGCTTCAAGCTGCTCGATGAGCCGGCCTTCTGTGTGCAGTACCACCCCGAGGCCGGCCCGGGCCCCCACGATTCCAATTACCTGTTCGAGGAGTTCCTGGCGATGATGAACGGAGGTGAAGAAGTTGGGTCGGGGTGACCGCCCAAAGGTGAGGTGGAAGAAGGAACGCCAGAAGAAGAAAAAGGCGGCGTTGAAGGCAAAGGCCCTTCAAAAAGGGCAGGAAAGGAAGGGAGCCCGGGCATGATCTTGCGCCGGGACCGCTGATGCCACGCCGGAGGGACATCGACTCCGTCCTGATCATAGGGTCGGGTCCGATCGTCATTGGGCAGGCGTCCGAGTTCGACTACTCCGGTACCCAGGCCTGCAAGGTGCTGAAGCAGGAAGGCATTCGCGTCGTTCTTCTGAACTCCAATCCGGCGACGATCATGACCGACCCGGAGCTGACCGACCGCACCTACGTCGAGCCGATCACCGTCGACGTGCTCGAGAAGGTGATCGAGAGGGAGAGGCCGGATGCGTGCCTCCCGACACTCGGCGGCCAGACCGCCCTCAACGTCGCAGTCGGCGGATTCGAGAGGGGCGTATTCGATCGGTTCGGGGTTGACCTCATCGGCGCCGACGTCGAGGCGATTCGGATGGCGGAGGACAGAAGGCTCTTTCGCGAGGCAATGCTCGAGGTGGGCCTTGAGCTCCCACGTTCCGGCTTCGCCTACACGGTCGACGAGGCCGTCCGCGTTGCCGACGGCATCGGCCTTCCGGTTGTGATTCGGCCATCGTTCACGCTGGGTGGAGGCGGATCCGGCATAGCGAGCACTCCCGAGGAGCTGACGCGAATCGTCTCCGAGGGGCTGGCGCTCTCGCTGATCAGCGAGGTGCTCGTCGAGGAGGCGATCGTCGGGTGGAAGGAGTACGAGCTCGAGGTGATGAGAGACCGGCTCGACAACTTCGTGGTGGTCTGCTCGATCGAGAACCTGGATCCGATGGGGGTGCACACGGGCGATTCCATAACGGTCGCCCCGGCGCAGACGCTGACCGATCGCGAGTACCAGGAGATGCGGGACGCGGCCCAGCGGGTGATACGAAAGATCGGTGTAGAGACAGGAGGGTCCAACATCCAGTTCGCCGTCAACCCGGAGGACGGCCGGATGGTCGTGATCGAGATGAACCCGCGCGTCTCACGGTCCTCGGCGCTGGCTTCCAAGGCCACGGGCTTCCCCATCGCGAAGATCGCAGCAAAGCTTGCCATCGGCTACACGCTGGATGAGATACCCAACGACATCACCCTGAAGACGCCCGCATGCTTCGAGCCGACCATCGACTACGTCGTGGTCAAGATCCCGCGGTGGAACTTCGAGAAGTTTCCGGATGCCGACCACTCTCTCGGCACGAGGATGAAGTCTGTCGGAGAGGTCATGGCGATTGGGCGCACGTTCCCCGAGTCCCTTCAAAAGGCCATTCGTTCTCTCGAGACGGAGCGGTATGGGCTGGGAAGCCCCCCTTTCGAGGAGCAAACCACCGCTTCTTACGCGCTCCCCAGTGACGGCGTCGCGGGTCGCGACGCCGAAGAGCTGTTGAAGCTCGTGTCCGTGCCAACCGAGGGTCGGCTGGACCTGGTCGAGCGGGCTATTGCGATGGGGATCGATCGCACAAGGATCAGGCAGGCGACCGGCATCGACCCGTGGTTCCTCGCCGGCATCGAGCGGATACACGAGATCAAGGAGGAGATCCGGCGGGCGTCCGAAATCGACCAGTCCCTCATGAGGCGAGCAAAGCGGGCGGGCTTCTCCGACAGGCAGATCGGGGATCTCTCCGGGCTGGACGACGAGGAAGTTCGAAGATTGCGCCTCTCGATGGGTGTCCGCCCCACCTACAAGACAGTGGATACCTGCGCCGCCGAGTTCGAAGCGTTCACGCCCTACTTCTACTCGACCTACGAGGATGAGGACGAGGTATTCACGTCGGAGCGCGATCGCATCGTGATTCTCGGATCCGGCCCGAATCGTATAGGGCAGGGGATCGAGTTCGACTACTGCTGCGTTCATGCCGCGATGGCCGTCAAGGATGCGGGCATCGACGCGATCATGATCAACTGCAATCCGGAAACCGTCTCGACAGACTACGACACGTCAACTCGCCTTTACTTCGAACCTTTGACGTTCGAGGACGTGATGAACGTCGTCGACAGGGAGAGGCCGCGCGGAGTCATCATCAGCTTGGGTGGTCAGACGCCACTGAAGCTGGCGAAGTCGCTCGACGAGGCGGGCGTCCCCATCCTCGGCACTCCCACGGACTCCATAGACGCGGCTGAAGACCGGGGACGATTCACGGAGCTCCTCGCAAGGTTGGGGATCGCACAAGCGCCGGGAGGCATGGCTTCCTCAGTGGAGGAAGCGGTCGAGATCGCGAACCGGGTTGGGTACCCGGTGCTTGTCCGCCCCTCTTACGTGCTGGGTGGCCGCGCCATGGAGATCGTCTACAGCGAGCAGATGCTCGGGCAGTACGTTCGGCGTGCACTCCGAGGGTCGCCCGGCCACGCGATCCTGGTCGACCGTTTTCTAGAGGGCGCCATCGAGGTCGACGTCGACGCGGTAGCAGATGGAACGGACGTGTACATCGGAGGGGTGATGGAGCACATAGAGGAGGCCGGGACTCATTCCGGCGACTCCGCTTGTGTCCTCCCGCCCTTCTCCATCGGACCCTCGAAGCTGCACCGTATGGCGGAGGCCACCGAGCGGCTCGCCAGGGCCCTCGAGGTGAAGGGTCTCCTCAACGTCCAGTACGCGGTCAAGGACGAGGAGGTTTACTGCCTCGAGGTCAACCCAAGGGCGTCACGGACAGTGCCCTTCGTCGGCAAGGTCACCGGGGTCCCGCTTTCTAAGGTCGCCGTGAGGGTGATGCTCGGTGAGCGCCTGGCCGGGATGGACCTCCTCCCTCCAAAGCCGGCGGATGGCCCGTGGTGGCCTCTCGACCACGTCGAGCACGTGGGGATAAAGGAAGCCGTGCTGCCCTTCTCCAAATTTCCCGGCGTTGACACCGTACTGGGCCCTGAGATGAAGTCGACGGGAGAGGTCATGGGGATCGACCTCGATCTCGGGACTGCCTTCGCCAAATCGCAGGCGGGGGGAGGGTCATCGCTCCCGGACAAAGGGAGGGTGTTCATCTCGGTTGCCGATCGGGACAAGCGAGGGGTCGTCTTCCCTGCGAAGGTCCTCTCCGACCTCGGGTTCGAGGTGCTCGCGACCGACGGAACGGCCGCGGTGCTCCGGCGGTCCGGAGTGCCGGTAAGCCAGGTGCGCAAGCACTCGGAGGGATCTCCCAACATCGTCGACCAGATTCTTGCCGGGAAGGTCGACCTCGTCGTCAACACTCCGTTTGGCCGGGGCGCCCGCTCGGACGGTTACTTCATCCGTACGGCCGCGGTGTTGCGGGGGATCCCCTGCATCACGACGCTTGCCGGGCTTCAGGCGGCGGTCCAGGGAATAGAGTCCCTTAGGAAGGGATTCAGGGTAGCCTGCCTCCAGGAGTACCTAACGAAAACGATGGCCTCCTGGCAACCGGGAGGCCGCTCGGAGACCGTCACTCCCAGGTCGCAGTGGGCGCAGGAATCGAGGCAGACGTGATCCACCTATCCTCGGCGCAGATCCTGTCGTACAAGAAGGTCGG
>JALZBO010000079.1 GCA_030863545.1 Actinomycetota bacterium
GGCTGGGGGAGGGGCTGGCCGTCGGGGAGGGGGTAGAGCCAACGGGCACGCGTCCTGATCGGCCGCCCGTTGCAACGAGGGCGCCGGCCACGCCGAGAGCAACCAGCACAATGGCCGTAACCAGGAAGCGAGGCCTCACTCCTGAACACTAACTCGGCGCCGGTCGGCCTCCTCGGATAGTCCCGCGACATATCCGGCCATCTTTGCAAAGTCGAGGAGCAGCTCGAGCGCCGGCAGCGCGATGAGGGCCTTTAGAAATTCGTCCTTCCCGAGCCGCCGGGACGCACGCAAGTACGGCTTTCGCATCCTGAGGACGCCGAGCAGCGCCAGGACAGCCAGGCGCGAGCTCTTTTCGCCGGGAACCAGAGTGAGCAAGGACCCCGCGAGGTAGGTCAGGAAGCGCAGCGCGTGCCGTTCCGGGTACATCCCTCCGATTGCGTCTCCCCTCGCGTAGCGAAAGTACTGCCGGAGCGTCTCGCCAAGTCCCGGCCTCAGCCGCCAGCGCACAATCGCGGCCGGCGCAAAGACCATGTGCGCGCCGAGCTGGCGGAGCCGGAAGTTGAAGTACATGTCCTCTCCGATATCGAGCCACTCCGGGTAACCTCCCGCCCGGCTCCACACCGACTTCGTGAAGGCGACCGACCTGGATGAGGGCATGAACGACTTCTCATGCACCTCGTCGACCTCGGGGAGGTTGAGGCAGGAGAGAATCTCCTCGAAGGTCGATCGAGGGTCCGCCCGGTAAAAACCCATGACGACGTCAGCGCCGGGTGATTGGAAGGGTGCGGTTAGCTCCTCGAGCCAGGAGGGCTCGGGGATGCACCCTGCGTCGGTGACCGCGATGACCGGACAGGAGGCGTGGGAGATCGCGATGTTGCGTCCCGCCGCTATGTTCGCTCCCGGCGCAGATTTCAGCACCACCTCGCCGCGCCCGGCTGCCCACGTGGTTACCGCCTCCAGGGTCCCGTCCGCCGATCCGCCGTCGACGACGATCACCTCGTCCGGGGGCCTCGTCTGGGCGGCGAGAGCTCCTAGCAGTTCGCCGATCGTATCGGCTTCGTTGAGGGTCGTGACGATTACAGAGACGTTCACTCGCCGGCTCCAGCCGCCCGCTTGTAGGCGCTCACGGTCGCATCGGCAGTGGCTCTCCACGTGAACATCGATGCTTGGCGAGGACCGGCCTCGGAGAGCTCCGAACGAAGATTGGCGTCCTCGACCAGCCGAACGAGCGCTTCGGCCAGCTGCGCAACGTCATCCGGCTCCACGAACAGGGCGGCGCTTCCGGCGACTTCGAGGAGCGCCGGTATCGAGGCCGCAACAGAAGGAATGCCGAAATCGAGCGCCTCGAGCAGCGGCAGTCCGAATCCCTCGTACAGCGAGGGGAAGGCAAACACGGCCGCCCCTGCGTACAGCGCTGCAAGCTCGCCTCCGGTGACCTTCCCGGTAAGCGTCACCCTCTCGCTGAGTCGTAGCTTCGCGATCTCGCCGACCACGGCGCCCCGCCCCCAGCCGGGAGCGCCGGCAATGACGACGCTGACCTGGTCGAGGGCTCTCGAATGCGACACCGCGCGTAGCAGCGCGACCTGATTCTTTCGCGGCTCCACCGTCCCCACGTTGAGGACGTACGGGGGCCGGATTTTCAGCCGGTCGAAGACGCTCTCATCGCGCTCGTCGGCGGCCGTGATGCCGGGAGCCTCGGGGGTTACGACGATGCGCTGCTGGTCAGTGCCGTACCGACGGACTATCTCCTCCCCGACTGCGCGGGACACGGCGCATATGACACGCGCCTGGTCGAGTGCCCTGCCCAACCCTCGCCGGTAGATCGCTCGCCAGGGGTTCGGAACCACCTCAGGCATCGTCTCGACGGCAAGGTCGTGAACGGTAGCAACCAAAGGGGCTTGCGAGGGCGGGATGGCAAGGCCCGTCGCGTGGACGACATCGAGGAACCGGGGGATCGCAGGACGTGAGAGGTAGTTCCACAGCAGGTACTGGGGGGCGACCGGAAGGCTCGTGCGTAGCACGCGGCCGGCGTCCCACTCGGAGGGGGCCTCGGCGTTTCGCGAGACGATCATCCGGCAGTCCAGATCCTTCGGCCTCTCGAGGAGCTCACGAACCAGGTGGCTCACGTAAGCCCCGACACCCCCTGGAATCCGGTGGAGGGCCGGATCCGCATGAACGCCGACGATCAACCAGGGAGGCTCCGGCGCTTACGTCGACGTCGGAGCGTCGCCCTGATTCCGTAGTCGTAAGGCTCGAACCGGGGCTCCAGGTCCTGGTAGCCGACCTTGCGATGCCCTTGGATCACATTCCGCTTCCTTAGAGCCCTCGGCATCAGGGCGAGGAACTGAGCCCAGGCGAGAAGCAGTGCAGCGGGGCGAAGCGAGAGCATGTGCAGGCTGGCCCTAAGCTCCGTGTAGGCGATTCCCGGAAGGTGCTTGAGGAAGCTACGAGGATGGTCGTTCTTGAGCATCACGAGAAGCCGGTTTCGGTGGTTGCAGGCCAGGATGAACGTCGAGGCCTTTCCTCCGCTGGCTCCCCGGTGATGCCACCCGACCGCTTCCGGGACGAACTCGAAGCGCCACCCCCTGAGCTGCGCTCTCCAGGAGAGGTCGAAGTCCTCGAAGTAGGCAAAGAAGTCCTCGTCGAAGTACTCCCCGTCAACCTTGACGTCCTCGAGCATCGCCCTTCTGTAGACGGGGGCGGCTCCGCAGACGCTGAACAGGTCACGCTTTTCGTCGTACTGGCCATGATCGGCTTCGCGTTCCCCCCGATCGACGGCACGCCGGTTTCGATACACGGTGTGTCCCGTTGTATCGATGACGGGTGGGTCTGACGGGCCCGGCCGGAGGAGCTTTCCCGTCACGCCCCCGATCGTTCGGTGTTTGAAGAGGGCATCGGCGCACCGTGCCAGATAGGAGGCGTCCAGCGTCACGTCGAGGTTCAAGGTGGCGACGAACTCCCCCGACGACTTCTCGATGCCACGGTTCATGCCCCCCGCGTAGCCGTGATTGTCTTTCAGCCTTACGAGCTCCACATCGGGGAACTCTTCGGCGACCCGGTCCGCGGACCCGTCGCTTGATCCGTTGTCGACGCACAGGATCTCAAGGGGGGACGGGGTCTGCTCGACGAGGGACCGAAGGCACTCGAGCACCATCGAGCCTCCGTTGTAGTTGAGCACGACCGCGGAGATGCGGGGCTTTCCGGGCCGGGTTGCTTCCATGTCGAGCGATTATGGGCGCATATCCGCCCAAACGCTCTCTCTATAGCGGCTCGCCCTCGGGGTGAAGGTTGAGGTCCTCGTCGCTTGCCACTAACAAGTTCGGGCGGGAGTAGTTGAGAGCCGTGAACCGCTCAGGAGAGATCGGCCGGCGCTTGCCGTCCGAGATCACGAACAAGGTGCCCTGCCGGCTCTGGACCAGGCTCCCGTCCCTGAAACCCAGCTTCTCACCATCGGGATAGGCGGCGATCTCGGTGTCGGAAACCGTCACGGTCTCTGAAGTCTTGTACCTCGATGCAAAGACTGCGGGCGACACCAGCCGCTTGTGTCCACCCTCGATGACATACACCGCCGGCCCGCTGCCCTTGATCACCGTCCCGTTGGGATGCCCTTTGTCGGCGGCGGTGACCGGCGCGCCCTCCGGGTAGTAGGTGAGATCCGACGGCGCCACGGGGCGGACGTTGGACCAGGAGTAGCCGAGCTTGCCGAAGACGTCACCCGACACGAAGCCGCGCCGTTTGCCGTCCGATATGATCCAGACCGGCCCGCCCGGCGCATTGATGAGGCTCCCGTCCCGCCGCAATAGACGCTCGCCGAGGGGATAGGCGGCAAGCTCCTGGTCGCTTATCGTCACCACCTCCCCGCTGCGAAACCTCGTGTTGTAGACGCCTTGAGCGACCGGCCTCCTTTTCCCTGCCTCGATGAAGTACATCCCAGGCTTCGATCCCTTTACGACGGTGCCGTTTGGGTGTCCTTGGAGGCCGGTGGCGGGAGCGGCAGCGGCAACGACCGAAGGCGCCGGACGCCTCACCTCGCCCTCGTAAAAAAGAGTGCTGAGCATTCCCAGCGCCGAGCGGAAGCGTGACCCGGATATGCGCCGCTCGCCCCCACTGCCCATGACCTTGACTCCTCCCTGCGAGGGGTTCGCCCAGCTGAGCACCCGGCCCGAGACACCGAGTGGGGGAACTATTCGAACGCTTGCAAGCTCGCCCGGGTTCGTGTCCGGACGCGCGGCAAGCCGATTCTGGAGGTCCTGACGGGAGAAGCGGACCGTCCACGTATGGCGAGGCCCACCGTCCCATGGGTCCGGTACTCCTCGAAGGTAAGAGCGCGGAGCTCCGCCCCACACGAACTCGTTGTTCTCGGTATGGCCCCCGCTCGACGAGTGATAGTACGCCTCGATCATCCGGTCCGACGCCATGAGCACGATGCCATCCGTCGAGTCCACGGCTGCCTTCCAGCGATCCCCGGCCGGCCCTCCTTCCTTCTCGAAGCCGACGTAGGCCTGGTCGAGTGTGGAGGAGTACATGCCGCACTTGCAGGGAACGCGAGCTTGCCCCGTCCGGGCGATTTTCTCGGCTGCATAAGTGCGGGCGGCGATAGCTTGGGCCTTCAGCGCTTCCATCGGCCAGGAGGAGGGCATCTCTCCCAGCCCGTAGAGGTATTGCTGCATGCTCAAGTCGGTCACAACGGCACGCGTGAGCCAGCGGCCGGATGCCGAGTACGCGGAGATCTCGAGGTTGCCGTGCACGTAACGGTTGCCGGTCTGCGGTAGTCGCAGGGTGGTTCCCCGGTCCGAGTAGCGAACGTAGATAGGCTCCGTCGCTGGACGAACGATCTCGGGCTGCCCGGAGGTGGAGAGGCGGATGCCCCCGTTGCCGTCGGGCGACGCCCTCCAAACCTCGCCGGCTGCGCCGCCCGCGAGGCGTTCGCCCTCGAGGCTTCCGTACCTGAACTCGAAGGGGCCGGTGCCCGTGACGTCGACGCTTCCGACGTCCCAGAGGACGCCGACTCGTAAGGACGGAAGACTCGCAGAGGCCGCAGTCGTTGCCCCGGTGTAGTAGTGGGAGAGGATTTCCCGGTAGCTCCGGCCGGCGTCGGCTTGGCCCTTCGCGCCCCACTGGCCCATTCCGAGCCCGTGGCCCCACCCACCGCCGGAGAATACGAAGTGTGCGGGAGCTTGGGCGTTCACCGTCGGGGGCGGTGTCAGGGCGACGGCCACCAAGATCAGGACGATCACGAGCGCCCTGCGAGCGCGCCTTCTGGCTAGCATGCTCCGTGCTTCGTGTTGAGCGAGGCAAGAAGAGAAAAGCTGTGTATGAAAAAGCACGCTGCGCAGCCTACTGCTCAGCCTGCCGTGGCGCCCGTTTTTCCCTCTATAATTCGCCGGTGCGCGGCCGAATCACGCCCCGGTGAGGCTACCGTTTCCGAAGAAGAACCCCCTCAGGTAGCGGTCGTCGTCGTCAACTACGACTCCGGCGACCACTTGCGAACGTGCGTATCCCACCTGCGAGCAGCCTCAGGGCCGCTTCGATCGGAGTTCGTTGTCGTGGACAACGCATCCAGCGATCGGAGCCTCGAAGGCGTCGATCTCCTGGAGCCCGAGATCCAAGTAATCCGCAACCCCCATAACAGGGGTTACGGCAGGGCCTGCAACCAGGGGTTCGAAGCTACGGCGGCCCCTTACGTCTGCCTGCTCAACCCGGACGTCGTCCCCAAGCCCGGCAGCATCGCTTCCATGGTTGCCGCCATGGACGACCGGCCGAAGGTGGGGGTTCTCGGGCCGCGCCTGCTGAACCCCGACGGCTCCTACTACCCGTCCTGCCGGGTCGTGCCGAACCTGCGGGTGGCGCTCGGCCACGCTCTGTTCGGCCTAATCTCGGACAACAATCGGTTCTCCCGCGCTTACAAACTCCTCGATTTCGATCACTCAACCGAGCTCGAGGTGGACTGGGTCTCCGGTGCCGCCATGATGGTCCGGCGGCCGGCGTTTGCCGCAGTAGGAGGGTTCGACGAGGGCTTCTTCATGTACGTCGAGGATGTCGATCTGTGCGCGCGGATGACGGGGGCCGGGTGGTCGGCAATCTACTTTCCGGGGGCCGAGATGGTTCACCACGTTGCCGGATCCAGCCGCCGGAGCCCGTACAAGATGATCCGCCACCACCACCTCAGCCACATGCGCTTTGCCGTCAAGCGTGCAGACAGGCCGCATCGCGTCATCCTGCTGCCGGCGATCCTGTTGGGCCTGGCGGGGCGGCTGCTCGTCGCGTGGGCTCACCTGTTCCTGCGCCATAGGGCGCGGCGCAGCCCAGATGCTGCGCGTCGCGAGGTGACCCCAGGGCCTCCGACTTGAGAGCTGATCTAGGAGCTGTTTTCGCGAGCGAACTAGGCGATCGAGGAGTTGATCTAAGAGCTGATCGGCTTGGGGACGGCCCGGCCCGCCGTGTCGTGGTCCTCGCGGACCTCCTCGTGATACTCGGCGTCGGTGTTGACCTTCCAGGGGTCCCACGACTCCCCGAGGATGTTCCTGGCCGCGAGCAACGCCGTCATCATAGAGTGGTCCTGGTTGTTGTACTTGTGCATCCCGTTCCGTCCGGCTAGCTGGAGGTTGGGCAGGGCCTCCTCGATGAAACGACGGACAACTGCAACGTTGCGCTCGTAGTACTCGTCGTAAACGGGGTAGGCCTTGCGCATCCGCACCACCGTGCCGTCTTCTATCTCCTCCTTCTCGGCGAGACCGAGGCGGACGATCTCGTCGGACCCGAGCTGAATGAGGGCCTCGTTCGACATCGTCCAGAGGTCGTCGCCCTCGTTGCAGAAGTACTCGAGCCCGAGCGCGCTCTTCAAGGGATCCGGCACCATGTAGGGGCTCCAGTTCTTGAAGTTCTGGATCCTGCCGAGGCGGACGCTGGGTTCGTGAATGTAGATCCAGTTGTCGGGGAACAGCTTCTCCCGGTTGATCACGAGAACCACCGTCAGGAAGTCCCTGTAGGAAAGGGATTCGGCCGCTTCCACTACCTCGGGCGGGGCGGGCGGGTCGAGCATCGTGACGAGATCCCGAATAGGCAGCGAGGAGATGAAGTGGGACCCGGTGAAGACCTTCGTCTCGCCGTTCGATACCACTGCCTCCACGAGCTTTCCGTTCGAGTGCCGCAGCTGCTTCACGGGCGACCCCATGTGCACGCAGCCCCCCCGAGCCTCGATCTTCTCGACAGCCCGCTCCCACATCATCCCGGGACCGAGCTTCGGGTACTCGAACTCCTCGATCAGGGTCTTGATCACCTCGCCCTTGCCTGCCTTCGGCTTCGAGAATGCGTTCTTTATGGCGTTGACCAGCGAGAGCCCCTTGATCCTCTGCGCCGCCCAGTCGGCCGAGATCTCGCTGCACGGAATCCCCCAGACCTTCTCGGTGTAGGTCTTGAAAAAGATCCGATAGAGCCGCACGCCGAAGCGGTTCACGACCCAGTTCTCGAGCGAACGCTCGTCCTTTCTTGGGAAGACCTTGACCCTGAGATAGCTGAGCACGCAGAGGATCGTCTGGAAGACGCCGAGCTTGCTAAGCGCGTCGAACGGCTTCAACGGGTAAGCGAAGAACTTTCCCCGGTAATAGATCCGAGAAAGCCTCGGCACGGTGAGCCAGTCGTCTGGGGAGAGGATCTCGTGCCACAGCTTGCGCACCTCGTCAGCTTTGGTGAAGAAGCGGTGTCCCCCGATGTCGAATCGAAACCCCTTGTAGGAGGCGGTGCGCGCAATTCCGCCGACCTTCTCGCGATCGGCCTCGAGAACGTCCACAGGGACGCCCTTGTGAACCAGCTCCCAGGCTGCAGTGAGGCCGGCCGGCCCGGCGCCCATGATCACCGCCTTGCGCTGGCCGTTCTGTCCTGGGCGGCCGGGGTCGATCGTCGCCTGATCCGCGGTGGATGCGTCGCTAATCGTCTGCTCCATTCATCCTCAAATCGGGGAAGCCGGAGCCGCACACCATCCGTCTCCCGAAACGGCAGTAACGAGAAGATATTCTGAAAAGCTCGGGGGTGAGTGGCGTCACTCCCGTCATAAAGCTTTCCCACGGTTGGAAGGATCCTAACGGGTCGGGGCTGACGCTGAAGTTAAATTCTTTGTGATTGGTTCGTCGTCACCGCCCGTCTTCGGGAGCCAATATTGGATCCCGCCCCACATGGCGAGTAGCGAGGCGGCGAAGACCACGACAAGCGCCCACGCGAGCCAGCCGAGGCCGATCGGAGTCCAGGGGGGGTTCCTGAAGAACAGAAGCGGGCCGTCGTTTCCTACGGAGAATCGCCGCGCGAGCGTGTACCACCCGAGCATGTGGACGGCCGCAGCCGCGCTCCCGACGAACAGCGGCAGAGATCGTCTCAAACCGTGGCTCAAACGCTCTTTGCGCCGGTGCACGATCTCGCCTGCGAGCATCGGGATCGTGACCACCAGGGGGAGAACGTGGCGGGCCTGGGCTTCGAAGCCCGACTGCGACTGGTACGCGTCCATGACGAGGCCTAGGCCGACAACGGCAACGATCGACGCGCCGAGAGCGACCCTGTGCCTGGCGGAGCCCGCAACGAACGCCAGAAGCGACAGTCCGACGACGACGATGCCGGACAGCCAGTAGGCGGGGGCCGGCATCGGGGCGTCCAAGGGCCCGAATACTCCGACCGCTTGCCGGTACAGGTCGGGAAGGTGCCCGAACTGCCCGGGGATGCGAGAGAGCACGGCGAGGCCGACCCGCGGGTGCGCGGCCTGAGTCAACTGCCAGGCGACGCTCATGGCAATCGCAACCGCCACGGCGGCGGAGGCAACGACGGCCGCCGCGCGTGCCGAAACGTAGTTGCGCTTGAGCGGCCCTCCAGAGCCGAGCGTGACGGCCAGAGCCGACCCGGTCAGCACCCACGCGGTGCCGAGATCGCGAACGAGTGCGAGCATCACCCCCGACGCGCCCGCGGCTGCCCAGACCCAACTAGACGCCTCCGCGCGGGTGAGGCGTAGAAGGGCGGCGAAGAAGGCGATCGCGGCGGCGACCTCAACCCCGTTGCTCGACAAGCTCGCCATCAGAAATACGACCATGGGGGTGACTGCGGCCAACAAACCGAGCAAGGCAAGCGGCCGCCCTCGCTCGTACAGGAGCGCCAATGCGAGCACTAGGAAGGCAAGCGATGTCAGGGCAACCCCGACCCTTCCCCACATAAGCGCGCCGACCGCGTCGTCGCCGACGCCCATGAGCAGTCCCGGCACCAGGTAGCTGTATGGGGGGTAGCGCCCGACATAGGTCCCAATATCGATGAGGCGGCCCGATGCCGGGGCCGGCCTTTGGCAATCGCCGACGAAGAAGGGCTCCGCCCAGCAGCTGAAAGGTTGGGGGGATAGCCGCGCCGGGATCGATACCACCCTCGTCTGGAGGTGGAGCCAGCGGATTCTCGGGTCGATGTTGGGGTCTGGAGGCAGCGGGGGTGGCGGTTTCGTGGGCATGAGGTCCCCACGGCCCACCGCCAGGGCCCGGACGTAATGGTTGTTCTCGTCTGGCGAGGCTCCCGGCGGTGTGGAAAACATGAACGCGAGGGTTAGAACTGCGAAGGCGGCAGCCACGAGGGAGGGTGAGGATGTCGAGATTCTGAGACGGATGTCTTTGCGGATCAGATCCCGGCTCTCACTGTGCTCTGCGACGGGTAGCGGGCCCCGTCACGCCGGCGATGAGCCGCCGCGTTAGCCCCTTCGCCAGCCGTGAGGGCAGCTCGGCCCTCTCCCTCCTCTGCATATCGCGCCAGATCTCGTTCGTGCGCCTCGTGATGAACTCGGCGGTCCGGGCGGGCGTGTGGATCGTAAGGGCGTCGTGCCTTGCCCGACTGCCCTTCGCCTCGGCCTCGGAGCGGTTCTCGTAGACGCGTCGCATTAGCTCGGCGGCCCCCTCGATGTCTGGCTCTGCCCACCGAGCTCCCTCTGGATAGGGGTCGGAGCCGGGGGGCACCGGGACGAGGCCGTGTCCCACGAGGTAGCTGTTCTCCTCGTTCAGGAACTCCAGGTTCCCTGAGTAGCCCGTCGCGATGATCGGCTTGCCGAGGGCCATCGCCTCCGCCATTCCGAGCCCGTACCCCTCCGCCCGGTGAAGCGATACGTAACAGTCGCAAGCCGTCATGAGCGCATCCTTTTTGTCGGGGGGGAGGTAGCCATCCATGATGACGACGTCCGAGCGGTCGGCGGCTGCGATCCTCAGGAGCTCGAACGTGCACAGCTCGTCGGCCCCGTTGATGCTCTTGATCACCAGGATCGGGCCCTCATTTTCACGGAAGGCCTGAGTGAACGCCTTCACGACCCCCACCGGGTTCTTGCGCTCGAAGAGGCTCAGGAAGTCGAAGGTGAACAGGAACATGAAGCCCTCGGGTAGGCCGAGGGCGGGGCGATCCGCGGCCACCGGATCGAGCCGGCGAATGGGGATCGGCACAACGTGAACCGGCTTGCTCGTCTGCGCGGAGACGGCCCTTGCCACGTGCTCGGAGCCAACCCATAGCTCGTCGAAAAGCTCGTCGGTGTCGCTGCCTATGGGGGGGAAGTCCTCCAGCTCCCACCACCAGAAGCCGATCGTGTGACGGTGCTCGAGGATATGGGGGCCCGTATCCCTCACGAACGGCTGTAGCTCGTCGGCGTTTACACAGATGAGGTTTATCCCGTACGGGAAGTCGCCGCCCACCTGGACGAAGGGGTGGTTCTGGCGGCTGTACCGAGCCTCGTAGGCGTAGGTGGAGTAGGGGACGTCGGAGGCCTCGACCCCGCTGAGGACGAGGCGGGCCATCTCACCCACGCCCAGCTCCGCCTTGAAGTACCCGGCTACGTTCAGCCCGAACGGGAAGTGGGGCTGCAGGCGGAGGCGATCGGGCCGGGTTGGCCTGGCCGGCTCCTCGTCGCAGGGCCTTCGCAGCGACTGGTCGAAGCGGCAGAGCTCCGGAGGAATCTTTGCCTCCTTCGCCCCGTAGCGGATCACCCAGTCGAGGTACTTTCCGGCATCGGCGTTGGCGACGCCGGGGTAGGCGGCCTGCAAGTCGAGTCGCTCGTCGTAAAGCTCGAGCAGGTACCTCGGGATCAACGGCGCAGCGCTTCCCGGGTCCGGCGCGTTGAGCCAGTCGACGAAGGCAGGCGCGTCATTCGGATCGAACGGATCGGGAGGCCCCTCGCCCTTCCCTTCGATGGAGTCCTGGTAGGCCCTTCGGTAGAGGGCGCGCATCCTGTGGTCGATCTTCAAGCCCCCAGGAAGCTCCTCGAAGCCGCCCGCAAGCTTACGCGTGTCCTCGTAGCCGGCGGCTTCGAGCCGGTCCTTGTACGACCGGGAAAGCTTGGCCAGGTCTCGCCTGTCCGAGAGCAACAGCCGGGGCCGGGGGCCCTGCGGAGCTCCGAGCAGGTGGGACGCATCCGGGCGGTAGCCTTCGAAGCGGAAGAGCTTGAGCGGCCTCCCCTTCATCAACCAGGCCCCGTCCCGTTGCTCCAGCTCTGCCTGCCATGCGTTCCAGAAGGAAACCCAAAAGCCGGGCTCTTCCACGAGGTAGTGGTCGAAGAACAGGGGCACCATGTCCAGGACTCGGGAGAGGTTGAGCTCCTCGCTCTCCGACCCGTCGCTGTCGCCTCTCCTCGGGGACGGCTGACGCGTGACTTCGTGCCGTATCGACTGAGCCATCCACTGAAGGAATGTCCGGGAGCGAGGGCTCACTCCCAGAAAGCCCGAATCGATCAGCCCCGACGCGAGCAGCTGCGGCACCGAGGGGGTGCGGTCGTCCTGCGGCAGCGGCAGCGTGGTACGGGCTGCGAGGGCGATTCCGTGCCGCTGTATCTCGGCTTTCAGCTCCTCGACGTTGGCGAACGCGCTTACGTCGTCGGCTAGAAAAAGTTCCGGCAGGCCGGTGGTCGTGATCAGGTGCTCGAGCAGGTGCGGGACCGCTGCCAGAGCCAACTCGTCTGCGGGGAGCAGCAGCGCCAGCCGGTGGAGGTCGTCGAATCCAACGTCCGTTGGCCGCACGATGTCGAATGCCCGGGTGCTCTGAACGTCCTCCCAGGGGTCGTCGAGTATCAATACGGTAAAGGTAGCGCCGGGGTGATGGGAAAGGAAGGACTCGGCAAGAACCTGCGCGTACGGCAGGCGCTGCCGGATGGTGACGGTGCAGGCGTTCATCGCTTACAGTTCCCCTGATGCCCCCGGACGTTTCTGTCGTCGTTCTGAACTTTAACGGTAAGCCGTTCCTGGACGCGTGCCTGGAGTCGCTTTTCGCGCAAAGTTACCCCGCCCCTCATGTAGAGATCCTACTCGTCGACAACGGCTCCTCGGACGGTTCCCTGGAATACGTGAGATCTCAGTGGCCCCGCGTTCGAACCTTGCCCCTCGAGACCAACCGTGGGTTCGCCGGAGGGATCAATGCGGGGGTGAGGGCCGCCAAGGGGCGCTACGTGGCTCTCATAAACAACGACGCAAAGGCCCACGCCGACTGGATTCGAAACGGGTTGGCGGGGTTCGGCAAATCGATGGACGTGGCGATGGTGGCGTCCAAGATCCTCACCCTGGACGGAAAGACGATGGACTACGCCGGCGGCGCCCTGACCTTCTACGGACACGGGTTCAAAGTCGGGGTCAACGAGCCCGACGAGGGTCAGTACGACCGCCCCATCGAGACGCTGTTCGGCTCTGGGTGCGCTCTTTTCATGCCGCGCGACCTCTTCCTCGAGGTCGGAGGGTTTGACGAGGACTACTTCGCGTTCTTCGAAGACGTGGATCTGGGCTGGCGGCTCTGGACCCTCGGCTACCGGGTCCTTTACGAGCCGTCGTCGGTCGTGTACCACCGGCACCACGGCACCGCCGACGCTCTTGGACAGGAGAAGGAGCGTTTCCTCCTCGAGCGCAACGCTCTCATCACGATCCTCAAGAACTACGAGACCAAGACGCTCGAAAAGGTCCTAGGCCCCTCGGTGATGCTCGCAGTGGAGCGCGGGCTCACCTACTCTCACGTCGAGCGGACAAAGTACGACCTAGCCGCGGGAGTGAGCCCTCCGGTGACGGAGCAGGAGGGAGTATCTCCTGTAACCGTGTCTCACCTCCTCGCCGTCTCGGAGGTCTGCCGCTCGATCCCCCAGATCATGGCCAAGCGCGAGGTCGTGCAGAGCAGGCGCCGGCGAAGCGACTCGGAGATCCTCCCGCTCTTCAAGACCGCCCTCGTCCCCAACATTGCCGACCCAGAGTTTGCGGCGACCTTCATGAAGCTCGTCAGCAACCTCGAGCTGGGCGACACCTTCAGAGGCAGGACGAAGGTCCTTGTCATCACCGGGGACACCGTCTCTTCCAAGATGGCCGGCCCTGCGATCAGGGCGTGGGAGATCTGTTCGGAGCTGGCGGCCAAGCACGACGTTCGGATGTTGACGAGGAGCCCGTCCGAGATGCAGCCGCGGCAGTTCCGCCTCGAGGTCCTGTCGGAGGCCACCTTGCCCGAATACCTCGACTGGGCCGACGTCGTGATATTCCAGGGCTTCATCATGCACGCCCACAAGGCAATCGCGAGGTGCGGCAAGGTCCTCGTCGCCGACCTCTACGACCCTTTCCATCTCGAGAACCTCGAAATGTTCCGGGAGGACCAGGCGGAGAGGCGGCTCAACATAGCCGAGAGCGATCTCGAGGTCATCAACCACCAGCTTCGGATTTGCGATTACTTCATCTGCGCTAGCGAGAAGCAGCGCGACTTCTGGCTGGGCCAGCTCGCCGGCATCGGAAGGCTGAACCCCCACGTCTACGACCTCGACCCGACCCTTCGGGGTCTGATCGATGTGGTTCCCTTCGGAATCCCTTCCGACCCGCCCCTGCATACGAGAAACGTCCTCAAAGGGGTCGTCCCGGGAATCGAGCCCCACGACAAGGTGATCTTGTGGGGCGGAGGCATCTACAACTGGTTCGACCCGCTTACCCTCATTAGGGCGGTGGATCAGGTCGTCAAGGACCACCCCGAGGTGAAGCTTTTCTTCATGGGGCTCGCCCACCCGAACCCGGACGTGCCCGAGATGAGGATGGCAAACGCGGCGAGGAAGCTCGCGGCTTCCCTCGGCCTCGAGGGGAGGCACGTCTTCTTCAACACCGACTGGGTGCCGTACGACCAGAGGGCCAACTATCTGCTCGAGTCCGACATCGGGGTCTCGTGCCACCTCGAGCACATCGAGACGACCTACTCCTATCGCACGAGGGTACTCGACTACTTCTGGGCCGAGATCCCTGTGATCGTGACGAGGGGGGACGCGCTGAGCGAGCTCGTGGAGGAGAGGGCGCTAGGCCTGACGGTCGGGCCCGGAGACGTCGACGGATTTGCGGAGGCGATCACGAGACTTATCGAGGACGAGTCTCTGGCCAGGGAGTCGAAGCTCAATGTGGGAAAGCTGCGGCCGGAGCTCGCGTGGGGAGAGGTCATCAAGCCGCTCGACCGTTTCTGCTCCTACCCCCGCCGGGCTCCCGACAACCTGCAGTTCCGCTCCACGCGCCACCGGATCAATCCGGTTCGCCGCCTTGCAGGGCGGATGGTGTCGGCCTGGCAGGAGGGTGGCCCCACGCTCGTCATCTCCCGGACCGCGGGATATATCGCTCGGCCTATCAGAAAGAGGCAAGCCGCAAGGCGCTCTTGAGGGCGGCTCCCCGCCTCCTCAGCCATGACCACGGCGACGGCCGCGTCCGGCACTTCCCTGCTCAGGCTCCGGCTAGGAGCGCGAGGCGTGCTGCTTGCAGTTTTTGCCCTGTACGTGCCGGCAATCTCGATCGCGGCCCTCCGCCACGAACCCTGGTTCGACGAGGCGCAGGCGTGGCTTCTAGCTCGGGACTCCAATCCCGTGGACCTCCTTACGAGGTACCTGCCCTACGAGGGATCACCCGGCCTCTGGCACCTGCTTCTAATGCTGCCGTCGAGGCTGTTGTCTTATCGCGCGCTCAACCTCATATCCGCGACCCTCGCCGTGCTGGGTGTGTGGCTGCTGCTGCGCTACTCGCCGTTCCCCCTGCCGGTGAAGCTCATCCTGCCGTTCACCTTCTTCCTCTTCTTCCAGTACGGCGTGGTCGCCCGCAACTACGCCTTGATGCCTCCGCTCGCGTACCTGACGGCGATGATGTATCCCGAGCGCCGGGAGAAGCCATTCCTCTACGCCGCCTTGCTGTTTGCGTTCGCGAACGTGAGCGCTCAGGGCTTTTTCATTGCGGCAGGGGTGATGGCGGCAAACGTGCTCGACCTCATGGCTGCGTGGCGGCACGCGAGCACCCCGCTCAGGTGGCGAAACGCGGCGGCAGTGGCGGCATTTGGGGTGTTGATGGGGTTGCTTGCGCTAATCATGCGCCCCCCGCCAGACCGCATCTTCGCACTCCCCGAAAACAATGAGCCGGCAGTGGACCGCATCGCGAGCACCGCCGACAACATGCTCACCGGAGCTTTCGCCGAATCCGAGCTCATCCTCGCCCTAGCAATGCTCGCCAGCTTGTGGTTCTTCTGGAGGCGCGGCACGCTCATGCTGTACCTGCTTCCCACGGCCGCCGTGATCCTGTTCTCGGCTTTCGTGTACCACTCGCCGTGGCACGAAGGGACGCTCTTCGTCGTGTGGCTGTTCGTGCTCTGGGTGTCCTACGAGAGTGAGTCCCGACCGGGACGTCCGGGAGGCTGGGAACGCTGGAGCAGGACGGCCGTCACGCTCGCGATTCTCACCGTGTGCGTCGTTCAGATGGCCTGGACTGCCTCGGCGGTGCGCCACGACTACAACCTCCCCTACTCGGGGAGCAAGGCGCTGGCGAGCTACATCAAGCAACACAACCTCGACCAGGCGAACCTGTTCGCGACCGGCTTTGCGACCGTGGCCCTCCTCCCTTACTTCGAGACGAACATCTTCGCCAACTACCACAACCGTCAAAAGCCGGCGTTTTGGATTTGGTCGAAGTCCAACGACATGATCGAGGACCCACGGCGCATAGAGGAGATGCAGCCCGACTACGTAATCATGACGATCAAGGCGCCCGGGGGGGAGAGCTTCATGCAGCTCTTGCCCAGCTACCGACAGGTTGCGGTGTTCGAGGGCCTGCTGTACTGGAAGACATTCGCCCTGGAGCCCGACTACTACATCCTGCTCGAAAGACGCACTCCAGGTCCGCCGCCTAACCCCCGGGCCCCCGGTCGACGCTCATGATGCCGTCGGCTCGGGCGCCTGCCTAGCTTGCCGCGGCACGTACACCTCGCCGGTGGTTTCGGAAACGTGTGACATGTACGCGTTGATGATGTCGTTGGCCTTCCCCGTCTGGACGAGGCGCCCGTCCTCGAGCCAGGCTGCCGAGTCGCAGAGGTCGTCGATCATGTCCATCGCGTGGGAGACGACGATGATCGTGCACCCTGAGCTCTTCAGCTCGACAAACTTCGCTCGGCACCGGCTCTGGAACTCCGCATCTCCCACGGCGAGCACCTCGTCCACTAGCAGGATGTCTGGGGAGACGTTGATCGCAACCGAGAAGCCGAGCCGCACGTACATGCCCGAGGAGTAGTTCTTGACGGGGGTGTCGATGAAGCGCTCGATCCCGGAGAACGTTACGATCTCGTCGAACCTGCGGTTGAGCTCCTTCGCGGAGATCCCGAGGATCGCCCCGTTGAGGAAGATGTTCTCCCGGCCCGAAAGCTCGGGGTGAAACCCGGCTCCGAGCTCGAGGAGAGCCGACACGGACCCCTTCGTCCGGACCGTCCCCTCGTTGGGGACGAGGATCCGCGCGATGCACTTCAGCAGCGTCGACTTGCCCGACCCGTTCTCTCCGATGAGCCCATAGGTCGAGGCTTCCGGTATCTGCAGGGAGACGTCCTTGAGCGCCCAGAACTCCTCGTAGATCCCGCGCCGGCGCCGCAGGACCATCTGCTTGATGCTCTGGTTCCGCTCGTGGTAGATGCGAAAGCGTTTCGAGACGCCTATTGCCTCGACTGCGATGTCGCTCAAAGCTCCTCCGCGAACCTTGCTTCCAGCTTCCTGAATACCCACATTCCCACGAGCATCGCCACAAACGAGTAAGCCGCCATGACGAGGAAGGACTGAGCCGGGGGGACGGCGCCGTCGTAGAACAGCGACCGGTAGGCCTGGACGAAGTGAACCATGGGGTTCATGTCGTAGACCGTGCGGATCGGGATCGTGAATCCGGCTATCTCATGGAACTGAGGGACGAGGCTGATCGGGTAGATGACTGGGGTCGCATAGAACCAGAGCAGGAGCAGGATCGACAGGAAGTGCTCGATGTCCCGAAAGTAGACGTTGAGCGCCGCGAGCGCAACGCCCACCCCTAGGACGAAGAAGGTCTGAAGAAGCACGACCACGAGGACCAGGGGGAGGAGCAAGAAGACGAAGTTCCCTGCCACCGCAAGCGCCAGCGTGAGGACTCCGAGCTCGATCAGAAGGTTCGTGTTCCAGGACAAGACCGCGGCGGCGGGGAGGACGGCCCTCGTGAAGTAGACCTTCTTGATGAGCCCCGCGTTTGCGATTATCGAGCCGTTGGCCGCGCTGAGCCCGTTCGAGAGGAAGTTCCACGGCAGAAGGGCGGCGAGGAGGAAGAACGGGAAGTTCTTGAGCCCGCTCGGCTCGCCGACGGGTGGCTCGATGCGAAGAACCACCCGGAACACGAACGTGAAGATGAGCATGGTCGAGAGGGGGTTCACCATCGACCAGGCCCACCCGAGAGCCGACCGCTTGTACCTCCCTCGGTTCTCCCTGAGCGTGAGGTTGATTAGCAGCGAGCGTGTGCCGGCGAGGTTGCCGAGCTTCATCGTCTTCATCCGCGATAACCATAGCGAGCGCTTCAGGCACGCGCGAGCAGCTTGACTCCTTCGATCCCTATAAGCGACAGCGGCATGTGCGCGACCTCGGGGGCGAGGTGTGTGTCCGCGGTGATGAGCGCCAACCGAAGGACCTCGAATCCCGCCTCGGCGAGTGCCTCTTGCAGCTGGTCGAGCGTCAGCTTGTTCAGGTTGCGGTAGGTCCACAGCATCTGCTCAGCCCACCCAGGGTCCGGGCCCGGGTCGGCCCGCACTCTTTGCTCCAGATCCTCGTCCGAGTAGCGAAATTGGGCAAACCCCTCGGGAAACCACTGTTCGAGGTGGGATCCGTGCTGGGAGTAGAAGAACGGGTACAGCTGGATCATGAGGTGGCCTCCCGGCCGAAGCACCCTGTGAATCTCGCGGATGATCGCAACCGGATCCCCGACGTGGTCGAGAACCGACCAGGAGAAGACGGCGTCGAAAGCTGCAGCGGGTGACGGAAGGCGGTTGGGCTCGGACGTTTTGAACGAAAGTACCGGGGACGGGCCGGCAACGCCCTCCTCGGCGGCGATGCGAGCGAGCTGCTCTACGTCCGTAGGACGCGTGTCGAACCCGACGAGACGGGCGGGCAATGCCTTGTGGGCCACCCCAAGGTCGATGAAGCCGTCGCCGCAGCCGATGTCGGCTACATCGGCGCCGGTGAGGCTGATGAAGTCGCGCCCGAAGTACTCGATGACCTCGTTCGCGGCGTCCTCGTAGCGCTCGTGAAACCACTCCGACCGCTCGTGTTCGGGAAACCACTTGAGAGGCTCGACATGGTGCTCGGGGGGCATGAGCCACCTTACTCGATCGCTTCGGACGGCCAGGTCGAACGGCTCCCGAAGGGTTTCGAGGTCACCGGCGGCGGGAAGAGGCAGGCATCGACAGCTAAAGAAAGCTCGAGTGGACGGAGACACCTTAAGTTGGAAAGGGATTCGGCAAAGCACAGCCCCCGGCAGGACGATCAGATGAAGCACGAGATCGAGTCGCTGGAGAGGGGCGCGGGCCTGGAGAGCCGCGCCGAGGAGGGCCGCCTTCTCGAAGACTCGACGGAACGGCCGCTGGAGGGCCTCGACGAGGTCGATCAGCGCTCGACGATCGCCCGTTTCTTGTATCAGTCCACCTTCCCGGCGACCAAGGAAGCGCTCGTCCGGGATGCTCAGGAGAACAGCGCCTACGACTGGGTCCTAGAGCGACTGAGGAGGCTTCCCGAAGGCGAGCAGTTCGAGAACGTCCAAGCGGTGTGGGAAAGCCTTGGAGGACGAGTCGAGCGCCGGTTCTGACGGCGCCTCACAGCAGGTCCCCTTGACTCTCCTGTAAGAGCGCGAGGTTTAGGCTTAACTGATGAGCTTTCGCCTCATCTTCGAGCTTGAGCCTCCCCGAAAGCCGGACCTCAGCCGGGTTCACCGTCAGGTTGAGATATTCGGCCCCATAACCGACGCGATCTTGGTCCCGGACAACCACCTGGGGCTGCCGGCAATCTCCTCGGTTGCGATCGCCCTCGAGATCCGAAAGGCCGGGTTCAAGCCGATCGTCTCGATCAACGCTCGAGACAGGAACCTTCTCAGGCTCGAGAGCGATCTCGTGACGCTTCTCGCCTACGGCATCGACGAGGTGCTCTTTCTTTACGGCGACCAGGTCAAGGAAGGGCGCTCGACCCTCAACGTCCGCAAGATGCTGGCGGTGACGGAAACGCTCCCGCTGGCCAAGGGTGTCCTCGCATCTCCAGGCCAGCCTCTGGGTTGGCGGTCGAAGGCCGATTTCCTGCTGACCAAGCTCGACTTCGGACGCGCTGAGGTTGGCCCCTGGAAGAGGTCCCTGGAGGCGGACAAGCCGGTCTACTGCGGGGTCCTGGCACTGCCGGATGTCGGGATGGCAGAGAAGATCCTGGCAAACATCCCGGACCTCACTCTGCCGGAGGGCTACCTCTCTCTCTTACAGGAGGACGAGGACTACGGGTTCAAGGCCGCAATCGACGAGCTCGACCACCTGTGCAGCGCAGGGATGAACGGGGCCCAACTGGTCGTCCCGGCCAACCGGCGCCGTTTCGCCGAGCTGCTCGCCGAGTGGTCGTCGAGCCGCAAGGCCTCGCCGTGAGCAACCGGGTTCCCAAAAGCCCCGTTGAGGGGTTGGGAGGCCCGCCGCCCGTGCGCCGTCCCGACGAAGGTCCGGGGGGAGGTGGCGATTGGACCCTTCTCACGACCGCACGCAACGAGCTGCTCGGGCACCTCGTCCAGGGGGCGCTTGCCGCGGAGGGTATCGAGTGCATCGTGGAGGCGTTCAACCCGTCACCGGGAGCTTGGCTGAAGCCATTCGGTGACCCTCTCGCACCCGTCCGGGTCTACGTTCGAAAGCGCGATCGCGATGCTGCAAGCCTCCTCCTGCACGAGGTAGACCACCGCCCCGTGGACCCCGAAGCGCCGCCAGCTCGCCGGGTGAGGGCGATGTGGCTTGCCACGATGCTCGTCATCGCAGCCGCAACCGGCTTGATGATGCTAGAGGTCCTGGGGCAGCCGCTCTGCGTACTCGGCCTCCCCTGCTGACTCCCCGCTGAACCCCAAACGTCTCGGCCCAAGCCCATTTCGCGATACTCGTCCCGTGGGACCCATCATCCGCCTCCTGGCCTACCTCTTTCTGCTGGTGGTGGTCTTGGGTCTCATCGCCGCCGCCGCGGCTGCGTATCTCCACTTTCGGATCAAGGGCAACGAAGAGGTCGTGGGCGGCCTCACCTCCGATGAACCCGCCGAGCCGATGAACGTCCTCGTCCTCGGCTCCGACTCGAGGCAGGACCTCACGCCCGAGCAGCGGCAGCGGTTCGGGACGCTCGACGTCGTCCCCGGGAAGCGGGCGGACACGATCATCCTGCTGCACCTCGACGAGAAGAGGCGAAAGGCTGTCCTCGTTCACTTTCCCCGCGATCTAAGGGTCACGGACCCCGCGGGCCGCGTCGGGAAGATCAACGAGGTGTACGGGCAGGGGCCCGAGGCGGTGGTTCGGACCGTGGCCGGCTTCACGGGCCTTCCGCTACACCACTACGTCGAGGTCGACTTCAACGGCTTCAACCGGATCACGGATGCACTTGGCGGGGTGGAGGTGTACTTCGAGAAGCCCCTGAAGGACCCCAAGTCGGGACTGGACGTCCCGAGGGGGTGCGTGACGATCCAGGGGGACCAGGCACTGGCATTCGTGAGGGCGCGCATGATCGATGATGACTTCGGCCGAATCGCCCGCCAGCAGCTTTACCTCAAGCTCATGATGGACAAGGTCGCCGCGCCCGGTACCCTGCTGCAGCCGGCAAAGGTGGTGAAGCTCATCAACATCTTCTCGGAGAACGTCAAGCACGATGCGGACCTCGACCTGGGGGACATCCAGAAGATCGCCCTTCGGGTGAGGTCCTTCAACTCGCGAAACATCGACATGCGGGTCGTGCCCTCGACAGTCGCGAGGATCGGCGGAGTCTCCTACGTCGTCGCCGACGAGGCCAAAGCAAGGGCGCTGTTCGCTGCAATAGCGAGTGGAGAAAGCCTGCCGGACTACGGACGGACAGAGATAACGCCCATAGTGCCGGAGGACGTGAAGCTCAGCGTCTTGAACGGGACCCAGGTGGCTACCCTGGCGGCGGATGAGGCGGCCGGTCTCGAGTCGAGAGGTTTCTCCCTTCTCGAGACGGCAAATGCCGGCCCCCACAGGGCGACGACCGTTTATTACTTCGAGGGGTTCGAGCAAAAGGCGAGGTTTGTAGCCGCTAGCTACGGAGCCGAGGTGAAGGAGGCTCCTCCGTCGCTCGAGGCGAATGAGGATGCCGAGGTCGTCCTCGTGCTCGGGGATGACCTCGCGGCCGGGAGGCTCTCCGGCGAATCCGCTCGACCCGCTGCCTCCCCACCAACGCAGCCGCCCGCCCATGGCCTTACCCCGGGCCCCGCTAATGGCCGGGCCGGCGGCGCGACGCCTGAAGCCAACCGTGCGGTGCGCGCCTGCGACGGCTAACTTCCCTTGCACTAGAGTACGAAGGCATGGCCACGTCGAAGCAGCGGGCGCTCGTGACCGGCGGCGCCGGCTTTTTGGGAAGCCACTACGTACGCCACATCCTCTCCTCCGATGAGGCGGATGTCATCAACGTCGATGCGCTGACGTACGCCGGGGACCTCAGACGCGTGAAGGACCTTGAGGGCGGCGGGCGGCACCAGTTCGTGGAGGCCGACATCACCGACGCCGGAGAGATGAAGTCGTTGGTGGCCGGGTACGAGCCCGACGGGATCGTCCACTTTGCGGCCGAGTCACACGTCACGAGGAGCGAGACCGACCCCGACCGGTTCTTCCACACCAATGTAGAGGGGACGCGTTCGATGCTGGAAGCGGCTCTGGCGGGCGGAGTTCGGAGGTTCGTTCACATCTCGACCGACGAGGTTTACGGCTCTGCCAGCACCGGGTCCTTCCGTGAGGAGGACAAGCTTCCCGGCGTTGGACGGGCAACGAGCCCGTACGCCCAGTCCAAAGCCCTTGCGGACGACCTTGCAAGGTCCTATGGGGAGCGGATGGAGGTGATCGTCGTCCGTCCAACGAACTCTTTCGGTCCCTGGCAGTTCCCGGAAAAGGTCTTTCCTCGGTGGGTGACGAGGGTCCTGCGAGGCGAGCCGATGATCGTCTGGGGCGACGGATTGTACGTCCGGCAGTGGCTCTACGCAGAGGATCTGGCGAGGGCGGTGGCGCTCGTGGTCGAAAAGGGGATCCCGGGGGAGGTCTACAACGTTGGCCCCACTCACGTTCCGGAGATCACGAACGTCGACCTCGCGAGATGGCTCGCTCGCTACCTCGAGCTCGATCCCGAGGCCATTCAGTTCACGGGATACGACCGCCCCGATCACGACCGGCGGTATGCCGTCGATGCAGGCAAGGTGCGCGCTCTCGGGTGGGAGCCAGGGGATGTCTGGACCCAGCTTTCGCGCACCGTTGAGTGGTACCGGTCGCACCGCACCTGGTGGGAGAGCCTGATCGAGGAGGCTGAGTCGATCTACGCGGACTCGGCTCGTCGGTGAAGCCCGAGCCCCTCCCCGGGATTCCTGGCGCCTATCTGATGCGCCCCCGAGTGCACAGCGACGAGCGGGGCTCTTTCCTCGAGATCTTCAGGGAGGACGTTCTGGGGACGAAGTTCGTCCAAGCCAACCACTCACACTCCAAGGCAGGGGTGCTGAGAGGTCTGCACTGGCATAGGCACCAGGCGGACGCGTGGTACGTGATCTCGGGGCAGGCGCAGGCGATGCTCGCGGACCTTCGCCGGCCCTCGCCTCAGCCGGCGGTGGCATCTGTCGATCTCGATTCGCACGAGCCGTTGGTGCTGTTCATCCCGCCCGGCGTGGCTCACGGCTTTCTGGCCCTTACCGACGTCGACCTCATCTACTGGGTCACGGAGTACTACGACGCCTCGGACGAGTTCGGTGTTGCCTGGGACGATCCAACCCTGAACGCCCCATGGAAAGCCGACAGCCCCATCCTTTCCGAGAGGGACAAGGGCAACCCCAAGCTCGAGTGGGAAGCGATCGACCCGTCCTAGTCTCGAGTGGGAAAAGATCGACCTTTCCTCGTAACCGGTGGCGGCGGGCAGCTGGGGAAGGCGCTCGGCCGGCTGCTGCCTAACGCCATTGTGCTCGATCGTTCTGCCCTCGACGTGACGCGCCCGGACCAGGTCCACGAGGTGTTCGAAGCCGTGCGGCCGGGCGTGGTGGTGAACGCCGCCGCATACACGAGAGTGGACGCCGCGGAGAGCGAGCCCGAGCTCGCCGAGAGGGTCAACGTCCGGGCCGTCGAGACACTTGTGGACGTGACGGGGAAGCATGGGGCGCTCCTTGTGCAGCCGTCCACCGACTACGTCTTCGCCGGGGACAAGCCGGGGAAGTACACGGAGGAAGACCCGACGGGCCCTCTGTCCGTTTACGGCCGCACCAAGCTCGCCTCGGAGAAAGCCGCTGCCTCCGCCCCCGAGCATTTGATCGTCAGGACGTCATGGGTCTTTGGACGTGGCACCAACTTCGTAAGGTCGATAGTCACGGCCGCCCGGACTCGTCGAACGCTAGACGTTGTTTGCGACCAGCGAGGGCTGCCGACCTATGCTTTCGACCTCGCGAAAGCTATAAATGCGCTCGTGGGCAAGGGGGCGAGAGGGCTTTTTCATGTTGCTGGGGGAGGGGAGCCCGTGACCTGGGCGGAGCTCGCGGCCAAGGCAGTCGGCGCCGCGGGGCTCGAGGCTGAGGTCACGCCGGTCACGACCGAGCAGTACTATGCGGGCAAGTCCGGTCCTGTCGCTCCAAGGCCCGCGAATAGCGCCCTTGACTGCGCCAAAGCGGCGCGTATCGGAGTCGTCCTGAGGAGCTGGGAGTCGGCCGTCGAGGAATACGTGAACGAGGAGCTCGCGGTTTGAAGGGGGTGGTGCTCGCCGGGGGATATGGAACTCGGTTCCATCCGGTGACCAGGGTCGTGAACAAGCACCTCCTGGATGTCTTCGACGAGCCCGTCGTCTACTACCCGATCCGCACGCTGGCGGACGCCGGAATCACCGACGTCGTCTTGGTCACGATCTCGAGCGAGATCGGGCAGTTTCAAAAGTTGCTCGGCGACGGCTCGGAGCTCGGGGTGACGCTGGAGTACGCGACCCAGGAGGGGGCCGGCGGGATTGCGGAGGCCCTGCTTCAGGCTCAGCCGCTGGTCAGAGACGAGGAGGTCGTGGTCGTCCTCGGTGACAACATCTTCCAGCTGTCCCTGCGGCCGTATGTCGAGAGCTTTCAGCAGCAAGACAAGGGAGCGAAGATCCTGCTCAAGCAGGTTGGGCTCGACGATGCCTTGCGCTTCGGGGTCGCGGAGGTAAGGGACGGCAAGATCATCGGGATCGAGGAGAAGCCCGCGCACCCGAAGAGCGACCTGATCGTGACCGGCTGCTACATGTACGACGACAGGGTGTTCGACTTCATACAGACACTCGAGCCGTCCGCCAGGGGGGAGCTCGAGGTCACCGACCTCAACAACCTCTACGTCGAGGAAGGGACGATGACCTACGACATCTTGCGCGGGTGGTGGACGGATGCGGGGACCCCTGCCAGCAAGTTGCGCGCTTCGATCCTCGTGGCCCTCGAGAAGGGGGTCACCTTCCACCGCTGATCCGCGGGCAAGGGGTCCTAGAGCTTGATGATGTTGCCCCGCACCTGGCTGAGGCAGTTGCGGGTGTCGAGGATCAGACGGCTGTACTCGGCTATCCACTCGGGGCGGTAGGCCGAGTGATTGGTGTGCATCAAGACGATGTCGGCCGAGCCGAGCGTCTCGTCCGTGAGATCCGAGCTGTGCATCTCGCGGTCCTTCAGCCGGATGCTGCCCACGTGGGGGTCGTGAAACGCGACTCGCGCTCCGGAGCGCACCAACCGCTCGATGATGTCGATTGCGGGTGACTCCCTCGCGTCCGCGATGTCGGGCTTGTATGCGACCCCGAGGACCAGAACCGAGGAGCCCTTCAGGCTCTTGTCCCGGTCGTTCAAGGCCTCCGCCATTCGCTGCACGATGTACGCGGGCATGCGCTGGTTGAACTCCCGCGCGAGCTCGACAAACCTGGCCGTCGCCCCAATTTGCCGCACCCGCCATGAGAGGTACGCGGGGTCGACCGGGATGCAGTGCCCGCCCCACCCGGGGCCGGGGTAAAAGGCGTGGAACCCAAACGGCTTCGTCTTCGCGGCTTCGATGACCTCCCAGACGTCGATGCCCAGGTCGTGGCACAGGATCGCCATCTCGTTGACGAGTGCGATGTTGACGTGGCGGTAGGTGTTTTCGAGAAGCTTGGCCATCTCGGCCGTTCGCGGGGATGAGACTCGAACCACCCGCTCGACGAACGTTCCGTAGAAGACCGCCATCAGCTCCGTCGTCGGGTCGTCTATCCCCCCGACGATCTTGGGAACGTTGGCGAGGTGGTAGGTGTCGTTGCCCGGGTCGATCCGCTCGGGAGAGAAGCCGAGGTAGAAGTCGAGGCCGGCCTTTAGGCCCGAGGATTCCAGGATCTTGAGCAGGAACTCCTCGGTGGTTCCGGGGTAGGTGGTGCTCTCGAGGATCACCAGCTGTCCCGGATGGAGGTGAAGGGCGACGGTTTCCGCGGCGGCTTCGATCGAGCTCATGTCGGGCAGGTCCTGCTTCAAGGGGGTGGGGACGCAGATGAGGATGATGTCTGACTCGGAAAGCACGGCGGGGTCCGTCGTAGGACGGAACCGGCCCGAGGAGATCTGCGCTTCGAGCTCGTCGTCCGGGATCTCGAGAAGCGGGGAGTGGCGCTTGAGAAGCTCGTCCACCCGGCGCGGGTTGGTGTCCAGGCCGGCCACGTCGAACCCCGTCTCGGCGAGACGCAGCGCCAGCGGCAGGCCCACATATCCGAGGCCGATGACCGCGACTCGCGCCTGCCTAGTCGTTATCGCTTCCAGGATCTGCACACTCCGAGTGTAGCGGTCGCCACGCAACCGGCATAGCGGGCTATAGTGCCCGTCAATGCGTGCGCTTGTCACGGGTGGTGCGGGGTTCATTGGATCTCACCTCGTAGACGCGCTCCTGGGGCGAGGAGACCGTGTGATCGTCCTCGACGATTTGTCTACGGGCCGGCACAGCAACCTCAGGGAGCATTCCGGAAATCCCGCACTGGAGTTCGTGCTGGGTTCGGTCCTGGACGGGGAGCTGGTGGAGCAAGTAGTGGCAAAGTCCGACGTGGTCTTCCACCTTGCCGCCGCGGTGGGGGTTCGCCTCATAGTCGAGCGGCCGCTCGAGTCTCTCGTGACGAACATCCGGGGTTCCGAGGTCGTGCTCGAGAAGGCACATAAGTACGGGAAGAAGGTCCTCGTCACCTCTACCTCGGAGGTCTATGGAAAGTCCCGGGACATACCCCTCAAGGAGGAGGGAGACCGCCTGTTGGGCTCACCCCTCGTTGGAAGGTGGAGCTACTCCACATCCAAGGCCGTCGACGAGATCCTTGCCCACGCCTACTGGAGGACGAAGGGCTTGCCTACCGTGATCGTGCGCCTGTTCAATACGGTCGGACCGCGGCAGACCGGGGAGTACGGAATGGTGATCCCCAGGTTCATCGACGCCGCGATGAGGGGAGCCGACCTTACGGTTCACGGAGACGGAAGCCAAACTCGGTGTTTCGGCTACGTCGGTGACATAGTTCCGGCTCTCATCGCCCTCATGGAGTCGGAGGAGGCCGAGGGCCAGGCCGTCAATCTGGGCTCGACCGACGAGGTCTCCATCCTCGAGCTTGCCCACCTGGTCCTGGAGGTAACGGCCTCCTCCTCCGGCGTCCGTTTGGTTCCATACGAGGAGGCGTACGGCGAGGGCTTCGAGGACATGCCGAGAAGGGTGCCGGACATCAGCAAGGCCAGAAAGCTGATTGGATTCGAGCCACGGACGCCTCTGAGACAAATCTTGCAAAAGATGATGTCATCGGCGGGTACCGGATGAGGATTTAGCCATGTCTTGGAAGACGGCGGCGGTGACCTTGCTCGCGGTGTGTGTGGCCACGGCGGGCCAGCTCACACTGAAAGCCGGGATGAGCAGGGTGGGGGCGATCTCGACGGAACGCCTCGGCAGGCCCGTGGACCTCGCCTTGCAAATTGCGAAAACGCCCCTGGTCATTGTCGGACTGGGCCTGTTCGTCGTTTCGGCAGCCTTCTGGATGTTCGTCCTTTCGAGGGTGCCGCTCAGCTACGCGTACCCGTTCGTCGGCTTCACCTACGTGCTCATCGCGCTTTTCGGCAGGTTCGTCCTCCACGAGAGAGTTCCCGCCCTTCGCTGGGCGGGGATTGCGCTCATCGTTGCGGGGATCCTCGTCATAGGCAACACCTCGGAGGACTCGCCGCGGGCGGATGTCCGGAGCCGGTCGCAGACCACCTCCAACGTAGGCCAGTGACGCGGCGAGGTTTGAGCCCAGGTCGTTGAACGTAGCGGTCACGGGAGCAAGTGGTTTCGTAGGCGGCTACCTCGTCGACGAGCTCGTGCACCGCGGCCATCGAGTTAATGCATTGGTTCGACGCCCCATGGGCAGGGGGCTGTGGGGGGACGGGCCGCTAACGGCCCGGGGTGACGAAGCAACCGAGCCCGTGGCCTACGCGACCCTGGACCTCACGGATCCTACCTCCGTGGAAGATTGTCTTTCACGCGTCCGTCCCGATGCCGTCGTGCATTGTGCGGCGCAAGCGTCGGTCAGGCGGTCATGGGAATCCCCCGGCCTGACGTTCGAGACCAATGCGGCAGGCACCGCCAACCTGCTCCAAGCCCTAAAGGGAAGGGTTGGACGGCTTGTCTTGGTCGGATCTGCTCAGCAGTACGCCCCGTGCCCACCGGGCCACCGCCTTCGGGAGACCGACGCCATGCGCGCCGACTCTCCGTACGCCCTCAGCAAGATCGCTCAAGAGGAGCTTGGCATGATGTACGGGCAAGCGTTCGGGCTCGAGGTCGTCGCGACCCGCTCGTTCAACCACACCGGGCCGGGCCAGAGCGAGGAGTACGCGGTGGGGTCGTTCTGCTCCCAGATCGCGAGGATCGAGGCAGGCTTGGCGGGAAGGCAGCTGAGGGTTGGAAACCTAGACGCCGAGCGGGACTTCTGTGACGTGCGCGACGTCGTCGCCGCCTACGCCGGGTTGTTGGAGTCGGGGGTTGCAGGCGAGGCTTACAACGTATGCCGGGGAGAAGGGACGGTCATAAGAGACGTCCTCGAGCGGCTCCTAAACCTCGCCGGCCTCAAGAGCTTCGTCGAGGTCGTCGAGGGCGAGAGGCGGCCGGGGGGTGACCGCGAGGCTCTGGTGGGGAACTCTTCGAAGATCAAAGAGCTCCTAGATTGGACTCCCCGTATCCCGCTCGACACCTCCCTCGCCGACACCCTCGGGTGGTACCGAGGCCGCATCATGGCGCGTCTCACATGAAAAAAGCTCTGATCACCGGAGTGACGGGCCAGGACGGCTCGTACCTTGCGGAGCTGCTGCTCTCGAAGGGCTATGAGGTTCACGGTGTGGTCAGGCGCTCCTCGTCTTTCAACACCTCACGCCTCGACGGCGTCTACCGCGACCCCCATGAGTCACGGGTCATGTTCTTCAAGCACTACGCCGACCTCTCCGACTCGGCCTCGCTCATCACGCTGATGGCCCAGGTCCGGCCCGATGAGGTCTACAACCTCGGAGCTCAAAGCCACGTCAGGGTCTCGTTCGAGATTCCCGAGTACACGGCCGACATCACGGGGCTCGGAGTCACCCGGGTGCTCGAGGCGATAAGGGCCGCCGGCTTGCTGGACTGCCGCTTCTACCAGGCGTCGTCCTCGGAGATGTTCGGAAACGCGCCGTCTCCACAGGACGAGTCGACCCCCTTTGCGCCACGCAGCCCCTACGGCGTTGCCAAGGCCTTCGGGCACTGGATGACGGTCAACTACCGTGAGGCTCACGGCCTGTTCGCCTGCAACGGGATCCTCTTCAATCACGAGTCGCCGAGGCGCGGCGAGAACTTCGTGACGCGCAAAATCACCCGCGCGGTTGCCCGGATCAAGACCGGGCTTCAGGAGAAGCTCTACCTCGGCAACCTCGACGCGCGAAGAGACTGGGGCTACGCGCCCGAGTACGTCGAGGCGATGTGGGGGATGCTCCAGCAGAGCGAGCCGGGGGACTACGTCGTTGCAACGGGGGAGAGCCACACCCCCAGAGAGTTTTGTGAGATTGCGTTTGCCCACGCTGGGTTGGAGTGGGAAAGGTACGTCGAGATAGACCCTCGCTACTACCGCCCCTCAGAGGTGAATGATCTCTGCGGCGACGCATCCAAAGCGAAGCAGGTGCTCGGGTGGGAGCCGCGAACGACCTTTGAAGAGCTGGTCAGGCTGATGGTCGACGCCGACGTCAAGCTGCTCGACGACGAGCTGAGCGGGCGACTCGTTCGTTGACCCCTTCCACCGTCCGCGCCGTCGTCACCGGCGGTGCCGGGTTCATAGGCAGCCACCTCTGCGACCGCCTTCGAGCGGAGGGGCGGGAGGTGGTCGCGATCGACAACCTGGCCGCGGGCGATGCCAGGCTGCCGTTCCTCGAGTCTTCGGGCGTCCCGCTCGAGAAGGTCGACATCCGCGATCCGGAATGCAGCCGAATAATCGAGAAGGTCTCGCCGGCGGAGATCTACCACCTCGCCGCCCAGGCGGACGTGAGGAGGTCGGTTGCCGACCCGGTTTACGACGCGGATGTGAACGTGGCGGGAACCGTGCGGATCGTCGAGGCCGCCCGCCGCGTCGGGGCGAGGGTCATGACGGCGTCCTCGGGAGGGTGCATCTACGGGGAGGCCGACCCCGAGCTCCTGCCGCTCGATGAGACTGCTCCACGGCGGCCCGACTCGCCATACGGAGTGAGCAAGGCCGTAATGGAGGAGTACCTCAAGTTCTACCGCCGCTCCCACGGCCTCGACTACGTCAACCTCGCCCTCGGAAATGTCTACGGGCCCCGCCAGGACCCCTTGGGGGAGGCTGGGGTGGTGGCGATATTCGGCCTGCGCCTGCTAAGAGGCGAGCGGTGCAAGATTTACGGGGACGGCAACCAGACGAGGGACTTCGTTTACGTCACCGACGTCGTGGATGCGTTCTTCCGCGCGGCTGCCGCAGGTGAGGGCGAGACCTTCAACATCGGGACCGGTCTCGAGACGAGCGTCAACGAGCTTTACCGAGCCATTGCAGGGATCTGCGGCGTGGACGAGGACCCGGAGTATGAGCCGCCAAGGCTCGGCGAGCTCCAGAGGAGCGCGCTGGACAGCACGAAGGCCGCCAAGCTCCTGGGGTGGGTCCCTCAGGTGGACCTCGGCGACGGCCTCCGCCGGACGGTGGAGTTTCTCCGACAGCAGGCGAAAGGGGAAACCGGCCTGTAGCAGCGCCACGAGTGCGGGCAAGGCCGTTCGTCACAGGAACAGGTCTTCCTGGGACGGGCGCAGGAGCTGCCGAGCGTTGCCCCTTCCCCTCGGTACCTTTGCGCCTCGCACGACGGCGACGGGGATTCCCTCGGACTTTCCCATTACGAGCTCCGCGGCCCCCGCAATCTCATCTGCGACGGCAATGTTCGTGACGAGCAGCATCTGGCCGAACGAGTCCTCGGCGTTCCGGTAGTTGCGGAGGGGCAGCATTCCCGCGACTCCTATCGCCACGTTCACCTGTCCGATCCGCCATGGGCGGCCGAAGGTGTCGGTGATGATTACTGCGACGTCCGCGCCGCTGCTGCGCCGAAGCTGGCTTCGAATCCGGCGGGCCGACTTGTCGGGATCGAGGGGAAGCAGCGTCACGAACCCGGGCTCGACGTTGGATGAGTCGACCCCTGCGTTGGCACAGATGAAGCCGTGCTTCGTCTGTGCGATGATCAGGCCTTCCCTCCTCCGCACGATCCGGGCGGACTCCTCCAGGACCAGCCTTTCGCGCGCTTCCCCGTCCCACTTGTCGAGCGCTGCCACCCTCCCTTCGGCCTTCGACACGACCTTGTGGGTGACGACAACGATGTCGTCGTCTTCGAGAGTCAGCTCCGCGGCGCGGCAGGACGCGAGGATTCGCTCCGCTATCGAGTCACCGGGGAGCACCTCGCCCTCGAAGGCGAGGCCGAACACGGTGATCTTGGGTGTGCTCAAGGCGAGATGATGAGCCGCGCAAGGGCCGCTGCTTCCGCCCGGTCCCGCATGATCGTGTCGGCGACGACGGGCTCTACTCCCAGAGTTCGAATCCGGTCGGCGTAGGAGCGGTCGACGTTGTCGATGACCAAGGTGCCGCAGAAGTCTTCATAGACGCTCCCGACGCCGAAGGCACTCCTCTCGGCGCCCAGCGCACGCATGAGGTCGGCGGCGGGGCCCTTCAACGCCCTCCCTCCAACGATCGGCGAGATAGCCCAGACATCCTCCCTGCGCTCGGACAGGAGTTTGCGGATGCCCGGGACCGACAGTATCGGACCAATGCTGAGGGCGGGGTTGGAGGGGCAGATGATTATGCGGCCCGCCTCCTCGATGCTCTCCACTACCCCGGGAGCGGGGGCGGAAGCGTCGGCGCCCTCGTAGCGGATCGCCTGCACCCGCTCCCGATGCCCGAAGCGCACGAAGTACTCCTGAAACTGTCGCTCGGCCCCCTCCTCGGTAAGGATCCTCGTCCGCACGGGGTCGTCGGACACGGGCAAGATCGCGGATGGCACGCCGAGGGCTCTTCTTATGCGGTCGGTGACCTCCGAGAGGGGAGCGCCTTCCGCGAGCCACGTCGTCCGGGCGAGGTGGGTGCCCAGGTCCCGGTCCTTTAGCGTGAACCACGCGTCCACCCCGTACGCGGCCATCTGGTCGAGGGCATGCGTCGTGTCCCCCCGGATCCCCCAGCCCACCTCGTCGACGATCCCGGCAAGGGTGTAGGTGACGATGTCGAGGTCAGGGCTGATGTGGAGTCCATGCATGACGGTGTCGTCCCCGGTGTTCCCGATTATGGTCAGCGCGCGTGGATCCATCGCCGCGGCGAGCCCGTCGAGAAACTTCGCGGCGCCGGCACCGCCGGCGAGAGCGGTAACTTTCATCGAGGGGGCACAGTATCATCGGCGCCATGGCTGGCAACGAATGGGCTGAAGCTATGCGCCTCGCCGCCAGCCTCGAGTCAGAAGACGTTGTGGCGCTACTCGAAAGAGCCCGCGAGACCAGGGATCGAGCCTGGGGCAACGTCGTGACCTACTCTCCCAAGGTTTTCATCCCGCTGACCAAGCTGTGCCGGGACGTCTGCCACTACTGCACGTTTGCCCGCCCCCCTGTGAGGGGCCGCCGGGCGTACATGACGATCGACGAGGTCCTAGAGGTCGCGGAGGCAGGCGCGGCCGCAGGGTGCAAGGAGGCCCTCTTCACGCTGGGCGACAAGCCGGAGCTGCGCTATCGGGCGGCGCGCGAGGAGCTTTGTTCGATGGGCTTCCGGACGACGCTCGAGTACCTTGGGGCCGCGGCTAAGGCGGTGCTCGAGAAGACGGGTTTGCTCCCGCATCTCAACCCCGGCCTCATGACGCCGGACGACCTCAGCGTCTTGCGCGACACCGCCCCATCGATGGGAATCATGCTCGAGTCGACCTCGAGGAGGCTCTTACAAAGAGGCTTTGCGCATCATGGCTCGCCGGATAAGGATCCCGATCTCAGGCTCGCGACGATCAGGGAGGCGGGCCGGCAAAAGATCCCCTTCACGACCGGCATCCTGATCGGCATCGGCGAGACGTTCACGGAGCGGGCCGGGGCGCTGATCGCCATCGAGCAAGCCCACCGCGAGCATGGGCACATCCAAGAAGTGATCATTCAAAACTTCCGGGCCAAGCCGGGGACGTTGATGCACGGCCACCCCGAGCCGGACCTCGACGACATGGTCCGTACGATCGCCGTCGCGCGGCTGATCCTAAGCCCCGAGGTGAGCCTCCAGGCCCCGCCTAACCTCGCGGGAGCGCCGGGGGGCAACGTGCAGGCCGGCGACGGGAATACGGACCTCGAGCTGCAGGCTTATCTTCGAGCCGGGATAAACGACTGGGGCGGCGTTTCCCCCGTCACGCCCGACTACGTCAACCCAGAAGCGCCATGGCCTGCCGTCGAGCACCTGCGGGCGGTCACGGAGTCGTGCGGTCTCATGCTCGTTCCTCGCTTGACGGTCTACCCGCGCTACGCCCTGGATCGGGAATGGGTGTCTTCAAGAGTGCGCCCTCATGTTCTCAGTCTTGCCGACACCGAGGGCCTCTCCCGCGACCTCGGCTGGTTTCCGGGCGAGGCCGTATCCCCTCCCGACGTCATCTCCGCCCCCTTCTGGTGGTCGGGGATGCAGTCAGTTCCGGTCCGGCCGGAGCTCGCGAGGGCTCTGGACTCGGCGAGCGCAGGTGAGGAGCTGACCGAAGGGCAGATAACTGCGTTGTTCACGGCTAGGGGTCCCGAGCTCGTCGCGCTCGCGGAGGCGGCGGACGAGCTCCGCCGCACGAGGAGCGGGGACGTCGTGACCTTCGTCGTTAACCGAAACATCAATTACACGAACATGTGCTACTTCAAATGCGGGTTCTGCGCTTTCAGCAAGGGCCCGAAGTCGCTCAACCTCCGGGGCGACCCATATCTGCTGGACCTCGAGGAGATCGCGCGGCGATCGGTGGAGGCTTATGAGGCGGGAGCGACCGAGGTCTGCTTGCAGGGAGGGATTCACCCCTCCTTTACCGGAGACTTCTACGTCGGTGTTCTCCGGGCCATAAAGGACGCCGTTCCCGGGATTCACGTCCACGCGTTCAGCCCGCTCGAGGTCTGGCAGGGGGCGGCGACGAAGGGCGTGCCTCTCCGCGACTTTCTGTGGGAGCTCAAGGACAACGGGCTCAGCACGCTCCCCGGCACCGCCGCCGAGATACTCGATGACGAGGTCCGGGCAATCATCTGCCCGGACAAGATCACGACGGGCCAGTGGAGCGAGGTCGCTCGAACGGCCCACGCCCTCGGCTTGCGCATGACTTCCACCATCATGTTCGGCCACGCCGACACCTATCGCTCGTGGGCGCGGCATCTGATCGTTCTACGAGAGATACAGAAGAGCACCGGAGGATTCACCGAGTTCGTGCCGCTGCCGTTCGTCCACATGGCCGCGCCGATCTATCTGAAGGGCAGGGCAAGACGCGGCCCCACCTTCGAAGAGGCCCTCAAGATGCATTCCGTCGCTAGGCTTGCCCTCGACCCCTGGATCACGAACATCCAGGTTTCGTGGGTCAAGATGGGCCCGGACGGGGCGCAGCTCGCCTTGAAAGCCGGCTGCAACGACCTGGGGGGAACGCTCATGAACGAGATCATCTCCCGCTCTGCAGGGGCGTCGCACGGACAGGAGCTGGGAGCGGAGGAGATGAAAAGGCTGGCGGGGGAGCTGGGGCGTCCCTGGGCTCAGCGCACGACTCTCTACGAGATTCTCGAGATGGCCTGAACCCCCGAACAATTCGCCGCTGCCGGATGAAGGGGTCTACCATGGTGGTCATGGACACCAACTCCGGCGCTCCACCCCCCGAGAGGGAGCAGCGTCCGGCCTCCGGAATCGGGAACGACGAAGCCGAGGCTCTACGGGACAGCGCCGGAGGCGCTAATCCGTCTCCAACACCTCCGGCGCCGCCTCCTCCCGCGGCAGACAGGTTAGCTGCGCAAGCCCCACCCATCCCGCCCCCAACACCGATGGCGCGCCCGGCTGGGACCTCCCCTGGGCCCCCGCCGGCTCCAGGGGTCCCCCCGCGCCAGGCCCCACCTCCGCTTGCTCCACGGTATGCCCCTCCGCAGCCGGCGTCCTCCTGGCTGGCACCCCCGCCCTCCTCTTCGCCCGGGGCAGGTTTGCCGCCCGCTCGCGGGACCGAGCCCGACTATTCCGAGCGAATAGACGCGCTGCTCTCGTCCGCACTCGCAGAGCAGTCGCGGGAGAAGCGGTTCCTGACCGAGGTCGTCTACGGCGCCAAGTCTGCTCTTCTGAAGGCGCAGGAAGAGCTTCAGGCCATGAGGCAGATCATCGCCAAGCGTGACCAGGCGATCATGGATCTGCTGCGATCCCGCTTGGAAGGGGTCGAGACGCAGAGCATCTCCACCCGCCTCGATTCCATCGAGCGCGCGATCGGAGACCCCGAGCAGTCGGTCTTCGAGCTCCTCGAGAGCCGCCTCGCCGCAGCCGGAATCAAGGACATCAGCGAGCGGATAGAGGCGATGGAAGAAGCGATCCTTCAGCTCGCCTCGGTGATGTCGGAGCTTCCGGACCAGTTCAAGGCGGAGCTGGAGTCCTCGTCGTCCTCAGTACGGGAGCGCATGGCTGAAGAGACGGCGGAGGTGGCGAAGACGGTTCGATCGCTCATCGAGGGGTTGTTGACCGACCTGCGCGAGGATGCAGTCGAGGTCGTCGAGACGCTCCGCGTGCTTGCCGAGTCGGTCCTGACGGAAATGAGAAACGCACTGGAGGCGTCCCGGACCGAGATGCGCGATACGCTGGAAGCGTCGAGGAAACAATCGCTCGAGCTGATCCGCCGCTCCTCCCGGGAAGTCAACGAGACGACGAGAGCTACGGCGGAGGCCGTGGTCGAGCACTTGGTTGCGTACCTCGCCCAGCGCGACGAGAGGATTCAAAGAGCGCGTGACCAAGCCCTCGTCGAGCTGTTCCAGCAGCTGGCTGAGAATGTCAGCCGGCGGGACCGGCGCAAGATCGCAAAGGCGGCCAGTGAGTCGCCGAGCTTCGGGCTGAGCAGCTTGTCGCAGCCCATGCAGCCTCCTCCGGCCCTTCAACCGTTCACGGAGGTCGAATCACCCGTCTTCGAGCGGGAGGACCCCGCTGCTGCGTTTCGAGCAAGCGCTCCTGTATCTGCCCGGCTGCTGGACGACGATTCGAGCGACTCCGGGCCAAGCGAATCCGAGGACGTGAGTGAGTACCTCAGGGTTCCACCCGCCACAGCTCGCCGGGCCACTCGGGCAAGGCGGCCACCCTCGGAGGAGGCTCCCCAACCGGATGACGGCAAGCGCGGGCGCAAGGCGGCGTCCGGCAAGGCCGAGAGCAGGGTGAAGTCAACGGGCCCGGCGTCGGCGAGAGGGGCGGCGGTTCGCTCCCCGAAAAAGGGAAAGACGCCGGAGCCAGGCGGTGAAGGTGGTGGGGAGGCCACGGCCGTTTCCGGCCCGTCGCCGATGGAACGAGGCGGACAACCGGTAACCTACCGAGGCGGCAAAGCTCTCGGGGAGTAGCCGCGGGAGCCTCGCTTATAATCCGCCGTTACTGTAGTCGCCGAAAGCCCCTTACCCGCGCCCAGGCTCCCTCATGATCGAGATGACCTCAAACGGACAGCCGCGTCTGGTCGTGGTCGTCGTCACCCACAACGGCGGGCCCTGGCTGAAGAAGTGCCTGGCCGGGCTGGCGCGGCAAACCTACTCGAACCACGAGGTCATCGTCGTCGACTCCGGCTCCGGCACGCCCCCCACAGGTACCGTTGCGAAGATGCTTCCGGGAGGGGAGCTCATTGTCGTTGAACGGAACCTAGGGTTCGGCACGGCATGCAACTACGCGCTCGGAGCTTCGAGGAAGACCGCTTCCGCCGAGTACTTCCTGTTTCTGCACGACGACGTGCAGCTGGAGCGACAGGCGATAAGCGTGCTCGTCGAGACTGCGGTCAAGACGGGAGCGGGCATCGTCGGCGGGAAGGGGCTGGACTGGGAGAGACCGGAGGTCCTCGTGGAGGTCGGGATGTCCGCCGACCAGTTCTGCATACCTTTCTCGGGGCTGGAGAAGGGTGAGATCGATCAGGGACAGCACGAAGGGCTGAGAGAGACGCTTTTCGTGAGCAACGCCTGCATGCTCGTCTCCCGCGACGTGGCGATGCGGTGCGGGCTGTGGGACGGAGCGTACTTCGCCTTCGGAGAGGATCTCGACCTCTGTCTACGGTCCAGGCTTGCGGGGTTCAAGGTGATGGTTCAGCCGGCCGCTCGGTTCCGGCACGTGGCCGCCCTCAGCAACGGCCTCCGCCGATCCCCGGTCCCCCCGCGGCTGCTACGCCGAAGGAACCAGCTGCGAACGATCACCAAGAATTTCCACCTGTTTCGCATCCTGCCCCTGCTCGCGGTTTGCGTCGTCGTCGGAGGCTTGAGGATGCTGCTACTGGTGGCTTTTCGCCGGTTCGACGACGGCGCCGATTACGCTCGCGCCCTGGCGCACTTCGTCAGGACTCTTCCCGATGTCCTCCGCCGCCGGCGCGCAGTGCAGAAACGCCGGGTCGTCCCGGACCGGAGGGTGAGGCGCTACATGGTAAGCGACGCCCACCGCGCGCGGGCTCACCTCGAGAACAGGATTCGGCACCTCGACCGAGGGTCGCTTACCTTCGGGGCAAGAAAGGTCTCGGGCTTCTCGATGTCGGCGCTGGGGGGAAAGCTCGCCGGCTGGCTTCGCCGGCCGGCGGGAGCCTCGGTGCTGGTGATATCGCTAATCCTCACTCTGGCGCTCAGGAGGGTCATATTCGGCCCGCCGATTGCAGCCGGGTCGGTGTGGCCATTTCCACCTGCAGCCACGCTGCTCACGGACTACGTCGCTCAGTGGCGCGACATCCGTCTCGGCTCGCATGCGGCGGCTCCACCCGCCCTTCCGATCCTCTGGGTCGTAAGCGTGCTCGGACTCGGGAACGCCGCATTGGCCCAAAAGCTGCTCGTCGTCCTTCTCCTAGCCGTCGGGCTGGTCGGCATCAGCCGGCTGGCCGGGCGCTCGGCGCCAGGGGCTCCAGCCCGGATCGCGGCCATGGCCATCTACGCGCTCGGGCCAGTCGTTCCCCTCATGATGTCGACGGGGGATCTGACCGCGATGGCGATGTACGCGGGCCTCCCGTTCATCTTGATCATCGCGCTGCGGATCGTCGATCCCGGCGAAGCTAACAGTCACCCCGGCGAAGGCGATCCGCACGACGCGCTAGTTCGCGACGCGGCCCGTCTTGGCCTCCTGGTTGTCCCCGTCGTTGCCTTGGGGCCGTCCAACCTCATCGCCCTCATCTTCCTGTTCACGCTTCTGGGGATCTACCGCTTCCTCTCGGGACGCCGCACGGAGCCGGGTTTGCAGGGCGTCGGATATCTCGCGTTGGGGATCGGCTTGGGCGCCCTTGGGCTCATTCCCTGGATATTCGAAGGCCTGCGCGACAACGGCGCGATCCTGGGACCCCTCTTCTCCGGACGGGGAGGCCCGTTCAGGGGACTCTGGGGCGGCGGCTTCGAGGAGGCGCTCCTTTTGAACGTGGACCGCAGGGTTGGAGGTCTCGTCGCTCTCGCGGCAGCACTGGGCGCGCTGATGCTTGCCGGCCCCAGCCGGCGGCAGGAGTCCCGGATGCTCGCAACGGCCTGGTTTGGCTTCGCAATCGTAGGGGGACTTGCGGCAAAGGCTGTTATCTCGCCCCCCGTGGTGTCCCGGGTTGCGTGGATGGTAGTCCCCCTCGCCGTCGTGGCTGCACTGACCGGCCACGTCGTTGCAGGCCTTCAGGAAGAGCTTCCGCGGCATTCCTTCGGATGGCGGCACCGGCTTGCGACCCCGGCAATTGTCCTGATG
>JALZBO010000087.1 GCA_030863545.1 Actinomycetota bacterium
GGCGATGGGAGGGGCTCGGGCGCCGCCATCTCGACCGGAGCAATTGCCGGAACCGTCATCAACTCCTGGGTGGGCTTCGCCGTGGGAGCGAGGCGATGTACGTGTCCGCTGTCCGCAGATGCGACCAACAGCGTCAGCAGCCCAATTAGGATTAGGGGTCGTCTCACCAGGAAGTCCTCGGGTTGCGGACGTTGATTCTCACTCCCCACGAGCCGCGCTGTAAACGAAGGAGGTCACGTGCCGCCAGTCGGTGGAAGAGTCGATGTGCTCGACCACGGGTTCGTCCGCCTCGATGCTGCAGAGGCAACCGACCTGTCGGTCGTGAACGGCGCTCGAGTCTCTTTCCTGCAGATGAAGGAGCAGATGGACGAAAGGGACGAGAAGCTCATCCGCTTCCTCATGCGAGAAAAGCACGCCTCTCCCTTCGAGCACAACATGTTCCGCTTTCACATTCGCTGCCCGATCGCAGTTGCCCGGGAGTGGATGAGGCACCGGTGGAGTAGCTTCAACGAGCACAGCCTCAGGTACTCCGAGGCTATAGACAGCTTCTACATCCCCGAGCAGGCGCAGATCAGAAGCCAGGTTGGGAAGCCGGGCGCATACAGATTCGAACCCGTCGACGGCGAGACGGCAGCCAAGGTCCAGGACCTGATGAGGGACCACTACAAGCAGGCGTGGAACCTGTATAAAAGTATGCTGGAGTTGGGAGTGGCCAAGGAGTTGGCCCGCTTCATCCTGCCGGTAGGTCTTTACACAGAGTTTTACTGGACGGTCAACGCCCGAGCCTTGATGAACTTCATCTCGCTGCGTAACGCCGAAACGGCGATGTGGGAGATTGCCCAGTACGGGGCGGCCGTCGAACGTTTCTTTGCCGAGCTGATGCCCGCGACCCACCGAGCTTTCGTCGACTTTGGAAGGGTGGCGCCATGAAAGACCCCAAGTTCGAGAAGGTTCTCGTTTTCTTCGCGCACCCCGACGACGGCGAGTTCATGGCCGGCGGCTCGATGGCGCGGTGGGCGGCCGAGGGCAAGGAGGTTGTGCTGTGCGTGGTGACCAACGGCTCGCACGGCTCGAACGACCCCTCCGTCACGAGGGAGCAGCTCATCGCTTCCCGCATACAGGAGCAGCGGGAAGCGGCGAAGATCACCGGGATCTCGGACATCGTCTTTCTGGGGTACGAGGACTGTTACGTGGAGGATTCGCACGACCTGCGCCGTGACATGATCCGCGAGATTCGCCGCTTCAAGCCAGATGTCGTGATAGGCCCGGACCCGACCATGTACTTCTTTGCGGACCGTTACGTCAACCACCCCGACCACCGAAAGGTCGGAGAGGCGCTTTGCGCGGCCGTCAACCCCGGCGCCTCTACGGTTCCTCTTTACCGGGAGGAGCTGTACGACAAGGGTTTCATGCCGCACGACATCAAGATGTTCTTTCTCGGCTTCGCCCAAAACCCCAACTACGTCATCGATATCAGCGAGCACATGGAGACGAAGATCAAGGCCGTCTCCGTCCACTACTCGCAGGCTCCTGAGTGGGAAGACATCGGGGACCGGATCCGCCAGATCGGCAGGGTGATGGCGGAGGAGACCGGCACTGGTTACGAGTATGCAGAAGCGTTCCGGGTCCTGCACCTGGAAGATGAAGAGGAATGGAGCAGTGATCAGCAGTGAACAGAATTGACCGATCGCGGCAGAGATTGGGTCACGGCCGGTTTAAGCGCGTCGTTGCCTGCTGGGCCGCCGTTGCTCTGGCCCTCGTCGGAAGCGCCGGCCAGACGGGCTTTGCAGCGACGCGAAACGGAACGGCCGCACTTGCCGCGAGGCAAGCGGGGCCCGTCGCCCCAACCCTGTCGCAAGCGGGTGCGGTTGGGGGAGGCTCGCTGGTTGCCGACGCCACCGTTCCGAGGGTCCTCGTCTTTGACAGCCCGGGGGGTACGAAGGTGACCCACGTCTTGACCAACCCGACGTTCGAGGGCGTCCCGCTCGTGATGGGGGTCAAGGCGCAGCAGGGGGACTGGCTACAGGTGATGCTCCCTGAGAGGCCCAACGGCACCACAGGGTGGGTTCAGAAGAGCCAGGTAGGGCTAAGAACGGTACCGAACCGCATACTCGTGGAGCTGAGCAAGTTCAAGCTGAGTGTCTTCCGGGGGAACCAGCTGCTGATGGAGACCCCCGTCGGAATCGGCACGCCCGGCACTCCCACGCCTATCGGTCAGTTCTACGTGGATGTCGCCGTACCCTACGACAACCCGAGAGGCCCTTATGGAGTCTTCATGTTGAGCGTCGCCGGGTTCAGCGACGTGCTGACGACGTTTGCAGGCGGCCGGGGGCAGATTGCGATCCACGGGACCAGCAACGAAAGGTCCGTCGGGATCCAGTCGAGCAATGGGTGTCTCAGGGTCACGAACCCCGTGATAATGCAGCTTAAGGACCTGGCCCCAACGGGAACCCCCGTACAGATCGTCGCCTAGCATTGGCCGGAAGGCGGCTCTTTAGCGCGATCCGTCCGGGGAGCCTACAATCCTGCAGGTGACCCTTTCTTCTGCCCTCAAAGGAGGCTTGATGCGCCAGACCGTGTTCCTATCCGCCTTATTTACCGCGCTCGTCGCGGGGATTGGTCCGGCGCAGGCGGCCACCGTCAACGTTGAGGCCAAGGACAACCAGTTCGTCCCGAGCAACATCAGAGCCAATGTAGGCGACACCATCGTATTCAGGAACACGGGTGCCGCTCCTCACAATGCGGTCACGCAGGGAGGGCCGATCAACATCCCGCTCATCAATCCTGGGGAGGAAAAGAGCGCGACGGTGAACCAGGCCGGCAACCTGAACCTCGTGTGCACGTTTCACCAGTCGCTCGGGATGACCGGCACGATCGTCGTGGAAGGTGCGGCCGGAGCGCCGCCCCCGCAGGGCCAGGGGCAGCCGGCCCCGCAGGGCCAGGGGGAGCCGGCCCCGCCGGCCGGCGGAGGGGCTCCGGGTGGAGGAGCTCCGGCTCCGGGAACCGGGGAAGGTGCAGGAGCGGCGCCCGCGGACCCACAGCAAGCCCCAACCGCCACGCCCCAAGCCTCCCCCTCTCCCACCGATGAGGAGGGCCAGGAGGGGGGAGAGGCCGAAGAGGGGACGACTCAAGCTGCGGCGCCACCAACGCAGAAGTACTTCCCGCCGCTCGCGGTAGCCCTTGCCCTTTTGATGCTGTTGATGCTGGGTCTTCCCGCTCGCCGTTTCCTGGTGCCTGCCATAGCCGGTGCGCTGAGGTCCGGTGGTGGGGGAGGAGGAGCCGCGAGGGCCACCGCAGCTACGGCGGTTGCAACCGCACCTCCTCCAGCTCCAACCGCGGCTCCGGAAGCCCCTCCCACTCATGCGCCGGAAGCGCCCCCTGCGGCTCCTGCTGAGCCTGCCGCGACGGCCGCCGCGCCTCCGGCTGCCGAGGCTCCCGCTGCACCTCCGAAGCCGGGCATAGACCCAAAGCAGGTGTACGAGGCCGTGCTGAACGATGAGCTCACCAAGGGAACCGACCGCGACGTTGCCGAAGCCCGCGCGAAGGCGGCAGAGGCGCGGGCGCGGGAAAGTGCGGAAACCGTTCCGCCGTCAGCGGCGGTCGCACCTGCGGCCGCGCCCGAGGTCGCCACTTCCGAGGCTGAGCCACAGCCTTCACCGATGGTGGGGCCAGCTCATGAGCCCGCCGATGCCAGCAAGGCACCGCAGGCGGACACGGCAACTGCGGCGCCCGCAGGGGAGGCTGCGGCCGAGGCCGCGCCAGCTGCTCAAGAGGCGGCCGCTCCCGAGGCCACGGCTCCGGCCGCTTCCGAGGCGCCGGCTGCCGCGCCCGCTGGGGGAGGAGTTTCACCCGAGGAGGCCGCCGAGATACGGCGCAAGGTGTACGAGGAAGAGATGGCGAAGGGTTCGGATCCACGGATCGCGGAGGCGCGGTCGAAGGCGGCCGAGCTCCGAGCAATCAAGGGGACTACCGGGCCGAAGTAGTCAGAATCGGTGCCCTCCCGCGGCCCTGCCGAGGAGACGCCCGACTGCTCTCAGGAGCAGATCGAACAGGCGAAACGCGGGGACCGTTACGGAGAGGATCATCAGGAATCCGCCGATCCCTACGAGAGCGAGCCCGAGTGAGGAGGTGAGCCTCGCCATCCCGAAGACGAGGAGGATCCCTCCGACAAGCAAGAGGATGCCGATCGCGGTGAGCCCGAACAGCGCGCGCTGACGACCTGAAAGAACGTTGGCGGGCTGCCCGGCCCTTGCGGACCGTGGTGGCGCCGCCCCTGGTGGCTCTTCCGGAGGGGCAGGCAGGACGATCCCTCCGCGAGGGGTCGGAACGGGCATGCCCCTGCGCCTGCCCTCGAGGATGATTCGCACGGGGATCACGCCGTAGATCGCGAGGAGAATCGTGAGCCAGACCGCAGGCCCCGAGAGGGCGCCGAGGATGAGGAGCACGATGCCGACCGCGAGAAGACCGAGCGGCAGGTAAACCACCAAGAGCCATCTGGAAAACAGTGTGGACGACGGTCCTCGCGTCGCCCTTGCTGCTTGCGGCCGGCGTGTTCTCCCAGCCTCGGGCCCCGTCCTCCTGTGGGCTGCTGACGGCCTCCTTCGGGCCGGCGCCGGCCTTCTGCGCTCCTCCATGGTCAAAAGCCTATTGCAATGACCCGGGCACCGATTCCGACTCTATTAGCTTCTTGAGGAGCCTGAGATCGCGATCGAAGATGCGGCGCATGACCGGCTTCACCATCGTGAGCCCAATCGCTCCGAGAACCCCCCACGGCGGATTGAGGATTTCCCTCCACGAGAGCTCGGTGCCCCCGCCCCGAGCGCGGAGCTTCATCAATCCGGAGCCGGTCACCCACCCCAGATGCTGGATCTCGAGCGTGGCGGGAGGCTCCCACTTCGAGACGCTGATGGGATCCCTTGTCTTGATTCCCGCGATACGAACCGTCGCCTCAGCCGTCACACCGACGCCTTCCCGATGAGAGGAGGTGACGTGGAAGTCGCGAGCCTCTTTCATCCACCTGTCGAGGTTCTCCCAATCGACGAGGTAGGGCCACACCGTACGGGGCGGGGCCTCTATGTAGACGGAGACGTCGATGACGGCCGGCCGCTCAAGCAAGGAGGTCGCCTCCGGACGGAGTGGATAGATTGAAAGGGTGGAGTTGCAGATCTACGAACACCTCGTTGTTGGGCCCCTCGCCTGCAACTGTTACGTGGTAGGAGATCCTGCCACCAAGCAGGCCATCGTGATAGACCCCGGCGACGACGTGGAGCTCATTGCCAAGGCCGTAACCGCTCACGGCCTGACCCTCACGGGCATGGTCGCGACCCATGCTCACTTCGACCACGTGCTGGCCGCGGACGAGCTCCGGAACCGAACCGGCGCTCCTCTTTACCTGCATCGGGACGACTTGGAGGTTCTGCGGTGGCTTCCCGAAAGCATGGAGATGTTTCTCGGGACGTCCGCGCCTCCCCCGGCGGTCGACCGACACCTGGACGACGGGGACGAGATCGTGGCCGGGGGGCTGAGGCTGGAGGTGATCCACACTCCCGGCCACTCACCCGGGAGCATCTGCTTGGCCGAGTCCGACGGCCCGCTCTTCTCGGGGGACACGCTCTTTGCAGACTCTATCGGGAGAACGGACCTGCTCGGCGGGGACGAGGACGCGATCGTGGCCTCGATCAGGGAGCGTCTTTTCGTGCTACCAGACCGCGAGGTCTTCCCGGGACACGGCCCTCCCACCTCACTGGACAGGGAAAAACTGACCAACCCCTTCGTCGGAACCGGCCGCGGCTTCTACAGCCTTTAGCCCGCGGGTTTAGCTAGCCTCTACGCGCTTTCGCAGCTGCTGGTCCCGCCAGCGGCCCCCGCAAAGGCGGGGCAGATGGAGCGGTGCGGACACCATGAGCACATTTGATTTGGGCGGGGCCGCCAATCGTTCTTCTCGTGAGCCCGCGCTATCGCATCCGAGATCGCGTCGAGCTGGCGCTCCATCCCCTTTAGCATCTGGGGTGTCGGGACGAGGGTGATGACCTCCGGTTCCTTTAGGTGAATCAGCCGGAGCTCCTTGGGCAGCTTGCCGAAAGCTCGCCAGCAGACGAGGGCGTAGAACTTGAGCCCGAAGAACGATCCGAGGGCATAGCTGACGGACGGGGCCCTGCCGGTCTTGTAGTCCGTCAGGATCCACTCCCCATCCGAGTCGATCTCAACCCGATCGATGATTCCTCTGAGAAGGGTTCGTTCGGTCTCGTGTTGAACCCACCACTCCATCTCATGGGGAAGGACGCGCGAAGGATCCTCCATGCGAAAGTAGTTGGCTAGCAGCCTTTCGGCCTCCTCCAGCCAGGCAGCCTCTTCCTGGGGCGCGAGCGGGAGCGAGGCGTACTCGGGGTCGGCCTTGAGCTCGTCCCATATCGCACCCAGGATCCCCTTCGCCCGGTCCAACGTTCTGTTCTCTGGCTCCAGCAGGTATAGCTGCTCGAGCGCGGCGTGGACGAGCGTCCCCTTGGTCTTGTGGACGTCCGAAGGCTCGGGGAGGCGGTCGATGGCCCGAAACTTGAATAGCTGAGGGCAGGTCTTGTAGTCGCATGCCCTCGAGGGGGAGAGGGGAACCAAATGAGACGCGACGTCCGCGCTCGGCTCGTCCGTGTAGTGTGCGAGGAGGGCAGGGGCAGGGGTGCTCATGGGCTCATCTTAGGAGGGCCCAACGACAACCCCCGGGATTTCCGGTCACTCGGGCGAGGGGTTTTGCCTCGATCTCGGGCTCGGCTAAACGCCGCCGTGAAGACGGGCGAACCTTAGACGTTTACGGAAGCCAGGTGAGTTAGAAAAGCGAAGCCTGTGGTGGTTGCGCGACGCGTCTCTTGCTCAGGTTCGAGGCATCTCGCCGGCGTGCCAACGCCGGGCGGCAACGGTCTTCCCACGGCGGGGGATCGGGCAGGAGCGCGAGCTGACGGGGAGCAGGCAACACCTCGCACAGCGCCTCCTGCTCAGACTCCAGGCAAAGCTGGCCCGCGCCGGGCCGGCGATGGTCTTCCTCCTCGGTCTCTGCCTGAAAGGGCATGATTCCGAAGTCGGGCGAGAAGGAAAGCCGCGTCGCCTTCCCCGACAACTGCTCCAACCCGGGCAGCTGGCTCTGCTCTGAGGACAGGCCGGGCAATGCGGCCTCGACCCGAACAGGCTGCGCAAGTGACATCACGTCACTTGAGGGGGTTGACGCGTTTCAGTATGGGATAGGGGTTGGTGGCGGCCCCCGACGGCACGTGGGTCTCGAAGTGCAGGTGGGGAGGGGTTCCACGGGCGTTGCCGGTGTTGCCCACGAAGCCGAGGACCATCCCCCTGCGCACCCTGGAGCCGTTCCGTATGCCCGGCGCGTACCCGGACAGGTGAGCGTAGTAGTAGCTCCAGTTGTCGCCCGGAGAGCGGAGCCACAGCTTGTTGCCCCCGAGAGGTGCGACTCCCATCTTCTCCACGACGCCGTCCACGACTGCGTAGACGGGCGTACCGGCCAGGGCGAAGATGTCGGTCCCCTCATGGCTGTGGAAGAACCTCGTCCCCTCCATCCGGGGAGCTCCCCACGAGTCGGTGTAGGAGTAAGGAGCCCGGACCGGAAACGTGAACCCCGACTTGCGCTTTTCCAGCTGCGAGCGGACCGCCTCGTACTGCCTGCCGAGCGCGGCCAGAGATCCCTGCATCTGCTTTTGCCGGGCTTCCAGCTCGTGAACCAGCCTCTCCTGGCTTGCCCGCTGCGCATTCAGGGCCTCGCGTAGGCGCGCCTCCTCGCCCTTCAACGCCGTAAGGTTGGCGAGGTTCCTGCTGTCGGCGGCCGTGACCGCTTTGATCATCCCGAAGGCCGTCGAGAACTGCCGGAAGCTGGTCGCCTTCATCAACACGTTTACGAGACGCGACGGTCCATCTCGATAAGCGGACGCGGCCCGCCTGTTCATTAGGGACTTAGCGGCGTGGAGCTGGACCTCGAGGAGGTCCTGGCGCGCCTGGTTGCCTTGGATGAGGTTCGTCAGCGCTTCCATACGGTCGCGCGCCAGCTCGTAGCTGCGAACTACCTGGTCGAGCTTGTTCTGCCCTGCCCTGACGCTGGCCAGTGAGTTCGCGAGCTCCCCTTGGAGCCGCTTCATCTCCTCGGGGGCAGGAAGTTGAGGGGGAACTGGGCCCGCGGACGCCGGCAACGGCCATCCTGCGACGATCAGCGCCAGGACCAGGGCAAGCAGTTTTGGCTTTCTGGATATCACCATGAGCAAAAGGAGTAAAAACGGGGATACGGATTGTAAGGAGAGTCAATGAAAGTAGCGCGGATTTGTGTAGGAAAAGCGCGATCGCCTCGCTCTTATGAAGCGGCGCTCCGTCGAAACGGAAGAGTCACCAGAAAAAGGTCAAGGGCCGCCCGGTGCGGCGGCCCTTGCGGTCAAGAGGGGGGAGCCCCTACGCGGCTTCAGCCATCGTTGGCTTCACGGCCAGCTTCACCCCCCGACCGCCGCGCAGACACGAGGAGCGCTACACCAAGTGCAACCGCGGCAAGAGGCCAAATCCAGTCGAGGTCGAGGTCGGGGAGGTGGACCGGTCCTGCGAGCAGTCGAATGCCGAGCACCGTGTACACGAGTCCGAACACGCCCGACAGAAGGTCGAACCGATGCCGTTTCATCGAAGGCCTCCTTCCGGTGCCTCCCTGCCGAGCCGGGGCGATCTCGTCACCTGAACCGATCCCATCGATGCTGAGGCATCGAGGATGAGCGTCGGAGCATCGCCTGCCGCCTCGTCCACCACGTCCAGGTTCACGCCAACACCTCCTCTGGTCTCGCCGAACGCCGATACCTCACCCATGGCTGCATGCCCGCGGAAGTCGACGGTGATATCCGAGGGAACCGTGACGAAGAGCTCACCCATCGCTACGCTCGCGTCTATCTCGACCGGCTCCGCACCCCACTCGAGGTCGGTTAGATCCAGGTTGAGCTCCCCCGCCACGAGGCGGTACTCGTCTCGAAGCTCGCTTGTCTCGAGCGGGGCGTAGAAGCGTTCGCCGAAACCTCCCCGTAGGGGGACGTCGATCATGCCTGCTCCAAATGCCAGAGGGGTCACGAGGATGCCCAGGAGGATGAGCCCCCGTGCCCTCCCCCACAGCGCACCCGTCAAAAGGCCGAGGCCTATGACGACCAATGCCAGAGCGGGGTAGTGCCGCGGCTCGAGATCTATCGCCTCAAACCGGTCGAGCAGGGCGGCCAACCCGACGACGATGAGGACCGCGGCAAATGTGTATCTCCCCAAAACGGATCTGGGCCGGGGTCGGCGAGACGGGTCGGTCTGAATACCCGAAGCGGTCGCTCGCCGCGCTCCCCATGCCGGCGTGGTAGCCGGCGCGACCGCTGTGGGACCCTCACCTTGCGGTGGGGAAACGCTTGCAGCGCTGCTGGGTGGGGGTGAGACGCTTGCAGCACTGCCGGCCGGGGG
>JALZBO010000093.1 GCA_030863545.1 Actinomycetota bacterium
GTTTCATCGTGGCGGACACCACGGACGTTCCGTCGATGGCGGCGCTGCGCCGCCAACGCGACATCGCCCTCGAGCAGCAGGTCGGGGGCGTGGCGATATTCCGCAACCTTCAGTGGCTGCCCCGCGCGGTCCTGGCCCCCGCGACGCTGGATCCCAGGGTAGCCGCCGACGATAACGAGACGGCCCTCATGCTCTCGGATTGGTCGGGCGGGAGGGCCATCCCGCGGCGGGGCTCGAGCCGCTTCTCGGCTGACCTGCCACGGACTCGCCACTCGCAGGTCCTGCTCGGCGACAACTTCAACTCGGGTTGGCGCGCCTTCGTGGGAGGGGAGCAACTCGAGCACTCCAGGGCGTTTGGCTGGTCCAACCGGTTCGAGCTGACCCCGGATGCAAGGGGAGAGATAACCGTCACATTTGGCCGCCGCTGGCTCCGCCTTTTTTGGGTCGCGCTGCAGGCGGTTGTCCTGCTCGGCCTTGTCGCTATGGCGAGGACTGAGCTAACGCGCGAGCCCCGACGCGCAAGGTGAGGCGCCAGGAATTCGCCTTCCTCGGCGCCTTTGTCCTCGTGCTCGGCCTCGCCCTGTTTCTCGACAGGAACCTCAGGCCGGTGCCGCGGTCCGTCCGGCTCGAGGACCCTGGGCGGTTCGTATCGGCCGGCTGGTACTGCCCCGCTCCGGGAGGGGAGGACATAGATGCGGTCATGTCCGCAACCAACCTCGGACGCTCCGCCCTCGGGCTGCGGCGTTTTGCTGTTGGAGGGTCGGGGCAGTCGAACGTGCAGCAAGCGATGCTCGGACCCGGTCAGAGGAGCGCGGTTTCCCTGACCGAGTTCCAGCGGCCGGATGCAGTGGGGGTTACGGAGACCTTCGGCCAGGCGAGCGCGACGCACCTGACGGCCCGAGGCCGAACCAAGGGAGTCGCGGCATCTCGCTGCTCGATGCAGCCGTGGGACAAGTGGTTCTTCCCCTACGGAAGCACACTGCGCGGGGAGGACCATTTCCTGCTCGTGGCGAACCCGTTCCGCGAGGAAGCGGTCGTGCGTGTCCGTCTCTTGACCCCTGACCGTGATTTCGTTCCGGCAAGGCTGCGCGATCTCCTCGTCCCTGCGCTCTCGCAAGCTTCGGTGAACCTCTCCGACTACGTGGAGGAGACACCGACCGTCGGCGTCGAGCTCACCGCGACCACCGGCCGAGTCGTTGCTTCACGCTACTCCGTGATCTCGCGAGAGGGGGTCAGGGGCGTTTCGCTGGACGTTGGGGCGCGAGACCCTGCCGATAGGTGGTTCTTTGCGGGAGGCGAGGTTCCGCTGGACGGCGAGGAAGCGATCGTCATGATCAACCCGAGCGAGAGGGAAGCGCTGGTGGGGATCTCGTTCTTCACCGAAGGCGACCGAGTCGCCCCCCCCGAGCTAAGCGAGGTTGCCGTTCCCGCCGGCCGTCAGGTGACGGTCGACGTCGGGGAGCACCTGTCCAAAGGAACGAGGCACGGGATCTCCATCGAGTCCGCGAATGACGTCCCCCTCGTCGCGGAGCGTCGGACCTCCCCGGTTGTCCCGGGGGGCCGCGGGTACGAGACCGCGTTCGGCGTGCCGGCTTCGTCCTCCCGCTGGGTCGTCCCTGCAGGATCCGAGGCCGGAGGGTCCTCCGTCCTTTCGGTCGTTAACGTCGGCTCCTCCGCCACAACGCTCAGCGTCAGGCTCATCACGGCGCAGGGGCTGACTGCTCCGCCCGACTTGGCCCGGGTGCCGATCGAGCCGGGAGGGAGGGTGACGATGGAGCTGACGCGGCATCTTGCAGGTGGGGCGGCCACGGCAGTGGTCGAGGCGGCTCGGGGAAGCGTCGTGATCGAAAGCTCGGTGACCGTAGCGGCGCCGTACGCTGATCTTGCCGTCTCACCGGGCCAGCCTCTGCCCTGACCGGGGTTGAGCTCGCGGAGAATCTAGTCCCAGCCGAGCTCCTCGAGGCGATCGTCGTCGATTCCGAAGTGGTGGGCGATCTCGTGAAGGACCGTCCGCCGTATCACCTCGGCAAGCTCTGCCTTCGTGGAAGCCGCCCTTTCGATGTTTCGCTTGTACAAAGTGATGCGGTCTGGGAGGACGCCCGAGTAACTCAAATCCCTGACCGTGAGAGGGATTCCCTCATACAGCCCCAACAGCTGTTCGCCGCCGGCCTCACCGTCCGAGTCGTCGACGGTTATCTGCACGTTCGAGACTCGCTCGGCCAGCTCGGGAGGTAGCTGTTCGAGCGCGTCGTCTACAAGCCTGTCGAATTCTCGGGAACTAATGGGGTGCACGGTTCGTCAAAGGAGCATACGGTTCGGGCCACCTTCGAATCGAGGTGAGTAGAAAAACCGACCTCTATTCTCGGCGCGGGTGAATGAATACAATGGCCTGTTCATGAATGCAATCACGCAGCGGTTCAAGCGCCTGACCTGGCTGACGGGGCTCACTTGTGCGGTCGTGATCCTCGGGGCTGCTGCGACCGCGGCCGCTCTCCGGTTCGACTCGACCGAGCGAGCCGTGGTCCTCAAGGGGGTGACGATCGGCGGCGTTGCTCTCGACGGCATGGACTTCGCGACCGCGCGTCAGCGCCTCGTCGACAAGTTCGAGAAGCCGCTGGATGCGCCTATCACGGTTGGCGTCGGCGAAACGGAGACCACGGTTACGCGCCGTGAGCTGGGCGTCTCCACCAACGTCGAAGAGGTATTCGAGCAGGCCATCGCACTTCATGGTCAGATGCCGGCCCTGAAGAGGATCTGGTACCGGATCACCGGGATGCCGGTCGGCCAAGAGCTCGTGGTCAGGACCTCCCTCGAGGAGAAAAAGACGAATGATTTCGTGACGAAGCTGGCGAGGTCCGTGAACAAGCCTGCGAAGAATGCCTCCGTCTCGCTCATTGGCGGAGTGCCGCGAATAAGCGAGGAGGTCCCGGGCCAGGCCCTGGACGAGAAAGCAGCCATGAGTGAGATCAAGAAGGCGGTCTCCTCCGATCAGGACAGAGTCACCCTTCGCACGCGCCCGGTTCCCGCTGAGGTCACGAAGAGCAACTTCAAAGACGTCATCGTCGTGAAGACTGGGGAGAACCGCCTCTATCACTACGATGGGGAAACTCTCGTCAAGACCTACGAGGTCGCAACCGGCCTGCCCAAGTACCCAACGCCGTTGGGGCAGTTCAAGATCATCAACAAGCGATTTCGCCCCACCTGGGTAAACCCGGCGAAGCACCCCGGTGGGTGGGGAGCCAACCTGCCCGCAAGGATCGGCCCCGGTCCGGGCAACCCTCTCGGAACTCGCGCGATGGACCTGAACAGCCGCGGCATCCGCATCCACGGCACCTCCAACGAAGCTTCCCTTGGGTTCAACGCCTCCCACGGTTGCATACGAATGAGGATGGCCGACGTCGAGGAGCTGTTCTCGCGAGTTGAGGTTGGGACGCCGGTCATAATCGTCCAGGCGGCCCCGCCCAAGGTGCAGCCCGGGCCTCAGCCGACTTCATCCCTCGATGCTCTTGCCGAGCGAGACGGGACCGCTATCCCTGGTCAGGCCGCTGGGGCTGCACCGCCCCCGGCTCCCCAACCGCCGGCTGCCACTCCCGCGCCGGCCGATCCACAGCCAGACCTTCCCGGTCTGCCGGAAGGGCTTCTGCCCGACGCCGCGGGGTAAATCCGGCCGGGATAGCGGCTGGTTCTTGCGCCCCGCCGGCCCTCGGGGAGCGCCCCTTGGCGCTCGCCATGTCTGCAGTCATGAGAAGAGCCCAAGGCGCGCCTACTGCAAGCATCATCCCCGCGACTGCGACTCCGGAGTCGTTGAGGATAGAACCGATCAGCGCCGCCACCAAAAGCGAGTCGAGGCCTGCTCTCAGCCCTGGATGGTCCTTCACCAACTCTCCCCACGAGAACACCGAGTGGCGATGCAGAAAGACGAGCACGCCGATGGCCGCGCCCGCTACAACCGCCCAGTAGTTCTGAATTGCCAGCGAAAAGGCCAGCGCGGCCTTTCGCTGGATCACGAGCCAAACCGCTACCCGGTCGTTCATCAAGGCTTCCAGAAAGTCGCCCATATGGGTCCTCTGAGAGGGCGGCCGGGCGAGATCTATTGCCGCGAACGCCACCAGGACCAGAATCGCTCCGAGCGCGATGGCAGGTAAGGCCCGCCAAGGGATCCTGTCACGCTTCCAGGCGCGAAAGCCGAAGATGGCTCCGGCCGCCACCATCGTCAGGATCCCGCCTATGTCGTCACCCAATTTGGGGTGGCCGATCACGACTGCGACGAACACGATGACCCCCATCGCGGCCCAGCGCCCCCGGGTTCCCCAGTGATCGGTGACCATCCCACCGAGCAGGAGAGTCGAAGCGGCCAGGAGGGCGAAGCCGAGGTTTCCAAGGCCGTAGAACCGGCCCGCCGCCACCGACGTATAGCCGTACACCGAGTCGAGCTGTGCAGGCGCGCCTGCCAGCTGATCTACGATGAGGAAGCCAGCGGCTGCCGCAAGGACCAGCAGCGGCGCGCCGAGACCCGTCTTCTTCCCAGCCCAACTGGCTAGAGCACCAAGCGCCAGGGTGGAGGCGAGGATGGCGGCAGCAGCCGGGATTGGGCCAGCTTTCCAAACCGCCAGCGAGACGAACGAGGCCAGCGGGAACGCGATGGAGCTCACGAGGATGAAGGCCAGCCACCGCGGCAGCCGTCCCTTGATCATCCGAATGATGACGACGGCGTAAAGAACGAGCTGCAGGCCGACGATCGCGGTGGTGATCGGAACCCGGAGCCGGTCGTGCACGACTGCACGGGAGTTCATCTCGACGAGGTCGGAAACTCCTCCCGGAGACTGCGAGGCCTCGACGGCTCTTCCCGCCGCGAATCGATGGTCGGTCAGATTGAGATGCCTCGCGATGCTGGCGGAGAGGTCGGAGACGGTCACGAGGCCCGGCCGACGAGTCGAGCTGGAGGTAAGCAGTCCTTGAGCCGCCCCGGGAGCATGGAGGAGCACGGGACGCAGCTGCCCTCTTACTCCGGGACCGCCGGGGGTCGTGGGACCGAAGATCACGACGAGGGTGGATTGGAGGTCAACCCCCTCGAGGATCGCGGCGATCTGCCGGTCCGCCAGGTCGATGCCGCGCTTGCGGATTTGACGCCCGGCACCCGCGCCCACGCCTTGCGAGTAGGTGTCGGCTCTGTACGTGTCGCCGGTTTCGACGACGACGTAAGTAGCACCTGACCAGACTTTGGAGAAAGCCTCCCGGACCGCCCCTGGGGAGGCGGCGACTCCGTACGGCGCATCCGGACTCGCTTCTAACAGGCTCCTGCTCACGTCTCCGAGCGGCACGATCCCGCTTGCGTCCATGACCGCAAGGGCCGCCTCTCGGTGTATCCCGATCTCCGGCGGACGGCGAACGTTCATGCTCTCTACGGAGGGAAGCATGGAGGGGAGTGGCTGCAGAGAGTGATCCGCGTTTCCTACGACGGCACTCTTCCTCCCCGTGCGACGGAGCTCTTCACCCAACAGTCCCGGCTGACCACCGAAGTTCTCGGTCCGGTTGCGGTCGTTTATTCGCCTTATGGTGACAACCGCCACGGCGCCGCTGTTCAGGGGCCCGCTTCGTCTCCGGAACAGCTCCGATGCCGGGCCATGCTCGACCTGCTCATCGAGGTTGAATGCCCAAGCCGCAGATCCGTCCGTCTCGACCCGGCTCCCTGCCCCGAGCGTCGCATAGCCGTCTGTAAGGCTGTTGTTGACCCTCACGGAGACGTTTCCAACCATCCAGCTGCGGGACAGAGCGGTCAAGGTAGGTGAACGGGCCGCTTCGAGGTCTTCCCACGTCACGCCGGGAATCCCAATGACCAAGACCTTCCCGCCTGATGACGGAGGCGCGGGCAGTGGACGGGAGGACGGGGCTTGCCCGCAGGCAGGCGCCGCCGCCAGCGCGAACGCCAGCAGCAGCCAGGAGAGGCGGTAGGGGCCCCGGCCGCTATGCCGGCTCACTAAGCGGCCGGGCGATTCATCAACTCATCGATCCGCTGGCGGACCTCGGGATCGGTGACTAGAGCCTTCCCCGCCTCCAGCGTCGTCCTCGTGTCGTCCTCGCGCCCGAGGGCTCGGTAGCTGAGCGCCAGCGAGACGTAATAGTCGATGACGTACGGGTCGAGCTGGACCGCGAGGTGCAGGGGCGCGAGGGACTCGTTCGCTCGCCCCAGCGCCAAGCGGGCAGTTCCGAGCAGGTAATACGTCTCCGCCGACAGGTCGTCCATTCTCAGGGCGGCGGCGGCGTCCGACTCGGCCTTGGCGGGCTGGCCCAGCGTGAGATTGATCTGAGCCCGAGCGCGGTAGATGCTCGCCGCTCTGGGATCGAGCTGAACGGCCGTATCGATCTCCCTAGCCACCTCGGCGAGGTCGTTCGACGATTGCTGGGCGGTCGTCTCGTCTCCTGCCGACGCCTGCACCCTGTCGAGAAGACGACGGGCCAGCAGCGCGTGAGCTTCCGGGAGCTCGGGGTGCTCCTGCAGGAGGGCGCGGACGATATCGATCGCCCGGTTATGGTCCTCCAGCTGCTCGGCGAGCAGATATCGAACCACCGGTCCTGGCTGCGACGCAATCCGCTCCTCCAAGTACCTCACCAGGGAGAATTCCCCGGGGGGGACCAATTGGGCGGTGACGGACTTTGTCGTCCCGTCCGCTTTGACGATGCGCATCTCATGCTGACCGGTCTTGCCTGCTCTGAAGGCGACCAACAGTTGCTCGTGGTTCTGGATCTCGGCTCCATCGATCCAGGAGATCACGTCCCCGGGCTGAACGCCCAGCTGCTGCGCGGGAGTGTTGGGCAGCACGTCCAGTACCAGAGCGCCGCCCGACTCGCGGCCCTTCGGGAGGATCTTGCCCCATCCTGGCTCATTGGTCAGGACGACAGTCCCGAAGAGGAGCTGGACCGGGGGCTCAACGGCTTGCGGGGGTGGGTACTGCTCCTCGGTGGTGGTTGCAGGGGTTTCCTTTCCGACCATCTCCCGCAGGAATGCGGGGGGGCGGCACGCCGTGGCCATCAAGAGCAGCGCCGGGCATATGAGGAGAATCAGCCTGCACCCGCGCTTCACAGGATCATTATGGCGTCATGCTGAGTCCGCTTCTCCATGATTTCTTTCGCGACCTGTGAAGATTTTTCTTGCAAGGCGGAAAGAGACAGTGCTACGATCTCGTCGTTCCGCAGAAGTGAGTAGGGGCGACCCGAAAGCTACTGCGGAACGCTTTTTTACTGCCTGGCCATCCCCGCCGGGCAGTTTTGTTTTGTCTGCGCATCTGCTGGATTTCGCAGACGTGGGGAGGCCGAGGAAGGCGCGGGGGGCGGGCCGGCGGCGAGAGGGCGCTTCTCGTGAAGTACGGCCACAGCAAGGCCGTCAAACTACAAAAGCTTTCTTAGGTAACAACGCGAAAACATAAGACGGGGTAGCACCCGCTCCCTTGAAAATTACACGGCCGTAATTATAATCTCGCCCCGTGGCTGATCTAGAAGCTGAAGTCTGCGTCCGCGTCTGCTCCCACTCCGGATGCAATGGGCCGGCCGAAGTCTCCCTCGGCTTCCATTACGCCCGGCGCCTCGTCTGGTTAGAGGAGCTGCAACCGGGGTTCGAGCCTGATCGCTACGACCTTTGCGAGGTGCACCTCAAGAGGTTCTCACCTCCGAGGGGGTGGGAAACCGAGGACCGCCGCACGGCCGTCTCCCGCTCCGCCTAGCCCATTCTTGTAGGAACCGCACGCCCGGGCTGGGTTGGCCCATACTTAGGTAACCCGTAGGTAAGGCGCCTTGGCACCTCGCCCGCGACGGGCAGGAGATCCGAGATTAGGAGTACGGGTTTTGGCTATCGACCGTGAGCTCATCCGGCAGGTCCGAGCGCTGGACGAATACGATCTCAGACGTCTGCTGATCTTCGTCAAAGGTGTTCTCGTGTCGAAGAGTGAGCACGACCTACACGACGCGGACCGCCCGCACAGCGCGGGCAAGGTCAGTTACCGGCTGGAGCCGGTCAACTGCGGGAAGCCCGGTTGTACCCGCTGCCCCCACGGTCCGTACTGGTACGCGTACTGGCGCGAGGGGGGAAGGCTGCGTTCACGGTACATCGGAAGGAGCCTTCCCCCGCCTTACGCTTAAGAGGTGGGTGACGTTCGCGGGTTGGAACGTCGGTAGCCTGGGAGGTTCAGACGCTGCGCTGAGAAGTCCGGGCGGACGTTAGCGTCACGTTGCCACTGACTCTCCGGCGGAGGAGGGCCTTTCGTTCGAGCTCGGTCAGGCCGCCCCAAATTCCGTAGGCCTCGCGCGAGGCGAGCGCGTGCTCGAGGCATTCCTGGCTTACGGGGCAAGTTCGGCAGACTGCCTTCGCGGCCTCCTCACGGTCGCGCTTTTCCTTGACCGCCTCGGTGTGCTCCGGCCCGAAGAACAGGGTCGGGTCCATGCCCTTGCATGCGGCGCGGTCCTGCCAGCGCGCTTCCGCTTCCAGCGAGGCGAGCTTGGACGCGACCGCCTTGGTCGTCTTGGTCTTCTTGGATGGATGCTCTTCGATCTTCAATGCTTCCTCTTCGGGGTTGCGCGCGGATGGGTTTTCAGGACCTCAGGCCGCGCCTCGAATGAAAAGGTCTCTCAATTAAGAATAGAGCAACCCCCGCCCTACGGAGGGGAGGGCGGCTACGTGTGGCGCCGTAGGTTTAGGATGCCATCCGTGGACCTCGGCGCCGTCTTCAAAGCGTATGACGTGCGGGGCGTCTATCCGGGGCAACTCGACGAACAAGCCCTCTCGAGAATCGGCGCGGCCTTCGCCGAATACTGCCGCGCCCCGAGCGTCGTGGTCGGTCGGGACATGCGAGAGTCCTCGGAGCAGCTGGCGGCAGCATTCATGGAAGGGGTGGTGGGGAGGGGGGTTGACGTCGTCGATGTTGGGCTTGTCTCGACGGATGCGCTTTATTACGCGTCGGGCCTGTATCGAATGCCGGGCGCCATGCTGACCGCCTCTCACAATCCCTCCCAGTACAACGGGATCAAGATGTGCAAGGCGGAGGCCGCCCCCATTGGGCAGGACACAGGGCTCGCCGAGATTCGCCGCCTCGCCGAGGAGGGCCTTCCGTCTGAGTCCAAGAGGGGCACGGTAACGAAGGCCGACATCGTGGATCAGTTCGTCGAGCATCTTCTGAGCGTCGTCGACACCTCTGCTTTCAGAAGCCTGAAGGTTGTCATCGACGCCGGCAACGGGATGGCCGGAAAGATGGTGCCGCCGGTGTTCGAACGCCTTCCGGTCGAGCTCGTTCCTCTCTACTTCGAGCTGGATGGAACGTTTCCGAACCATCCCGCGGACCCGATTCAGATCACGAACCTCCGTGACCTCATCGAAACCGTGAAGGCGAGCGACGCAGACCTCGGCATGGCGTTCGACGGCGACGCCGACCGCGTCTTTTTCGTGGACGAGCAGGGATCGCCTGCATCCGGAAGCATTATCACCGCCCTCGTCACTGCGGAGGTCCTCGAAAAGGAGCCCGGGGCCTCGATCGTCTACAGCCTCATCTGCTCCAGGGTCGTTCCCGAAACGATCAAAGAGCGTGGGGGGACCGCGATCCGCAGCCGCGTCGGCCACTCCTTCATCAAGCGGATCATGGCAGAGTCGGGAGCCGCGTTCGGGGGCGAGCACTCGGGGCATTACTACTTCCGCGAAAACTTCCGGGCCGACTCGGGCCTCATGTGCGCGCTCTTCGTGCTCTCGGCCCTTTCGAAGCAGAACCGGCCGATGAGCGAGGTGCTCCGACCCTACAGGAGATATTGGAATTCGGGGGAGATAAACCTAACGGTCGAGGACCAGAAGGTGGCCCTGGACCGTTTGGCGTCGGCGATGCCCGATGGGCTCCACGATTGGACCGATGGGCTGACGGTTGAGTTCCCCGATTGGTGGTTCAACGCCCGAGGGTCCAACACAGAGCCGCTCCTTCGCCTTAACGTGGAGGCGGAGAACCCGGAGATTGGTGTTGCGCTGACCGAGGAGCTGAGCCAGATAATCGCCGCTTCACAGCGCCGCTCCACGGAGGCCGGAAACGGCGGGGCGGCGTGACGAGCCATAGGGGAACTTGCGATGGTTGACCAGGAGCTGATCAGCCTGCTCATCTGCCCGAACTGCCGCGGTGAGATCGAGTACCGGGAGCAGGACCAGGTGATCGCGTGCGTCGGCGAGTGCAAGCTCGTCTATCCGATAGTGAACGGTATTCCGCACATGCTCGTTGAAGAGGCCCGCGAGGGGTGACTGATCTTGATGATCTCTCGGCGATCGAACGAGCTGATCCCGGCGGCTTCCTAGAGTGCGTCGAGGGGTCGCCCGGCCAGGTTGAGCGCGGCTGGGAGCTGGGCAAGGGGGTGGGCTCTCTGCCCGACCCCGCTGGGGTCTCCTCCGTCCTCGTAACGGGTATGGGGGGCTCGGGGATCTCGGGCGACCTGATGAACGCGGTGCTAGGCTCCGGCTTCCCTCACGTCGCATACACGTGCAAGGGCTACGATCTCCCCGGTTGGGTTGGTGAAGAGACCCTCGTGCTTGCGGTCTCCTACTCGGGGCGGACCGAGGAGACCTTGCAGGCCTTCGAGAAAGCGTTCGCTAGAGGGGCTTCCCTCGTCACGATATCGGCGGGCGGACCCCTTGCCGACCTGGGCGAGAGCCGTCGCTGCCCGGCTGTCGTGCTGCCTCCCGGTCTTCAACCCAGAGCGGCCCTCGGGTACATGTCTATGGCGCTGCTCGGGATCTGCCAGAGGATGGGGTGGACCGATCTCGAAGCGGATGTCGTGGAGACCGTGGAGCTGCTGGGCAAGCGGATCGACGAGTATGGAAGGCGGAGTCCCGCCTCCGGCAACCCTGCGAAGCAGCTCGCGGCCCGACTCGTTCACCGCCTTCCGCTCGTCTACGGCTCGGAGGGGCTGGCAGAGGTTGCCGCGTATCGGTGGAAGTGCCAGTTCAACGAGTGCAGCAAGATAGCCTCCTATAACCACTTCTTTCCCGAGCTCGATCACAACGAGATCTCGGGGTGGGCTGGCACCGATAGGCTCGACTGCCCGACCACCGTCATCGTCCTGCGCCACCGTCACGAGCACCCACGAGTGGAGAGGAGAATCGAGGTCACGCTCCCCCTGATCGCGGAGCGGGTCACCGCCGTGGAGGAGGTTCATGCCGGGGGAGACAGTCCCCTCGCCAACCTCATGGATCTCATCTGTCTAGGGGACTTCGCGGCAACCTACGTTGCGCTTCTGAGTGGTGTGGACCCCTCGAAGGTAGAGCTCATCGACGAGGTTAAGCGCCAGCTCGGGACTCCTCCCACCAGCGGAGAGATTGTCCGGTAGGGTTGGTCAACGTCTCGCAAGCAAAGCACGCCACATCACGGTGAAGGGAACGAAGGATGACAAAGTACGACGTACGCGATCTCTCGCTGAGCGAGGCGGGGCGGCGCCGCATCGAGTGGGCCGACACCCAGATGCCGGTTCTCAGGCTGATACGCTCCAGGTTCGAGGCGGACAAGCCTTTTGAAGGAATACGGATCGCGGCTTGCCTTCACGTGACGACGGAGACCGCTAACCTTGCAAGGACGCTCCTTGCGGGGGGCGCGGAGGTCGCGCTCTGCGCATCAAACCCGCTCTCCACCCAGGACGACACAGCAGCCTCCTTGGTTCAGAACTTTGGCCTATCGGTCTTTGCGATCCGAGGGATCGACGGAGACGGCTACTACAAGCACATCCAGCAAGCTCTTGATCTCCGGCCGCATCTCACGGTGGACGATGGCGCCGACCTCGTATCGACGCTGCACAGCCAGCTTCCCGACCTGATCCCCTCGGTCATAGGCGGGACGGAGGAGACCACCACCGGAGTGGTCCGCCTTCGGGCGATGGCGGCTGCGGGAGCATTGAAGTACCCGATCGTGAGCGTGAACGACGCAAAGACGAAGCATCTGTTCGACAACCACTACGGCACGGGCCAGTCGTCCCTAGACGGGATACTTCGGGCGACGAACATCCTGTTCGCGGGAAGGACGGTCGTCGTTGCCGGTTACGGGAACTGCGGGAAGGGCGTGGCGCTCAGGGCGGACGGCATGGGGGCGAACGTCATCGTGACTGAGGTCGACCCCCTCAGAGCGCTCACGGCGGTGATGGATGGGTACCGGGTCATGCCGATGGAGGAGGCCGCGCGGCTCGGAGACGTGTTCATAACCGTGACAGGCGATCGCGACATCATCACCGGTAAGCACTTCGACCTGATGCGGGACGGTGCGATCCTGTCGAACTCCGGCCACTTCGACCTGGAGATCGACGTGAAGGAGCTCCACGCCAGGTCGACCGAGGTCCGTGACGTCCGCGAGAACGTCCAGGAGTTCGTCCAGCCGGATGGCCGGAGGCTCTACCTCATCGCTCAGGGCCGGCTCGTGAACCTCGGGGCGGCGGAGGGTCACCCGGCAGCCGTGATGGACATGTCCTTCGCCAACCAGGCTCTTTGCCTCGAGTGGCTGGTGAAGAATCGGAACCTCGATCCGGCCGTCTACCCCGTGCCCGACGACATCGATCTCGAGGTGGCTCGGCTCAAGCTGAGGTCTCTGGGCGTGCAGATCGATGCGTTGACGCAGGGCCAGGTCGAGTACTTGGCGTCCTGGGAGACCGGCACCTGATCCCAGTTGCCCGTGCGCAGTCGTGTAATCGGAGGCAGCAGCACGGCGTCGTGTAGGGGGCGCAAGGGGGACGGCTGGCCCGGGCAGGGCGGTGTGATGCGGCCTCTCTTGGAGCGAAGATACCCCCACGTACCCCTTGGGGTCGGCGCGAGGGGACCGCGTCTCGCCTGCGCCATGCGCGGCGTCTTCCTAAAGGCATGCGCGGAGTCCCAAATTTCTAAACTCCTCTCTTAAGCAGCCGCATTTTTGTCAGTGGCAGCCTTTATCCTCGAACGTATGTTCGAGGAGCTGAAGGATGTGGAGCAACGGCTGGCTCGGGAGGTGCACGAGCTCGATCCCGACGTTCTCGAGCCGTCGGCTGCCACCACGCTCGTGGAGATGTTCTCGAAGATCGAGAGGCTCGCGGCCGCTGGCAAGGCCCTCGCGGCACGACGGGTCACTTCTTCTGGCGTCTGGCGCAAATCGGGCGAGCGCTCTGCCGCTCACTGGATGGCTCGCTCGACGGGGAGCTCGGTAGGGCATGCGGTGGCGCTCCTCGAGACTGTTCAGCGCCTCGAGGATCTGCCTGCAACGGACCGGGCGATGAGAAGTGGTGAACTCTCAGAGGCCCAGGTCGTAGAGATCTCCTCGGCAGCGGCCGAGAGCCCCTCCTCCGAAGCTACTCTGCTCGCCGTGGCCGGCAACGAAGGCCTGGCTGCTCTGAGAGAGAGCTGCGCACGGGTAAGAGCTGCCGCAACCGACGAGTCGGGTCGTCACGACGCAATCCATCGCCGGAGGGCTTTGCGCCACTGGACGGACCCAGCGGGCACGTTCCGCCTCGACGGCCGCCTCACGCCCGAATCCGGGGCGGTCGTGCTGGCGGCGTTGGAGCCCTACAAAGAGCGGATCTTCGAACGAGCCCGGAAGGACGGCCGCAGGGAGTCGTACGAAGCGTACGCGGCGGATGCGCTCGTCGAGATGGCCGAGCACGTGCGCCGCTGTCCCTCAGAGCCGGACCGGTCGGCCCCCTCCGCCCTGGTTCACGTCCGCGTGGATCACTCCGCTCTTGTCCGGGGGAGCGTCCAGGAAGGAGAGACGTGTGAGATTCCCGGGGTAGGGCCTGTCCCCGTCGCTTCAGCAAAAGCTTTGGCATCGGATGCCTTGATTGCCGCGGTGATGGCCGACGGCGCCGACGTTCGATCGGTCACTCATCTCGGAAGGACGATTCCTGCCCGCCTCCGCACTGCTCTTCAGGAAAGAGACCCAACCTGCGTGGTGCCCGGCTGCAGCGAGCGGCGAAACCTGGAGATCGACCACATTGTCCCGTTTTCAGAGGGAGGGCCAACCTGCCTAGACAACCTCGCCCGTCTTTGCCGCTGGCATCACCATCAAAAAACCCATAGCGGATATCGGCTCACCGGGCGGCCGGGCCGGTGGCGATGGGAGGCTCCGGAGGGGGTGTTTCGGTCTAGAGGCCCGAGCCGCTCGAGGGTCACCGCGACCAACGTGCGAGCGGGGGCCTCCAATGCGATTCCCCTCAGTTCCTGACCGAACCCGTGCGGAGCGTTAAGCAGCACGGGGGCACCTTCGCCGGCCTGGGCGCTCTCGCCGACCTTCTCTACCCCGAAAGATGTCTCGGCTGCGAGCGCCTGGTAAGGGGCGGGATTTGCGCCGATTGTCTCAAGCGGATGCCTCGGCTTGGCTCCTACCTTTGCAGCCACTGCGGCCGGCCCACGCATGCGCCCGTCGACGAATGCCGGGACTGCCGGGGCCGCCGGTTCGCCTTCGATGCGGCGCGGCAGAGAGTGCGGTTCGAGCCGCCTCTCCGCGAGGCGGTTCACCGGTTCAAGTACTCGGGATGCGCAAGCTTGGGGGCGGTGCTCGGCCGGCTCATTATCGAGGCGGCTACCTTCGTCGAGTTGCCTGCTATGGCGACGTGGGTGCCGGCCTCTCGGCATCGTCTACGGCAGACGGGAGTGGACCACGGGAGACGGCTGGCGGAAATGGTGGGGGCAACACTTGCGGTGCCGGCAGCGCCGTTGCTGGTCAGGGTTCGAGAGACGCCCCCGCAGAGCAAGCTCGATCCAGCAAAGCGCCGGCGCAACCTCAGGGGGGCGTTCGCCGCCAACCCCCCGGTGCCGGAATCGGTGGGCGTCATCGACGATGTCTTCACGACCGGAGCGACGGCGAGCGAGGCGGCTCGGGCACTGAAGGCCGCAGGAGCAGTGCACGTCACGGTTCTCTGTGCCGCTCGGGCGATGCACCCCGACTCTTGAGCCTCCACCAGAGGCGGCTCTGTTGCTCGGGGGACCGGGGGGCCAGAGCATGACCCGGCTTATAATTCGGAGAGGCGCTGCCGACTGGGTCTGTGGTTGCGGGGGAAACCCCAAGTCCATGCTAGTCGCAGGCAAAAGGACCCACGTAAGACAACCATTGGTTGTTGAGCATGGTGCGGTTTAGAGGTCAGTCCTGCCTCGATACCGGGAAACTCCCGGCATCCGGGAGAAGGTTCGAAGCACGCCCCATTCGGGTATCCGGTCTGGTATGAGTCATCTCATCGATTTCCCGGGGCGTGCGAGGCCTCAGCAGGCGGATGTGGGGCCAAAGACCAGGTCAGCCAGCGGCAGCGCCTTCCGCCCGGAGCGGCTCATTCGCCGCTGCGACCGCCGCGTCGATGATTCGCTATCATCCGAGCTTCATGAACAACATCGTCCGACCTTCATGAACAAGATCGTGCGACCTTCATGAACATCACCGTCCACAGCCGCAGCGGCAGAGTTTCCGAATCCCTCGAGAAGTTCGCCACCGAAAAGATGGCCCATCTGGTCAAGTTCCTCCCCACGATCGACTCGATTTACGTCGAGCTCTACGAGGACGGGAAGCCGACCGACGTAAGTGGCCACGTCGCCCACGTCACGGTCACCACGTCGGGTCCGTGCTTCCGCTCCAAGGTCACGTCCGGTGATCCGCGCACCTGCATCGACATCGCGTGCGATCGGCTTTACCGCAGGATCAGGGAGTTCAAGAGACGGAGGTCGAGCAAGCCCGCCCACGCGAGAACCGGCCGTCAGGCGTTGAAGGGTGTCCCGGCGAACGAGAAGGTGGAGCTGGGGCTTCCGGCGGACCTCGAACCCCGATCGGGGAGCCGCCCGAAAGACAACGAGTCCCCTATCTGAGAGGGACCGAAGACAACGAGTCCCCGATGTGCGGAGCCCGGAAGTAACGGTCCCCGGTTTGACGATGTGACCGGCGGCGCCGCGTATCAGGGGGGCTAGCGCAGCCTTTGGTCATAATGGACCTATGACCGTTTTAGACAAGGTCCTTCGCATGGGCGAGGGGCGCAAGTTCAAAAAGATCACCGAGCTGGCCAGCCGCGTGGGGGACCTGGAGCAGGCGGTCCAGCCTCTTTCCGACGCCGAGCTTCGAGCCAAGACGGGCGAATTCCGGCGCCGGCTCGACAACGGCGAGACCCTCGACGAGATGCTTCCGGAGGCGTATGCGGTAGTTCGGGAGGTCGCGCAACGAACCATCGGGCAGCGCCACTACGACGTCCAGGTGGTGGGCGCCGCCGTCTTGCACGAAGGGGCGATCGCCGAGATGAAGACCGGCGAGGGCAAGACCCTCGTGTCGACCATGCCGATCTATTTAAACGCCCTCACGGGCAAGGGCGTCCATGTCGTCACTGCAAACCCCTACCTCGCAAAGCGCGACGCCGAGTGGATGGGGCAGATCTATAGGTTCCTGGGGCTGAGCGTCGGACTCCTCGTGCCGCAAACGTATGGGGCAACCAAACGCGCCGCTTACGACGCCGACATCACGTACGGGCACTCGAGCGAGTTCGGGTTCGACTATCTGAGGGACAACCTCGCCCTGACCCTCGAAGACACGGCGCAGCGGGGCCACCCCTTTGCCATCGTCGACGAGGTCGACTCGATCCTCATCGACGAGGCGCGAACGCCGCTCATCATCTCGGGAGTGTCAGACGAGTCGGCCAAGTGGTACCGGACCTTTGCGAGGATCGTGCCGCGCCTCAGGGCGGGTGAGCACTACGAGGTAGACGAGGCAAAGCGGACGGTGGCGATAAACGAGGAGGGCATCAGCCGCGTCGAGCACCTGCTGGGGGTCGAGAACCTGTACGACCAGGTCCAGACCCATCTCGTCCACTATCTCGACGCTGCCTTGAAGGCGAAGGAGCTCTACAAGAGGGACCGCGACTACATCATCGAGGACCGCAAGGTAGTGATCGTGGACCAGTTCACGGGCCGCACGATGCCGGGGCGGCGTTGGTCCGACGGCCTGCATCAGGCGATCGAGGCGAAGGAGAACGTCCCCGTCCAGCAGGAGAGCGTCACCGAGGCGACGATCACCGTCCAGAAGTACTTCCAGCTGTACGAGAAGCTCTCGGGCATGACGGGCACCGCCAAGACGCAGGCCGCGGAGTTCGCAAATGTCTATGGGCTCGACGTGTACGAGATCCCAACCCACCGGGAGATGATTCGGATCGACCAGCCCGACCTCGTCTACAAGACCGAGGACGCCAAGTGGCGGGCCGTCACGGAGGACCTCGTGGAGCGCAATGCGATCGGACAGCCTTGTCTGGTCGGAACCGTGGACGTCGCCAAGTCCGAAAAGCTCTCCGGCTACCTGCAGCGGCGAGGAGTCCCGTACCACATCTTGAACGCCAAGAACCACGAGCGGGAGGCGTACATCATTGCCCAGGCCGGACGGATCGGTTCGGTCGTGGTCGCGACGAACATGGCCGGGCGTGGGGTCGACATCCTCCTGGGAGGAAACCCGGAGTACCTGGCGCGCCAGGAGATGACCGCTCGCGGATGGGACAACGACGCCTATCTCCTGAAGCAGATGCCCCCGGAGGAGGCAGAAGCTTATGAGGCCGAGTATCAACCCATCTTCGAACAGAAGAAGATCGAGTGCGCAGCTGAGCACGACAAGGTTGTCGATCTCGGGGGGCTTTACGTGCTCGGGACCGAGCGGCACGAGTCCCGACGCATCGACAATCAGCTGCGAGGGCGGTCGGGCCGGCAGGGCGACCCGGGGGAGAGCCGGTTCTACCTCTCCCTCGAGGACGACCTCATGCGGTTCTTCGCCACGGGGATGATCAACTCGGTCATGGAGCGGTTGAACGTTCCCGAGGACATGCCTATCGAGGCCAAGATGGTGAGCAAGGCGATCGAGCGAGCGCAGTCGCAGGTCGAGTCCCAGAACTTCGAGATCCGCAAGAACCTGCTGAAGTACGACGAGGTGCTGAGCAAGCAGCGCGAGGAGGTCTACCGGGCTCGCCGGAAGCTGCTCGAGGGAGAGGACCTTTCGGAACGGGCGATCCAGATGGTCACGGACGTCATCGAAGGAACCGTGGCGACCTTTGCAAACCCCGAGGTGCACACCGACGAGTGGGACTGGGAAGGCCTGGAGACGGCCATCCTCCAGCTCTACCCATCAAAGGTCGTGGTGGAGATGGATCGGGAAGGCACGGGCTACGACGAGCTCGTCGACGAGTTGGTCGATGAGGCGACGGAGGCGTATCAGCGGCGGGAGGCGGAGATCGGGAGCGAGAGGTTCCGCGAGCTCGAGCGGCTCGTCCTCCTCTCGATTCTCAACAACAGGTGGCGGGAGCATCTCCACGAGATGGACCTGCTACGCGAAGGGATCGGCCTGAGAGCCTACGGACAGAGGGACCCGCTGATCGAATACCAGCGAGAGGGCTTCGACATGTTCACGCGCATGATGGAGTCCCTGAAAGAGGAGTTCGCCCGTTACATGTTCCACGTCCAGGTCGTCGAGGAGCAGAAGCCTGCGGCGGCTCCTTCGGGCAATGGAAGGGCGCAGCCCGTGCAGGCGGAGGGCGCGATGGCGAACGCCCGGCGCCAGTCGGCAGCCGCAGGAAGCGTCGCGGGTGGGGTCATGACCGCGGCCGGCGGTGAGCCCGTCAGAACCGACAAGATCCCGCGTAATGCACCCTGCCCATGCGGGTCCGGGCGGAAGTACAAGAAGTGCCATGGAATCGACGCCTGACGTCTTCGAGGATCTCAATCCTCGATTGAAGAAGCTCACCTCGAAGCTCGACGACCTAAAGGAGTTCCTTTGACGTCGAGCGAAAACAGGTTCGCTCTCTAGAGCTGCAGGAGCGCTCGGCCGATCCCGACTTCTGGCAGGACCAAGCTCGGGCAACGCGAGCGATGACCGAGCTTTCCCGGCTGCAGGACGACGTCGGCCAGTACGGGAAGCTCAGCGAGAAGCTGGAGGAGGCCGGCCTTCTCTGGGCTCTTGCGCGGGAGGAGTCCGACCGGGACTCGTACGCCGAGGCGCTCCACGCTTTGGACGAGCTCGAAGCCGAGCTCGATAGCCTCGAGATCAGGACGCTTCTCGGCGGCGAATACGACGAGAAAGACGCAATCGCCAGCCTGCACCCCGGTGAGGGCGGTACGGAGTCGTGCGATTGGGCAAGCATGCTGCTCCGGATGTACATGCGGTGGACGGAGCGACGGGGACTCGAGTGCGAGGTGCTCGAGCTGCAGCCGGGGGAGGAGGCCGGGATCAAGCAGGCGACGTTCACAGTCAAGGGACGCTTCGCCTACGGCTTGCTATCGACGGAGAGGGGGGTTCACCGGCTCGTTCGAATCTCACCCTACGACGCGTCCAATCGCCGTCACACCTCCTTTGCAAGCCTCGACGTGATACCGGCGGTGGAAGATACACAAGAGGTGGAAATCGATCCCGCCGACCTTAGGATCGACGTGTTTCGATCGGGAGGTCCTGGCGGCCAGTCTGTGAACACTACCGACTCAGCCATTCGAATCACGCACCTTCCCACGCGGATCGTGGTCGCAGTTCAAAACGAACGATCCCAGCTTCAGAACAAAGCGGTTGCGATGAAGATCCTGGCCTCCCGCCTAGCCGAGCAAGCCCGCCGGGAGCGGCAGAACCACCTCGACCAGCTGCGGGGCGAGCAGATGGAGATCGGCTTCGGCTCGCAGATCCGCTCCTACGTACTTCACCCTTACCAGCTCGTAAAGGACCACAGAACGGGCGTCGAGGTGCGCAACCCGGAGGCGGTCTTGGACGGCGACATCGACGTCTTCATCGCCGCCGAGCTGAGACGAAGACGGGCCGGGAAGTCGACTCAGGGCAGCTGAGCAAATAAGATTTCCCTCCTCTCCGCCGCCTGCGGTTCGCGGGGCGATTCGCTGTCCGGCGGGAGAACGATGCTAAGATTCTGCAACTTGCGTCAGCCGCGTTGTCGGACGATCTTGCCACTCCTCGATAGGGGGCTTTCCAAACCCAAACATGATTCGTCTCGAAAACGTAAGCAAGGTTTACAAGGGGTCGGTGGTGGCCCTCCGAGACATCACAACGGACATCCAGAAGGAGGAGTTTGTCTTTCTGGTCGGCCCCTCGGGTTCGGGCAAGTCGACTTTCATTCGCCTTCTCCTCAAGGAGGAGGAGCCGAGCGAGGGGACGATCTACGTCGCCGGCAAGGACATTGGGCAGCTGCCCCGATGGAGGGTCCCCTACCTGCGGCGCAACATCGGCTGCGTTTTCCAGGATTTCAAGTTGCTTGCAAACAAGACGGTGGCCGAGAACGTCGCCTTCGCCCTGGAGGTGATCGGACGCCCCAGGCACGTGATCCACGAGAGGGTTCCTGCCATCATCGATCTAGTTGGCCTTAGCCATAAGCTTCGCAGCTACCCGGACGAGCTGTCGGGGGGTGAGCAGCAGCGCGTTTGCATCGCTCGAGCCATGGTCAACCGGCCCCCGATTCTGCTGGCCGATGAGCCGACCGGGAACCTCGATCCAGCCACGTCCGCAGAGATCATGAGGCTTTTGAACCGGTTGAACGACGCGGGCACCACCTGCGTAGTCGCCACCCACGACCACGCGATCGTCGACCGTTCCCGAAAGCGGGTCATCGAGCTCGACGGAGGAAAGATTGTGCGGGACCAGGTACGAGGGGTCTACGGGATGGGAGGAGCATAGTTGAGTCGAAGGATCGCTACTTTGCCGTTTTTGTTCGGGACTGACCCAAAGGGGCGGCCGTGGCGCTGAGGCTCAACTACTTCGTCGACGAGGCCGTTTCCAACCTCCGCCGTAACGTCCTCCTCACCCTCGCCGCCGTTTCGACCGTGGCGATCAGCCTCTTGCTCCTCGGAGTGGTGATGGTTGGAGGAGAGGTGCTCACGAAGATGGTCTCCTCCTGGGAGGGCAAGGTCGAGCTCAACGTCTTTCTGCGGGACGAGGCGACTCCCGAGCAGGAGAGGGAGATCAAGGTGGCGGCCGAAAGCATGCCGGAGGTGAGCAGGGTCTACTTCGAGTCAAAGGAGCAGGCGTTCGCGGAGTACAAGCGGATGTTCAAGGACAGCCCCGCCATCACCGAAAACGTAGACCCCAACGCACTGCCGGCCTCCTATCGGATCAAGCTCAAGGATCCGAACTCGGCCGAGGCGGTTGCTGCCCGGCTGGAAGGGCGTCCTGGCGTGGACGAGGTTCAGTTCGGGGGGGAGGCGATGAAGCGCCTCCTCAAGTTCACCGGAGTGGTCAGGACGATTCTCGTCATCGGAATAGTCCTGACCCTCGCCGCTGCGATCCTTCTGATCGCCAACACGATCCGGCTCGGAATATACGCTCGCCGCAAGGAGATCGGGATCATGAAGCTGGTCGGTGCAACGAACTGGTTCATTCGGGTGCCGTTCATATTCGAGGGCATCGTTCAGGCGGCTCTCGGGGCCCTCGTGGCCTCTGCCCTCATATACGCGGGCAAGGTGTTCGGACTGGATCGGATGCAGCAGGTCATACTGTTTCTGCCCATGACGGTCGGAAGCGGCAGCGTGCTGCGCGTTTTTCTCACCCTGCTGCTCGTCGGCATCTGTATCGGAGCTTTCGGCTCGAGCCTCGCCCTGCGCCGCTTCCTAGAGGTCTAGTAGGAGGTCTCGGGCCCGCTCGGGCCGAAGATCCGCTGACGGCCAGAGGAGCTGCTGCGGCCCTGCTCCAAGACGAAGGTAGAGTGGATTCGAGCGGTGTTTGATAAAGCCTCCACAAAAATCCTGGCGTTTTTGACCGCGGCCGGTCTCTTGGCCGCGTCCTTCTTCTTCGGCTACGGCGTCGGGGTTTCAAGCTCCCGGAGCGGTTCGGGGCTGGAACTGCTCGAGGAGGCCAAGCAGCAGATCGACTCCTCAGCACTCCTAAAACCCCCTGACAGGGTTCTTGTCGAGGGCGCCGTGCGCGGCATGCTGGAGGGGCTCGGGGACCCCCATGCGGGGTATCTCACGCCCGAGGCTTATCGAGCGTTTGGCGAGGAGCTCCTCAACGGGCAGTTCTCGGGCGTCGGCGTTTGGCTGAACAAGGAGAAGGAAGCCGTGAAGGTCGTCTCCGTTCTCGCGAGGAGCCCGGCGGAAGCGGCGGGTATCAGGGTCGGGGACGTCATAACCGCCGTCGGCGGCCAGCCCGTCACCGGCCTCACTCTCGACGAGGTGTCGCAGAAGATCATGGGCAGGCCCGGCACGCGCGTGCGTCTCGGCGTCACCCGCGAGGGTAGCGCTCACCACGAGTTCGTCGTTGAGCGTGAGAAGCTCGACTTCCCCGCCGTCAATGCGAGCATGAACGGGAGGGCAGGGGTGATCGAGGTCGTCTCGTTCACCGGGGGGGTGGGACGAAAGGTCCGGGAGGCGGTCGCGAGCCTCGCGAAGCAGGGGGCCAGAGGGTTCATCCTGGACCTGCGTGGAAATCCGGGGGGGTCTCTGGAGGAAGCGGTAGCGGTCGCAAGCGTGTTCCTTGACGACGGCGTCGTGGTTGCTTACAGGGAGCGAGGCAAGCCAGAGTTCATCTATGAAGCTCAGGGCCCTGCAGAGACGCACCTCCCGCTCATCATCGTCGTAGACGAAGGGTCGGCGAGCGCCTCCGAGATCGTCGCCGGCGCGGTTCAGGACCGGCAGCGCGGCCTCATCGTGGGCACCGAGACTTACAAGAAAGGATCGGTCCAGCGGGTTTTCGGGCTGTCCGATGGCTCTGCCATCAAGCTGACGATAGCCTCTTACTTCACCCCCTCAGGTCGCGCGATCGGCGAGCGCGGTGTCATGCCGGACGTCAACGTGGCCGAGCGGGACAAGCAGGTCCCCCGCGCCAACGAGATCCTCTCCGGCATACTCGCACAGAGTTCCGCCGGGCCGGCCGGCTAGGCGGAAGGAGCCATTGGCCAAGAAGTCGAAGAAGCAGTCCAGCGGCGTCGTATCCAATCCCAAGGCGCGCCACGACTACACGATCCTCGACTCTTTCGAGGCCGGTATCGTCTTGACGGGTAGTGAGGTCAAGTCGCTGCGCGAAGGGAGAGCCTCACTGAGGGAGGCATTCGCCGTCGTTCAGGGTGGCGAGGTTTTCATCATCGGCATGAACATCGCCCCTTACGCCCAGGCCGGGTACGCCCAGCACGAGCCGACGCGCAAGCGAAAGCTCCTGCTTCACAAAGAGGAGATCGAGCGACTGATCGGCAAGACAAAGGAGAAGGGCCTGACACTCGTCCCCTTGCGCCTTTACTTCACCCACGGGCTTGCGAAGATCGAGCTGGGGCTCGCGAAGGGCAAGAAGACCTACGACAAGCGGGACGCACTCAAGGAGAAGGATGCTCGCATGCAGGTAGACCGTGCTCTCGGGCGCAGACGTTGATCGATCGGCGGAGGGATCGATCTCCGAGTGCAGCTGGAGCGTACGAGGCGGAATTTCATGCGCAGGTGGAGCGTTAAGATCTAATGAGCAGCACCTTGAAAACTAAGCCAGGGGGCGACATTGGTTTCGAGGCCAGTCGTTTCGTCTGGAGGAAGCGGGCCGAGGTCAGGGATCCTCGTAAAACCGCCCTGAACACTCAAACGAAACGTCGCTGCATAAGCGAGTTCCCATCTAGATAAAGATGGGCGTTCCACCCGGGAAGGCCTGCGGCTCGGGATGGGGCGTCATGCAGCAGGCTGGCTGGAGTGCCCCCCGCCGGGCGGGGCGCTTCAGTGAGATCAAAGTCCGGCTGGGCTCCGGCGGGCCTGCCTGCGGCAGTTGCCGGGCCGAGATCTAAAAGCAGGCTACGCCCGTAGATGCCCCAGAGGAGAGCTGTGTCGACGGGGGTTCGAATCCCCCCGCCTCCACTGTTGGAGCCTTATTCGCATCGCCGAGGACGGCGTCCGCCAAGCTCACGTCGAGACGTTGGGCCGGCACCCCGATCCGCCGCGGCGAGCTCGGATCGCCGGGCGCGAAGGCGAAAGGAGCCGGTCAGCCCCCGTGGCGATGAGGCTGAGGGATCTCCTGACGAAGAGCGATCCGCACACAGCGGTAGCACATGGGGTGGGAACACTCCTCTCGCTGGCAGAAGGCACAGAGGCCAACGAGGGTACCGCACCGGTCGCAGGGCGGCGCCGGCCCCTGATCCGGTGCGTTCATGATGCTGCCTCCTCGGCATCATCGTGTGCGTGCTCATCGTGAAGGGCAAGCACCGCGTCCTCTAGCCTCAGCAGTCCCACCAATCGCCCATCCGAGGTAGTGATAGGGGCTGACTCGAGGTCGTGGTGGACCATGTAGTGAGCGATCTCAGCGATGGGTACATAAGGACGGAAGGTGCTGGGGCCGGGACGCATCGCCTGCTCGATCCGCTCGTCGTTCCCCTCTTCGAGCTGCTTGGCGCGAAGCAGGCCCAGCACGACCCGCTCATCGTTCACGGCCACGCACGCGTTCCATCCAGCAGCCGAGACTCGCTCGCGCACGTCCCCGATGCGCTCGTCGAGACGGCAGGTCGGAACATCAGCGCGAGCCACGGTGCCGGTTCGCGGGCGCGTCGAGTTGGTGCCTTCGGTGGGAAGCCCCGCGGCCATCCAGTCGAGCTTGCCGTCCGTGTAGTCGTACACATCGGTGAATCCTAGGCTCTCGAGCCGCCACGCGGCTCGGGGGCTCAGGTCTCAGGCGGAGTCCCAGCAGTAGAGGATGACGGGTGCATTCTCGTCGAGCGCGGCCGCTTCCGTTTCTATCTTTCGCAGCGGAATGTTGATGGCTCCGGGCAGGTGATCCTCTTCGAATTCCGCGGGGGGCAGGACCTCCACCAACTGAGCCCCCTTCGCAATGAGGTCTTGCACCTCTTCCCGTTGTAGGTCTTGCATCCTGCACTCCTCTTCCTAGGTTGTCTCGGAGCTCGGGCCGTCCACGCTGAAGTACCCTTCGCCGTCAGGAATCGTCTCCCGGCTCGGTCCGTGGCGGAAGCTGGGGGCCGATCACGATGTCGCGAGGGTCGGGAATGTACTGGTCCGAGGCCACTGCTACGTCCTCACGGCTGGTTTTCTCAACGACCTTCGTACCTAGCACTATCTCGCTTATCTGGAGAATGTTCCCCTCCGTGTCCCTAAACCAGGCCGCCCTCACTGGACCAAGCGAGAAGAGCCCGTCTTGCGTCTTCAGGCCCGGCTGGCTGTACTCCTCGAAGACGACCCCACGTGAGCGAAGGGTCTCCATGACGGATTCGATGTCCTCAACGATCCAACCTGCCGATGAGCTCTGCGCCGGGCCGGCGAAACGCCCCGGTGTAAGGGCGATGGTGCACCCGCCGCACTCGTACCAATAGCCGCCGAACTCCGCTCTCGAATGCTCGAGTCCGAGCTTCTCCTTGTACCACTGGCGCGCTCTCTCGACGTCGGAAGCCGGCAGCACCGCAAAGGCGCGGAAATCATTCATGGAGATACTCAAGCAATCACCCCCCAGGACGATAAGGCTAACGCTTAAGCAACCTTGATGTCGGGTAACCGTCACGACGCCGGTATCGCCTCACAAGTCGGCGACGTCTGCTTTGGAAGTCGGCGACGTCTGCTTTGATCGATACTGCCTCTAGCCGTGATACACGACAAGGAAGACGCAACCCCTTACGGACCGGAGCCGCAGGAGCACGTCCCCCGGCCCGTGATGATCCAGACGTGGCGCAGCGTTGCCTTTCTGCACTGGCGGTACGACCCCGCCGTCGTCCAGCGCCTCATCCCAAGCCCGCTCGAGGTGGACACTCACGAGGGGTCCGCATGGGTAAGCCTCACTCCGTTCCTACTCACGAACCTGCATCCACCGGGAGTGCCACCGCTTCCGTGGATCTCCACATCGCCCGAGACTAATGTCCGTACTTACGTCCGGGGACCGGGCGGGAAGCGAGGGATCTGGTTCTTCTCACTCGACATCGGGCGGCTCCCCGCGGTGCTCTTCGGGAGGATCTTTTACTTCTTGCCCTATATGTGGTCTGACCTGGACATTGACGTCAGCGGGGCGGAGGTGCGGTACAGGGGGCGGCGGCGCCGTTCCCGCCACGATGCCCGCTACGACATCGCCGTCGAGGTGGGCGAGGCGTTCCGCGAGGACGAGCTGACCTCGCTCGACCATTTCTTGACGGCAAAGTGGGCCCTTTACCTGCTCTACCGACGGGTTCCGGCCGTAACCCTCGCCCGACACCAGCGATGGCCTCTCACGCGGGCAAAGGTGACTCGGGTCGAGCAAAACCTCGTCGAAGCCGCGGGCTTGCCCTCCCCGCCGGGGGAGCCGCTCGTCCACTACGCTCCCGGGGTTGATGTTCGGATCAGCCGCCCGTACCTGCTCCCCTCTTAGCCTCGGGACCGCAGGTATAAATGAGCCATGGCATCGGTACGTCTGACGCAGTATTCCCACGGCGCCGGCTGAGCGTGCAAGCTCGGTCCTGGTGACCTGGCGCAGGTCGTGCGCCGGCTGGCGAAGCGAAGTGGGACGGGGGACCCGAACCTGCTGCTTGGTTTGGACACTCCCGACGATGCCGCCGCCTACTTGATAGACGAGCAAACCGCCCTCGTTCAGACCGTTGATTTCTTCACTCCCGTGGTGGACGACGCCTATGCGTGGGGCGCGATAGCGGTGGCTAATGCCATGAGCGACGTTTATGCAATGGGAGGCAAGCCTCTGCTCGGACTGAATCTCGTCGGCTGGCCCAAGGAGCTGGACCTCGACTTGCTGGGAAGTGTCCTGGAAGGCGCGGCGGAGAAGGCAGCGGAGGGGGGTATGGCGATCATCGGCGGCCACACCGTGGACGATCCGGAGCCAAAGTTCGGTGTCGCGGTCACCGGAACGGTCCACCCGGCAAAGATGACGCGCCTCTCCGGCGCTCTACCGGGCATGGTGCTCGTCCTCACCAAACCGCTTGGTTCCGGCATCATCTCGACCGCCCTCAAAAGGGGAAGGCTCGGCAACGAGCTGCTCGAGGAGGCGACCAGGATAATGGCGATGCTGAACGCCGAGGCCGCGACGGCGATGACCGAGGTCGGAGCGCGGGCTGCGACGGATGTGACGGGCTTTGGGCTGCTCGGACACCTCAGGGGGATGGCCGCGGCAAGCGGCTGCTCGGTGACCGTATGGGCAGACGAGGTGCCGATCCTGGACGGCGTCCGCTCGCTCGCCGAACAGGGCTTCGTTCCCGGGGGGAGCCGCAACAACGAGAAATACTTCGGGCAGTACGTGGACTTCGACACGGGCGTGGACGAGACGACCAGGACCATCCTGTTCGACGCTCAGACGTCGGGGGGGCTGTTGATTGCGATCGATGACGGGCGCAGGGAAGATCTGCTCCACCTCCTGAGCTCTGGCTCAACACCGGCCCAAGCGGTGATCGGCAGGTTCGAGGAGGGCAACCCGGGAAGGATCAGGGTGACTCGGCGTGGGTGAGCGGGGCGAGGAACGAGGAGCGGTGAAGCTGAAGATTCCCGAGAAGATCTACGACGGTATGGTGCAGCACTGCATCGCCGGGATGCCGAACGAGGCATGTGGCTTCCTCGGAGGCCCACCCGGAGTCGCCGAGCGGCTCTACCCTCTGCCGAATGCCGCGGCATCGCCGATCTACTACCGTCCCGGCGACAGGGAAATGATCGCAGCGATCAACGACATCGAGGAGCGCGACCTCGAGCTTGTGGCGATTTTCCACTCGCACGTCGCCAGTGCTGCTTACCCATCACCGACGGATCGACGCGAGGCCCACTACCCCGATGCCGTCTACTTGATCGTCTCTTTGGCCAACATCGAGGCTCCGGAGACAAGGGGATTTCTCATCCACAAGAAGGACTGGCGAGACGACGACGGGGAGATTGAAGAAGTGGAGCTGGTGATATGTTGAGGCCATGCCGGTAAAGGTCAACATTCCCGCGGTTCTGCGCAGCGCCGTTGGGGGGTCCAAGTCTGTCGAGGGGCAGTCGGGGACCCTGAGGGATCTGCTGGAAGGGCTGGGAAGTCAGTATCCCGCCCTCCGGGAGCAGGTGTTCGGGGAGGACGGGGGGCTGCACCGGTTCGTCAACGTCTATGTGAACGACGAGGACGTGAGGTACCTGGACGGCCTCGACACGAAGGTCGCGGAGGGTGACGTCGTCGCCATCCTCCCGGCGGTGGCAGGCGGCGCCTTCTAGCATCACCTTCCCCGCGAAAAACGTGCGCTACGAGGACATCTCGTCGCTGATCGGAAACACCCCTATCGTCGGGATCCAGAATCTTTCCCCCAACCCCCGGGTCCGGCTGTGGGCCAAGCTCGAGGGGCAGAACCCAACCGGGTCGGTCAAGGATCGCATCGCCCTGGCAATGATCGAAAAGGCCGAGGCGGCCGGGGAGCTCGACGAAGGCCGCGTGCTGCTCGAGCCGACTTCAGGCAACACCGGCATCTCGCTGGCCTTCCTGGCCCGACGGAAAGGCTACCGCCTCGTCTGCGTCATGCCCGAGTCGGCTTCGAAGGAGCGAGCACAGATGATCGAGCTTTTCGGAGGGGAGGTTGTGTACTCCCCGGCTGAAGGGGGTTCGAACGGGGCGATCGAGAAGGCCAAGCAGATGGCGGAGGACGACTCGAAGTTCCTCATGCTCTACCAGTACGGCAACGAAGCAAATCCAAGGGTCCACTACGAGACGACCGGCCCCGAGATCCTGAGGGACCTGCCCGAGGTGACTCACTTCATTGCGGGCTTGGGAACGGGGGGAACGCTGACCGGCGTAGGCCGTTACTTCGCTGAGAAGAAGCCCGACGTCAAGATCGTCGCTGCCGAGCCCGAGCAGGGCGACCTCGTGTACGGTCTGCGCTCGCTCGAGGAGGGCTTCATACCTCCCATCCTCGACCAGTCGGTCTTGCACGGTAAGGTCAAGGTGAACGTGGCGGCCTCCGTCACCTGGACGCAGGCCCTCGCGAAGGAAGAAGGGATCTTCGCAGGAATCTCCTCCGGCGCAGCCGTGTACGTGGCGCGCCGCATCGCGGAGCGGGCGGAGGCCGGTGACGTGGTCTGTTTGTTCGCCGACGGAGGGTGGAAGTACCTCTCGACGGAGATCTGGACGATGCAGGTCGAGGAGGCGGCGGAACGAGTGGAGTACATGCCCTGGTGAGCAAGAAGCCGAACGACGACGGAGTACATGCCCCGGTGAGCAAAGAGCCGAAGGAGGACTTCGAGAGCGGCGCCGGCGGTGCGAGCGTGGGAGAGGACCGGGGCGACGAGCGGCCAATAGGCGTCTTCGATTCCGGAGTGGGCGGCCTCACCGTCCTGGACGAGATGATGACCCTGCTCCCTCAGGAGCACTTCATCTACTTCGGGGACACCGCGCGGTTTCCTTACGGTCCGAGATCGATCGATGAGGTGACGCGCTTCGCCCTTCAGATCATGGACTACATGGTGGGGCAGGACGTGAAGATGCTCGTCATCGCCTGCAACTCGATGACAGCCGCATACGAAAAGAGCATCCGGAAAAGCCAGGTGCCCGTGATAGGGGTGATCGAGCCGGCCGTCCGCGCCGCGGTGAGGGCGACCCACAACCGGAAGATCGGTGTGCTAGGCACGAAGGCCACGATCTCCAGCGGCGAGTACGAGCGGGCGCTCCAGAGGACCAAGAGCAACGTCGAGATACATGCACAGATCTGTGCCGGCTTCGTGGAGCATGTAGAGGCAGGGGACACGTTCTCGCAGGAGCTGTTCGGCCTTGCGGAGGAGTACCTTGCGCCGCTCCTTGCCTCCGGCGTGGACACGCTGATTCTCGGATGCACTCACTATCCGCTGCTTCGGGGAGTCCTTCATTCGGTAACGCGGGGGGAGGTGGAGCTGATCTCCTCGGCCGATGAGGTGGCGAAGGATCTGTATGCAACGTTGGTCGAGCTGAACTTGCTGCGCCGCGTCCGTGAGGTGGGCACGAGGCGCTTCATCGTCTCGGGGGACCCCGAGCAGTTCCGGAAGGTCGGCTCGAGGTTTCTTGCGGGCTTGAGCTCCGTCGAGGGAATGGCCTGGCCGGTGCGCGAAGCGGTGGGCGGAGCGTGAGCGACTTCGATCTGATAGTTCTCGGCGCGAGCGGGACATACCCAAAGCCCGGGGGTGCATGCACGGGGTTCCTGCTGCGTTCCGGCGAAACCGACGTCTGGCTCGACGCGGGGCCGGGGACGTTTGCGAACCTGCAGCGGCATGCCAGCTATCGCGATTTGCGGGCGCTCATGATCTCCCACCTGCACATCGACCACATCACCGACGTCTTCCCCTTCTACTACGCGCTTAGATACGCCCCCGACAGTCCGGGGCCGACGGGGATGGAGGTCTACGCGCCGGCGGGGGCCGAAGCCCACCTAGAGCAGCTGGTGTCACCAACCGGAAAGGATGGGTTCGGAGGGTTCCTCTCGTTTACGACCGTCCGGTCGGGTGACGAGATCAAGATAGGGCCGTTCCATTTCGTGTTCCAGCAGACGGAGCATCCGATCGAGACGCTGGCCATGCGAATCGAGGCCAACGGGCGAACGATGGGATACACGGCCGACACCGCACCCTCCGATGAAGTCCTCGAGCTCGTTCGCGGGGTCGACCTTCTCGTCGCGGAGGCGAGCATGCAGTCCCCGGGTCCTGGGCGGGCAGTGCACATGACCGCCGAGGAAGCCGGAAAGATGGCCCAAAAGGCAGGAGCGGCGAAGCTCGTGCTCACGCACATCCTTCCATCTCTCGATCCCGAGGTGAGCATCGAGCAAGCTCGCCGGCACTTCGGGGGTGAGGTGCTCGCGGCAGCCGACCACATGCACCTCGACGTGTGAACAACCGGCCCGAGTCGATTCAGCGGGCGGATGGCCGCGCCCGTGACGAGCTGCGGCCGATCCGGGTCGTCCGCGGATACGTCGAGTTCGCCGAGGGCTCCGTCCTGTACGAGTGCGGCAAGACCCGCGTCCTGGTGAACGTCTCGATCGAGGAGCGAGTGCCCGATTTCCTCCGTGGAACGGGGAAAGGGTGGGTGACCGCCGAGTACTCGATGCTGCCTCGTGCGACCCAGACTCGCACTCCTCGTGAGGTGGCGAAGGGAAGGCTGGGGGGGCGAACCCAGGAGATCCAACGCCTTATCGGCAGGAGCATGCGGGCGGTCTGCGACCTGGCCGCGATTGGGGAGCGGACACTTTGGGTGGACTGCGACGTCATTCAGGCCGACGGTGGAACCCGTACGGCGTCGATTTGTGGCGCCTACATTGCCCTGGCGGACGCTTGTTCGAGGCTCATCGAAGAAGGCCGCGTGCGGCAAAACCCGATCAAAGATGAGATTGCCGCGGTAAGCGTGGGTATCGTGAGCTCCGTTCCATGCCTCGACCTTGACTACGTCGAGGACTCCTCGGCCGAGGTCGACATGAACATCGTGATGACCGGGTCCGGACGGTTCGTCGAGCTTCAGGGTACGGCCGAAAAGGATCCGTTCTCCGAAGGCGACCTTCAGGTGCTCTTGGACCTCGGACGCAAGGGGGTAGCCGAGATAATCGCGTTCCAGAGGGAGTGCCTCGCCGCTGCCCCCGCCACGATCTGAACGGGCCCTCCAAGTGTTCGAGCTCGTCCTTGCTACCGCGAACCCAGGGAAGATCTCGGAGATCAGGCAGATCCTTTCGGGCTTCCCGGTAAGACTCGTCACGAAAGATGAGGTCGAGAGTTGGCCTGAGATTGTTGAGAGCGGAAGGTCCTACCTCGAGAACGCTCTGATCAAGGCGAGGGCTCTAGTCGAAGCAACGGGCAGAGCCGCACTCGCAGACGATTCCGGGATAGAGGTCGACGCTCTCGGCGGCCGTCCTGGGATGTTGTCCGCAAGGTTTGCAGGGCCGGGCGCCACCGACGAGCAAAACAACAAAAAGTTAGCCCACCTCCTCCGAGACGTTTCGCCGGAGCGGCGCGGCGCCCGATACCGGTGTGTCGCAGTGGTGGCGATGCCGGGCGGGCGCGAGATCGCTGCGGAGGCGACATGCGAGGGCTCGATCGCCACCACTCCCAGAGGCCACGAGGGATTCGGCTATGACCCCTGGTTCCTGCCGGAAGGCAGCGTGAGGACGTTCGCTGAGTTTCCCCCCGACGAGAAACATGCGATCAGCCACAGGGGCAAGGCATTGAGACAGCTGTTGCAAGAGCTCGAAAAGATTCATCCCTTGGATGGCGCAGGGGGACCGGAGGATCCGGCGGCGCAACTCGTTACGACGAACGACGCCGCTAGGCGCGATGAATGACACCGTCCGAGTGTCAGCTCCGAAGCTGCTGCTCCGCGGTCTGCTGGCGCGCTGTCCGGTCTGCGGGGGAGGAGCCTTGTTCTCTGGGCTTTTGACTCTGAAAGAGCGGTGCCCCACCTGTGGCTACGACTTCGAACGGGAGGCGGGTTGGTGGATCGGCGCCATGATCATGAACATGGGCGGGGCGCTGGTTGTGTTCGCTGCCTACTTCGTCCTCAGCATCCGTCTGACCTGGCCAGACGTCCCCTGGACGGCGCTGACACTGGGAGGACTCGTGCTCATGGCCGCGTTTCCGGTCCTCTTCTATCCGATCTCAAAGACTCTCTGGCTGGCACTCGACATAATCCTTCACCGCTGGCGCTGAACGGGGGTGACGGAGACGGTCTTGCTGATGCCCAGGTAGTTGACGTCGCCACGCCACGACGGCAAGGACGCCGAGCAGGCGCCTGAGGCCGGGAGCAGCGTAGGCGCCGAAGGTCAGCGCCAATGGCGGGCACGCGATCTTGCCCAACCACGAAGCCCCACCCCGCAAGGTATCCCCAGAATCGACGAGCCGTTCGCGGGCCGTAGACGTTAGGTCTCGCCCGACTGGGGGAAATGGCTGCAAGCTCGGCCGAGGACGCTCCATTGCAGTAGGCGACGACGGCAGATCCCTAGGCCGAGGAGCAACCGCTGCCCGCCGCCTGTGCCGCCGGTCGCACCGACGCGAACGCGCCGGCCCCGATCATCGAGCCGAGCCCCGTGACGACGGCGTCGAAGGTGCCGAGGCGCCTCGAAAGGCGGCTGTGGGATCGGTCGTGGCTCGTGAAGAGCAGGCCGAAGAATAACCAGTGCGGGCGAGAGGACTCGAACCTCCACGGGCAATGCCCACAGGATCCTAAATCCTGCGCGTATACCATTTCGCCACGCCCGCGCGGCTACAGATTATCGCTGCAGCGGCGTTCTTAACGAGAAGCCAAACGAGTCCTTAACGAGAAGCCAAACGAGTGGTCTCCCAGTTTTCACGCTGGGGTTACCGCCCTCCACGTGATCGCACCCGATGATGTAGGACGCTTCCGGTTTGGCCGCATCCCGGATCCGGACGGCCTTGCGAGGATGGGAAAGGCATGGATGAGCATGCTTCCTTGCAGCTGGGGATACTGCTGGAGCCATACATGCAGAAGGCCCCGGGAGGATCGCTCCTGCTCTCGCAAAGGTAGAACCGAGCTCTAGCAAACGTAGTGACCGGTGCTTCAAGAGCTGCCGAGCGAGACGTAAGCGATCACGTGCGGCGGAATGTTAAGCATCAGTCCGAGTAGGACAAGGACCTTGTGGGCCCCCGGGGATTTGAACCCCGAACCTATCGGTTAAGAGCCGAGTGCTCTGCCGTTGAGCTAGAGGCCCGCAACGAGTTTATCGGACGTTGCTGGAGTGAGGCTTCGAATGCCTCGATCCATTCCATCACACGGTGAAAGAGGTCCGTGCTCGCGGAAACGCGGACGGAAGCAGTTCCGTTGTAGAGAACGTGCTTTCGGTGCCCCGTTCCCTCTTGTTTGATGAAGCATTTCTTGAATCTATTGAGGGGTAGTCCGGTCGCGTCAGACCAGAACTGCTTGCACTCCTGCTCGTTCTGACCCGAATGCAGGTGCAGTTGAACGGCAAAGCGGTCGAGCGATGCCAAGCCCAGGTATTTAGAGGTCCAGTTGAGGAACAACAAGACCATGCGGAAATCAGAATTTGAAAACTGTAAGCGGTTTGTCCTTTTGGCCCCCTCCGCCCAGTACGCCACGACTCCGGCGACCCAGAAGGGATCATCGAGCAAAGACGCCGCCTCCTCGCGGGCCGCAGCTCGAATTGCTCGCACCCGCTCGATGCTTCGACTTCGAAGCGTGGCGCCGGCTCGTCGCCTAGCGAGCTGGGAATTGTTGAGCGCTCGCAGCTGCGTCACTTGGGCAGGGGTGAGCTCGATGTCGCGGCACCAGGAAGAGAGCGTAGCCTTGGCGACAGGGATGAACCCCATGATCTGCCTGTAGGACAGTCCCGCTTTCCTCAGGTCCTGGGCTAGCTCCTTGCGCCCCCACTGCGGCAGCATCGACCAGAGGCGGGCTCGTGCGAGGAGCTCCGACGGAAGGTCCATAGGAGCCAAGGGTAGGAGTTGGGGGTGACATCGGGGGCCTGGGCGCGAGGTCGAGCGAACCAAGATTGGTGGAATTGGTGGGAACAGGTACCGGAGCCACTGTCGACCGGGAGCCGGAGCCGGGTCGGAAAGTGAGACATGGGTGCCGAAGCCGAAGTGAGACAGAGGTACCCGAACTCTCACAGGGCTACTAGGGTGACCGATGGGACTTGAACCCACGACATCCTGGACCACAACCAGGTGCTCTACCAACTGAGCTACGGCCACCATGGCTTTGGAGCGCCACCAAGATGGTAGCACCGCCTTAGAGCACTTCCTCCGGTAGCCTGATCGCTCATGCGGAGCTCGGCGGACGTCATTGTCGTGGGGGGCGGGATAGTCGGATGCTCCACCGCCAAGGAGCTTGCCGCCCTGGGTGCCGACGTCATCCTTTTCGAGCGGGCCGAGATCGCCCACGGCGCTTCGGGACGGAACCACGGACTCATCTTCTATTCGCAGAACGCCGTCTCGGATCCGCTTTATCGGACCTCGCTGCAGATGTACCGAGAGGCTCGGGACGGGTCGCCAATCGAGCTGTCGCTGGACGATGAGCCCGTAGGCTTCGTCATCCTCGTGCGGACGGAAGAAGAGTGGGTTCCCGCGCAGGCGGAAGCGGAAGCATGCGCGGCCGGGGGAATCAAGGTAGAGCGCCTGGTCAACCGCGACCTCGAAACGGCCGTGCCGGGGCTTTCGCCCGGCTTTCTGGGGGGCTACCTGATCGAGGACGGTTACAGGGTGGATCCCGCCGCCCTGACCTTGCTCCACGCGCTAGAGGCGCGCCGGCTGGGGGCGGAGATAGTGACCCATACCGAGGTAAAGCAGGTCGTCGTCGACGGCGGGAGGACGAAGGGCGTCGCTACGGATTCCGGAGTGGTCGACGCGAGGGTCGTCGTGCTGGCGGCGGGGCCGTGGGTACAGAGGCTCGGCCGGACGGCAGGGGTGGACCTGCCGATCACGGGAGCGAGGGGATGGCTCCTCCTCACCCGGCCCGCGCCTCCGATCTCGAACCACCTGCTGCTTTCTCCGGGATGGCACCTCATCAGTGGGGATCCCGGACCGTCGCCGGTGACCATCGGAGGCTACGCTGAAGGCCGGCTGCCTTTACCCCCGCAGACCGGGATGCTCATACAGCAAAACGCGTCGGGCCACATCCTGCTGGGCGGATCCCGGCTGGCGTCGCTGAGAACAGATCCGGAGGGGCCCGAGGTCACGAGGGAGATCGTCAAGAGGGCCGTCTCCACCCTCCCCGCTCTGGCCGGGCTTCATTTGAGCGAGATCTGGTCGGGCGTCCGCCCGATGAGCCCGGACGGCCTCCCTCTGATCGGATGGATGGGCGATCCCGAGGGCCTGTTCGTCGTGGGCGGCCACGGCGGGCAGGGCGTGATCCTCGGGGGCGGAAGCGGAAGGCTCGCGGCTCAGATGATCATGGATGTGGGCACCTACACCGATCCGTCGCCGTTCCTGCTGGAACGCCCGCCCACGAACGCGCCTGCGCCCAACGTGGTAGGGCAGTAGGACGCTGCTAGCGGTTTCGCTCCAGTACGACGCTCATGCCGTCGGATAGCTGCGACATCCTGCCGAGGAACAAGCTCCCCTTCGCAAGCATCTGAACTCGTTCGGCATCGCCCGCGGTGAGTCTCCGGAGGGCGTGGGGAAGGTAGCACAGCGCCGAGGCCAGGTGGCCCTGCGTGGGTGCGAACCCGGGCATGCCTCGCTGCTCCATGAACTCCGGAATCTGGTCGCGGGAGATGTCCCCCTTCCTCGCCGCCAGGCTTGCGATCATGCGGTAGTTTCGCTCGGGGACGTTGCCCGACCCCTGCGGCTCGGTCACCTCTGGATCGTGCAACTCGGTCGCATAGTCGTCGATGTCGGTCATCGGTATTCCCGCTCTCTGTAGAGGCTCCACCGCAAGGGCCTCCATGATCTGAGGGTTCGAGCCCCCGGCCGCGACCCGGTGCCTGCCGACCGTGTCGAGCCGCAAGATGGGGGAGCTTCCGTCGTCGGGCTCGACGAGGAACGCGCAGCCCCCGGCGACATCCTCCAGCACGGGAAGGCCGTTGCGCAGGTGCCCCTGGAACTTCATGCCGAGCTTCGGCAACGAACCGCCACATGCAACCGCCACGCGCCTAAAGACCCCGGATGAGACTAGGGCGGCCGCGAAGACCATTGCGGGAAGCGGGGCGGCGCAGAAGTTCTTGACGTCCGCTCCGGATGCCTGTCCGAGCCCCGCCATATCGGCCATGCCTTTGGCCATGTTCCCTCCGCCCCTCTGGTAGCGGTCGCCCACCGCCTCCTCCGAGCAGGAGATCACGTACTCCACGGAGTCTGGATCGATGTCGTGATCCTCGATCAGGTGCATGAGGGCAAGCGCGCCCGTCGCTTTGCAGGCGAGGTTCTCGAGGAGGACGTTCGCCACGAGGGACTCGTCCTCGGGGTGGGCGGTTCGAATCGCCCCTATGAGTTCGTCGCGATTGAGGTAAAGCGGGAGGGACCGTGGCTCCTCCATCGCGGCTCCAGCGGGCATGGCGGATGCCTCCAAGCGCTCGAGGTTGAACTTCTTGGAGAGTGGGTGGTTGGCCAGCGCTTCACCCGCTTGGGAGACCAGCGACGGGTCTAGGCGGATGAGCTCGAACTCGTCGACAGCCGCCATCAAGCCGAGGAGCTCCTGCTCCGGCATCAGCTCGCCATCCGGGGCGAACCGGGACGCGCCATCCAGTCGAAGGTTCACGCGGGGCCGTTCCGGCATCTGCCTTGGGTGAATGCCTCCGAGGTACGCCTGGTGCGGGGGGTAGCCGGTCGCATCGTCGAAGCTGCGCAAGCTCGACAGGAACTTCTCGGCTAGCTCCTGGCTCTTGGGAAGCTCGCGGGCCGGCTTCGAGCCGTGGCGCGCCATGTTGGGCGCGGGGGCGAGGATCTGGCTTGCCGCCGAGATCACGGGTCGCGTGCCGGAATTCTCACTCACTTGGATTCCTTTCTTGTGCTGGACTTTACCCTAGCTGGGAG
>JALZBO010000036.1 GCA_030863545.1 Actinomycetota bacterium
CTGATGGCCGGCTAACTCACCTCACGGTTTCTCAGTCGATCCGGCAGCGCGTTCAGCAGCTCTAGTACCGGACGAAGACTCCAGGAGGCTCCCATCTCTTGCCCGACCGACAGAGCCCTCTTCAAAAGGGTTACACCGTCGTCATCCTTACCCAAGGCCAGGCTGGCACGCGCCTGAAGGTAAAGCGCCCGCGGCAGCCAATACTTGAGTCCGAGTCGTTCGAGCTCCTCGAACATGGAACGGCTCAGGAGCAGCGACTCTTCATGCCGCCCCCGCCCGAGCGCGACCTCCGCTTTCGAGAGCCCGAGCGGAAACCGAACCGGCAGTGGCATGAACAGCCGGGCCTCAGCCTGCAGATCCAGGGGTTGAAGGAGCGAATCGGCCTTGTCCGGGTCTCCAATCAAGAGGTGCACCCGAGCAGCGGACGCTAGTGCCCAAGACCTGAAGGCTCCCGAGAAGCGATGAGACTCATGAAGAGCTCGCTCCACTTGAGCAAGTCCTTCGTCGGCAGATCCCAACTCGGCAAGAGTCAGCCCGAGATCGGCCCGAGGACCGATCTGGAGGGCTGAGTTGCTTTGCTCCGCCAAGCGGACACACTCGCTCATCACCGCGATCGCATCGTCCGGACGACCAAGCTCGAGGTAGGCGTACCCGATGTACAGGCGCGAAAACGACTGCCCCCAAAGGCTGCCGGATTCCTCGCTTGCGGCACAAGCCGCTTCGGCATCTTCGACGACGCCTTGAAAATCGCCCGCAAAGAGCTTGAGGCCCGAAGAGGATGCAAGGCTGTCCGCGATCATTGCCTTGTCCCCGAGCTCGCGCCAAAGCGCTGTCGCCTCGTCCAGCGCCGCTGACGAGCGATCGATCTCACCGTTCGCCAGGTAGGCCCAGTGCAGATCGAGAAGCGTCGACGCCACCTCTTCAGTCCCGCCCAGCTCCCGCGCTATGGCGAGGGCCTCTTCACCGAACCGGATCGAAGTGCCCGGCTCCCGGCCGCTGAAGTTGTAGGCCAGCATAAGGTTCCAGAGGCTTCTGCCTTCCGCCGCACGGTCGCCTGTTTCGCGCGCCAGATCGAGCGCGCGCCGCGCCAGCTGCTCTGCTTCGGGGATGTCCTGCCTTCCGGCCGGAGTCACCAGCGAGGTTGCCGCGGCGACCAACCCGGCCAGCTCGATTTCAATGGACTCGCGAGACCGGCCCAGCTCGGTCAAGCGCCGATACGTATCGACGGCTTCGTCGTAGCGGTCGGTGAGCTCGAGCGACCGACCAAGTCGAAGGAATAGGTAAGCAACACGAGGTTCGTACGTAGTCGATCTAGAAGCAATCTCAGCCGCCCGGGCATAGTGCGCTGCGGCTTCCGCCGTTGCGTACCTGCTGAAGGCCGCATCGGCAGCGATTACCGAATAGGCAAGGGCCTTCTCCTCCTCTCCAGACTCGCCGAAATGACGAGCCAGCAACCCGGCGAGCTCGTCGGTCCGTTCCGAGTAGACCTTCTCGATCGCCGCGGCGACCGCACCGTGGACCTTGCGGCGCTCGGATTTCAGGAGCGATCCGTAAGCGGCCTCCTGCAGCAGCGAGTGCCGAAAGGAGTACTGCAGCTCCGGGTGGACCTGGCTGACGCGCACGACACCTCCCGCCTCCAGGGACGAAAGCTGCACTGCAAAGTCGATCTCCTCGCCGAGCTCATGCACCACCGCGGCGAGAACGTCGGACGAGAACTCCCTACCGATCACCGCGGCCACCTTGATCAGCCGCCTTGCCTGCTCACCGAGCTGATCGATGCTCGACAGCATCAGGGTGTGCAGGGAGTAGGAGCCCTCGAGCAGGGACCCCTTCGTCGTGGCCGCCGCGTGGGAATCGAGCTCGGGAACCGAGGACAGGTGCGTCCGGACGACCTCCTCTATGAACAAGGGGTTTCCTTCGGTGACGTCGAACAGGAAACTGCTAAGGGAATCCGGCAGCCTCTTGCCGACAAGCTGCTCCGCGAAAGAGGCCGACTCCGCCGCTGAGAGGGGTTCCAACCATAGCTGCGTCAGGGCTTCTCCGAAGACGTCCCGCGCGTAGGCCAGAAGCCGCCAACCGGCCGTCTGCGGGTCACGACGCATCGTGAAGACAAAAAGCAAACGTGAGAGTTGCGCGACGGGTAGCAACTTCGAGAGCAACGCCGCCGACGAGGGGTCCGCCCAGTGGAGGTCCTCACATACCACGACGATCGGCCGGCGAGCCGCGGTCGATCGGAGCAGCAGCGTCAGGGCGTCCACATAACGCTGTTGGATCTCCTCCGGCTCGATACCCTCAACCGACGCTCCGGGTATAGGTATCGACAACAGGTGCGCGAGGAAGGCGAGGGCTTCGTCAGCGTCACCATCAACGAGCTCCCTTACCTGACGGCCGACCAGCTCGGCCGCCTCGGCCGGATCTGTCGCGAGCCCGGTGCCGAAGAGAGAGCGCACGACCTGAACCACGAGGCCGTAGGGCACGCTCGCTCCATACGACAGCGCCTTCCCTTCCAACCAGAGCAGAGTTGGACTATCCGACCCCAGGCGCGATTTGACCTCGCGGACGAGCCGAGTCTTGCCGATTCCCGGCTCCCCGACCACGAACACGGCACCGCCACGCCCCTTTGCGGCGGCGGAGCCGAGCTGCACCAGGTGCGAGATCTGGCCCTCTCGTCCGATCACCGGCGCGTCGGGCAGGGCCACGGAGTCTGCCTGAGCATCCGCACGTCGGGGCCCTAGTATCCGATGGCAGTGAACGGGCGAAGCCTTCCCCTTCACGTTTACCTCGCCGAGGTCCTGGCTGGCGAAGATCGAGGAGACCAGGCGGTACGTGCTCTCGGTTAACGCGATCGAGGAGGGCGCAGCAGCAGCCTGGACGCGCGCCGCGGTGTTGAGGGTGTCGCCCATGGCCGAGTACCCGCCCGAGCCGAGGCTCCCCACACTGCCGAGGATCACGGGACCGGTGTTGATGCCGATTCGAATCCGCAACGCCGCTCCGTTGGCGGCTTTGGTCTCCGAAGCAAACCGCTCGACCGCGTCGAGCATCTGAAGCGCTGCCCAAACCGCCCGCTCCGGATCGTCCTCGTGCGCAGTGGGAGCGCCGAAGAAAGCGAGGATGCCGTCGCCGAGGAATTGGGCTACCGTGCCTTCGAACCTCTGAACGGCTTCGGCCATGAGATCGAACACGGCGTTCATCATGGCGGCCCAGTCCTCGGGATCCATCTGCTCGGCCATCGCGGTTGAGTCGACGATGTCGGCGAACAGGACCGTGATCGGCTTTCGTTCCCGGCCGATATTCGAGGCCATCAGGCCTTCATACTACTTGCATCATCAGGCGCACCCTGAGGCCTCCTCCGGAGGTCAGGAGCGGTTGCTCCAACGGGCATGACGACGGCGAAAAGGAGCCTGTCTCTCAGCAATCGTCCGTCTGGGGAATCGGAACTTCGTGCCCCCGGTGGGATTCGAACCCACACTGTGCGGATTTTAAGTCCGCCCTCTCTGCCAATTGGAGTACGGGGGCGCCGTGAAAAGACTATGTAGTGCGAGCGTAAGAAACAGTACCGCTGGCTGGGAACGAGGCTAGTCGTTCAGTGGGGTGAGCGAGTTCCAGATCTTCACGGTGCTCGACTGAATCGTGGGGTAGTCGTAGAGGCTGCCCCCTATCGCCACCTCCTTGCTGCCCCTCACGAATCCCGCAACCTCATCCGCGGTGATGCAGTCAGCGATGCCGCCGATCATGTGGAACGGGCGTCGCACACCCATGAGCTTCTCGGTCAGGGCTGCGACGTCTTTCACATATTCCAGAGCGTTGTACTGGGTTCCGCAGGCCCTCCTCTTCGTGACGGACCAATAAGCCATCGGGAGGATCACGTCGTAGTTCTTCCCGATCTCGGGCCAGGGGAAGCTGCCCCACGCGGCGGGGGCCCTCAGGTTGTTCTTGGCATCGAGCACGATTGCCCCCAGGACCGCGTTGGGGAGGGCTTCCCTTAGCCGTCTCGAGTACTCGGCGACCCCGGCATTGAACCTCGGGGTGTTCATGCCGACCTCTTCCTTGGTCTCGATATCGGGTGCAAAGCCGGCGAAGCGGTTCCCGGCCGGAGTCTTGTACTGCGTGGCGATGACGCTTCGCCGGATATCCCGGTCGATGTTGCCAAATCCAGGGACGTACCAGGCGACGACGTTGATGCCGTGCTTGCTGGCGGAGTCGAGGAACAGGTCGACACCGGCGGGGCTTACGATGTCCTGCGGGTCCTTCCAGCGGCCCGTCTGGAGGTAAAGGGTCCTTACGCCTCGCTCCGCCATCGACTGGACCGCTGCAGGAATATCCATTACGTCCCTGATCGCGTAGTCGTAGATGTCGACCCAGGTCCCCATGCCGCGGTAGACGTCAAGTCCTTGGGGGGGAGTAGCCGGCGGGGGCGGAGCAGGCGGGACGACGACCTGCGGCAGCACCGCGAGAGCCGGCTCAGGACTGTCGGCCGGCCGCTCGGTCACCACCGGGGGCGGCGGGGGCGCAAGGATCTGGCCCGGCACCGAAGGGATGAGCGGCGCCTCGAGAGGAGACGTCACCTCGATCTCCTTTGCATCGAGGGCGGCGAAGGCACGGGTGCCGGGAACGTTCTTCGCCCCCCGGGACCTACTCGCCTTGTCGATCAAGACCACCGACGAGAACGCCATCGCGATGAGAAGCGCCCCGATGATGATCGAGCGCTGTGCTGGCAGGCGGCGGTACGACTTAGGCAAAGGAGCGTCAATAGTAGACGCTAGTGGGCACTTTGACCACCATTTGTGGTGGATTACGACTCTCTGACGGTGATCGTCCTTATGTAGACCGGCCTGACCGGTGCCGACCGCTCACTGGCAGGGTTCTGAGGGTCGGCGGGCTCGGTCGCCACTGAGTTGAGCCTTGACACCGCGTCCTGCCCGCCGACCACCTTTCCCAGCACCGCATAGTCGGGAGTGAGTGTCGCCGCCGCCGCATTCCCGGGAACTATGAAGAATTGACTTCCGCCAGTACCGGGCGGCTCTGCCTGCGTTTTTGCCATCGCCACCGTTCCTTGGACGTAGGTGAAGCCGGGGGGCGGAGGATCCAAGGTCTTGTAGTTGGAAGATCCGGTTCCGTTGCCCATCGGATCGCCCCCTTGAATCGCGAAGTCCCTGACGATCCGGTGAAACTCGAGCCCGTTGTAAAACCCCTGCCGGGCGAGGAACACAAACGAGTTCACCGTGTTCGGCGATGTAGCGGCGGCAAGCTCTATCTCGATCGAGCCACACGATGTGTCGATCACCGCCATGTAGGTCTTTGCCGGGTCTATCGTCATCGGCGGGGGAGCGGCAGGAGTCTCGGCGTTTCCCTTCGCCGGCTGGCTGTGGGTGCACCCATCGGTCGTTGTCTGAGCCGCATCGCGGGATGCATTAGCTTGGTAGTAAAAGGCAGCAACCGCTAGCGCGATCAGCGCGAGCCCGATGATGAGCGATGTTCGCCGGCGCGCTCGCTGCCGTTGCAGCTCCTGCTCCATGCGCGCCCTGCGTTGATCCTTCTTGCGCCGGCGCTTCGTGCTTTTTCCGCTCGCCATACCTCTCGCTAGTGATCGACGAACCGGTTCATGCCGCCAGACAACATCTCGAGGACGAGACCGTCGAGAATATCCTTCTCGGAAACCGTGACCTCCTCCAGGCCCCAGTGCTCCATCGTGCGCGAGAGGATAGATCCTCCCGCTACTATGACGTCCGCCCTCCCCTTTGGGAGCATCGGCAAGCTTGCACGTGCGTCAAGAGGCGTCCGGGCAAGCCGTTGGTACATCTCGTTGACGGCTCTTGCGGTCAGCAAGGCACCATGGGTGACCTCTGGTTTGTACACCTCCAATCCAAGGTGGATGGCCGCCAACGTCGTGATCGTGCCGCCGAGACCCACGAGGCGGGCGTCGCCGACGTCCCCCATGACCGCGTCTGCCGTTGTCAGGGCTTCGTCTATTGCCGCCTCCAGGAGGATGATCTCCTCGATCCCGGGAGGGTCCGACTTCAAGAACCGCTCCGTCAGGCGTACGGAGCCGAGATCGAGCGATACCCTGCGCAGCTCGGCCGCGCCCGGCACCCCCAGAACGAACTCGGTAGACCCTCCGCCGATATCGCAGACGAGGTAGCGGTCCGGGGCGAGATCTGCGGTCGCACCCCAGAAGGACAGGCGCGCTTCATCCTCCCCAGAGAGTGCGACGGCAGGAGCTCCCGAAAGCTCCTCCACAGCTGATAGAAAGGTCTCCCGGTTCGCCGCATCCCTCACCGCCGACGTCCCCGCGATCTTCATCTGCTGCACGCCGAACTCCCCACAGATCGAGCAGTATTCGGCAATTGCGGAGAGGGTCCGCTTAATCGCGGCAGCAGTCAGGCGCCCGCTCGAATCGACGCCCTCTCCAAGCCGGGTAAACGCCAGGCGCCGATCGAGATCGCGGTAAGAAGACCCGTTGCCCTCGGCGACCAACAGGCGCGTCGTGTTGGTGCCGACGTCGATGGCTGCGATCCTCACACGCAGGGAACCTTGGGCTCGGCCCACGCGAGCGCCGCCAGCACCTCCGCTCCCACCGGGTTGTCTTGGATTATCAGGTAGTGAGCAGTGTGGGCGTGAAGACACTTGACCCGTTCAGGGCCGCCGCCCGGGTGAGTGGTAGGGCCGAGCCTTTCGAGGAGGTCGCGGCGCATTACGTACCGTTCGGTCGACTCGGCCAGCGCCTTTCGAAAAGAGGGGTCGGTGGCCAGGCGCTCGTTGAGCTCCCCCATCCACCCACTTGACTCTAGCTGCCCGACCCTTCCCGCGAGGGCGCGGCAGGTGAGCCACCAGAGGGTTGGGAAAGGCGTTCCATCCTCAAGCCGGGGATGCGTCTCGATTACCTGCGGCTTTCCGCACGAGCATCGCCGGGCTACCCGCCACCTCCCGCGGGGCTCGCGGCCCAGCTGCTGCTCTACGGCGATTTGATCGCGTGGATCCAGGGTCAAATGATGCGGGCTACTCGGCGCTACTGACGCTTGGAGTCGCGCTGCCTTCTGACGTCCGCCAAGCGCTCCTGAGATTCCCGCATGAACCTCTTGAGCTTTGCCTCAAACTCTGGGTCGCGTCCGGACCGGCTTCTGCTCGACTGCTCCTCCCAGGAGGGATCCGCCTGCTTGATGGAAAGGTCTATCTTTCCGTCTTCTTTGATGGCGACGACCTTGACGTTTACCTTGTCGCCCTCCTTGAGGTGCTCCTTTATGTCCTTGACGTAGTTGCGGTCGACCTCCGAGATGTGCACCAGACCCGTCTCGCCCTCACCGATCTGAACGAAGGCTCCAAAGTCCGCCAGCCTGGTGACGGTTCCTTCTACGATTGCTCCTACTTCTGCCAAATGCCCTCCTTGCTCGTCGCTATCGTACCTCCACCTTATGTACGCAACCAATTGTCATCCACCGCGAAGAATATGCATGGCGTGGCATGTTCACCCCGGGGGGACGGGAGATTAGCCCGGAGGAAGCACAGGAACCGGAGCGGGGCGCGCCGCGGGATCAAGCGGTGTCCCGCACTCGCTCGTAGTCAGCAGCCGGGGGTCATCGCCAGGGGAGAAGCTTGCCGAGCCACTCGAGAGTGCGGGCCGTCCACGGCTTGTCCACGGGCTCCGATGGGGCAGGCTGGACGGGGGCCGAAGGCGGAACGATGACGTACGACGTCTCTCCCGGGCGGACAACCCCCAACTGCTCTCTGGCCAGCTTTTCCCGGTAGGCGGGATCCTCGAGCCGCGCCAGGCGGCTTCGCAGCTCCTCGTTGCGCTTCTCGAGGGCCTCCAGTTTGGCCTGCTCCTGCCTTATGAGCTCTCGCTGCTGCAGAGCCTGCCTGGCCGGGGCCAGTCCCGTGAGGGCAAGACCAAGCGTCACCAAGGCGATCACGCCCAGGCGGAGCTTTAGCGTGCGCGCCATCTGGGAAAGGCCCCTGACCCGGCGAAGCGCGCCTCCTCTCCCAGCTGCTCCTCGATTCTGAGCAGTTGGTTGTATTTGGCGACGCGGTCGGACCTGGCGGGAGCTCCCGTCTTTATCTGGCCGCTCCCCCAAGCAACGGCGAGGTCGGCAATCGTCGCGTCCTCGGTCTCGCCCGAGCGGTGGCTGATGATCGCGGTGTAGCCCGATTGATAGGCCGTCTGAATCGTCTTGCTGGTTTCGCTGAGAGTGCCGATCTGGTTGACCTTGATGAGAATCGAGTTTGCCGCCTTCCCCTCGATGCCCTCGACGAGGCGCTCGAAGTTCGTCACGAACAGGTCGTCGCCGACGAGCTGAACGTGAGACCCGAGGGCCGCCGTCAGGTCCTTCCAGCCGTCCCAGTCCTGCTCATCGAGCGGATCCTCGATGCTTAGGAGCGGAAACCGCTCGATCCACGAGCGGTACAGCTCGATCATCCCTGGGCCGTCGAGACGCCGGTCTTCGCCGGCCAGCCGGTACCCCCCTCGTGGCGCAGCTCGCTTGCGGCCACGTCGATCGCTAGGGCGATCTCTCCGCCGGGCTCATAGCCGGATTCCTCGATGGCCTGCACGAGCAGCCCCAGGGCGGCTTCGTTGCTCTCGAGGTTCGGCGCGAAGCCTCCCTCATCCCCCACCCCGGTCGAGAGCCCCCGCGATCCGAGCACCCTCTTTAGCGTGCGGTATACCTCGGCCCCCATCCGCAGAGCCTCGGAGAAAGAGGCGGCGCCGTGGGGGACGATCATGAACTCCTGAACGTCGACATTGTTGTCGGCGTGGGCGCCGCCGTTCAGAACGTTCATGAGCGGCACCGGCAACAGATGGGCGTCGGCGCCGCCGAGGTACCGGAAAAGGGGGATGCCGAGCTCGTCGGAGGCGGCGCGCGCAACCGCCATGGACAGCGCAGTGAGAGCGTTGGCTCCGAGGCGAGACTTGTTGTCGGTCCCGTCCAGGTCGATCATCAAACGGTCGATCGTCCGCTGAGCGAGAGCCTCGTACCCCATGAGCGCGGGCCCAAGCACCGTGTTCACGCTCGCGACCGCCTTGGTGACGGCGAGTCCCCCAAACCGAGGCCCGCCGTCCCTGAGCTCCACCGCCTCGAACTTCCCCGTCGAAGCGCCGGAGGGAGCCGCCGCCCTCCCCCAGCCTCCCCGCGACGTCTCGACCTCCACCTCGATCGTCGGGTTTCCGCGGCTGTCGAGAATCTGCCGGGCATGGATCGTCTCAATCATCGACAGGAACTTACTCGAAGCAACTCGCGACGTCACGGATCTTCACGCCACCTGGCGGCGGTGGCGGTTGCGGTAGAAAAATAAGTGAGCGGAAAGGAGGAACATGAACGAAGCGGGTGGTGGGCCCCGTTACGGGGTCACGATCGAAGGTCAGGTCCACGAATGGGACAAGGAAACCATCTCGGTTCCCGAGATCCGTGAGCTGGGAGGGTTCCCTTCCGACAGCAAGGTTGTCGCGGTCGATCTCACGGACAACAGCGAGCGCCCTTTATCAGACGACGCCGTCCATAACGTCGTCCCGCTCGAGCCCGGAAAGCCGTTGACGAAGCGGATGGAGTTCAGGCGGGGGTAGCCGGGTCCGACGCGTAATCGCGGGCCAGAAGGAACAGGGCCAGTCCTGCCCCTGCTACCAGGGAAGACGCGAGGAAGACCGCCGGGTATCCGAAGCGGTGAGCAATCACGCCGAGGACGACCGGTCCGAGGCCGAAGGATAGGTCGAGAAAGGCGGTGAACGTCCCTATCGCCGACGCTCGCTCGGCCGCTCCCACGCGGTTCACTACCAGGCTCAACAGGGCCGGAAAGGCGAGCGATTGGCCGAGCGCGAACTGAGCAGTTCCCGCGATCAGCCCAGACGGTGTCTTGAACGTCCCCAAGAAGACCAGGCCGGCAAAGCTCAGGACCAAGGACGCCGTCGCCATCTTCGCCACTCCTACCTTGTCCGGTATTCGCGCCCCAAAGCTCCGAACGATCAGGATGATCCCCGAGTAGATCGCGAAGAGGTGCCCGGAACCCGCCAAGCCGATGTCGAGAGCGTAGAGGGGGATGAAGGACGAGAATCCGCCGAATCCGAAGGCGCTGGAGGCGAAGACGATCCCCGGAATCACCGCCTTCGGGTGAATCAGGCGTCCCGAAGTAGCCGGCACATGCGAACCTCCCGAGGGGGCTCCGAGACCGAGAACGGCTGCCAGCACGCTGAAAAGGGCAGCCGCCACCCACACCGGTCCGAACCCCCAACCGTCCAAAACCTCTTCTCCAAGAGCCGGCCCTAGGGCAAGGCCGCTGAAGACCGCAAGCGAGAACAGACTGAACGCTTCCCCACGGCGCGTCTCGGGAGCGATGTCGCTAACGGCAGCGGCCGTCCCCGTGAACATGAATGCCTCCCCCGCACCGCTCCCCAACCTGAGAAGGATCAGGACGGCCAGCGATCCTGCCAGGCCGTAGGCCCCGACGGCGGCCGCGGCAAAAGCTGCGCCGCCGACGATCAGGAGGCGGCGTCCGTACCGGTCGCCGATCCTCCCGGCCATGGGGCGGAGCAGAAGGGCCGACAGGCTGAAGATGCCCACGGCGACGCCCACAGAGGTGTCGCTTCCGCCGAGTGGCCCCTTTACAAACCGCGGAAGCACCGGGAAGAGGATTCCGAGCGAGATGAAATAGGCAAAAGACGACAGGGTTACGGCGACGAAGCCGCCCGTGGCCAGCCGGCCGCCCTTCGTCGAGGCGTCGGGCCTTTTCAAGGCTTAGCCGAGATCGACCTGTTTGATCATTCCCTTCGCGAAGTGGGGGACGCCGTCGGTATCCGGAATGAAGCACGCGAACACGTAGCGGCTCCGTGGCTCGAGCTCGAGAGTTCGCGTCGCGTCCGCGCCGGGCGGGAGGGTGGCGACCAGGCCGGGAATGTCGGTGAAGGGAGGAGGGCCGGGGGCGACAGGACCCGCTGCGGGAGCGAAGGACGCCGTTGCAAACCTCGTGAAATCGTCGGCCGTCGCGCCCGGCGAAAGCTTGAACAGTGCCCAGTGATGGTCCTGCTGCCCCTCATTCGAGACTCGGACGGTTTGAGAGCCCGCCCTCAAGCCTTCGGTTCCCGTGAACTCCATCTCTTTCCCTCTAATGACCAGATCGGCCCTAGGTAGGGTTCCGGCAGTTCCGGGCAGGATCCTGAGGGGGGCGGTCATGCCCTTGGCGGCATGCTCGGCCCCGTCGGGGGCAGGCACGTGGCAGATGAGCATGTAGTTGCCTGCCGCGAAGGTTCCCGTGTAGGTCGCCTTCTTGCCGGGGGAAACGGGTCCGGGACCTCCGGCGGCGGTTGCGAAAGTCGGGGTCTCCCGGCGAGAGAGCGCCTCCATGTAGTCGGCCGGCGTCTTGCCCGCGTCGAGTCTCACGATCTCCGCCTCATGAGGTTCCTTCCCCCGGGTGTTGTCGAGCTCGATCGTGACGACCCCGCCCCTGAAGTCTGGGGGTAGCCGGTAGGCGTACTCCAAGGTCCTGATGGTCACCCTGGACGGCTGCTCTTTTCCCTTCGCAGGCAAAGGCTCGTCCCCATCGAGCCCACCGCGGCCGCAAGCGGCGAGCACCACAAAGACGAGGATCAACACTTTGGTCACGGGTAGCCGCAGGGAATCATACCTGGGCCGTTCCGCCGGGCTGCCCAGGGTCAGGAGTGGAGAGCAGCCTGCGACGCTCGGCGGAGAGCACCCTCAGGGTCGACGCCCGCCCCACCCGCCAGCGCCACGACCTCGAGTAGCAGTTGCCCGACCTTCTCCTCCGTCACCTCAGAAGTCAACGACCGGGCGAGCTCTACGAGACGCTCGGGCGAGGGAGCATAATCTCTTCCCGCCCCGGACAGCCGGCGCAGCGCCTTGTGGGCGAACACCAGGGCCGGCAAGCCCTTGGGCAGGCCTTCTCCCACCTCCGACCGCCCTTTTTGCTGCTTCTTCAGGACCTCCCAGTTAGCCACAACCTCCGCGGCGTCTCGCACCGCAACGTCACCGAAAACGTGGGGGTGGCGGGCGTAGAGCTTGTCGACGAGCCCCCTGATCACATCCTGGATGTCGAAGTGGCCCGCCTCGGCGGCAATCTCTGCATGGAAGACGACTTGCAGAAGGAGGTCCCCCAACTCCTCGGCTAGCTCGTCCATGTTTCCCGAGTCGATTGCCTCTAGCGTCTCGTGAGCTTCCTCGATCAGGTGTACGGCAAGCGAGTGGTGGTCCTGCTCACGGTCCCACGGGCAGCCACCGGGCGCCCGGAGTCGGGCCATGACCTCCACCAACTCCGAGAAGGAAGCCCCCGAGGAGGCTATCCGCTCTTCCGGCGGCTCGGGCGGCCGGCGTGCGTCACCAGCCGCGGGGGATACGCCTTCCAGGTCCCTAGGGTGCGGCCGGGGCGGCCTGCCGAGCGGTCGTTGGGCGCACCGCCACCACGTTTTGGGAGATCTTGTCGAACCTGCCGAGCTCCGGGTTTACCTTGATCCTCGACTTCTTCACCGCGTCGACCAGCCAGCCCTGGAACGCCCTGTTGACCTGCTGCCTGCGGAGCGCTTCCTCGATCTGCGCCCTCGCTTCCTCAAAAGGCTTCCCGATGGCGAGCACCTTGATGACGTGAAAGCCGAGCCCGGTCTTGACGGGATTCGAGATCTCGTTGGGGAAGAGATTGAACGCCGCCTCCTCCACCTCCGGAAGCAGGTCGCCGCGGGCGAAGAAGCCGAGGTCCCCTCCCTTGTCCTTCGTTTCGGGGTCCTTCGAGAACTGCTGGGCCAGCGCCGCGAAGTCCTGCCCACTGCGGGCGCGGGCGGCGATGTCGTTTGCCAGCCTCTCGTCGTTGGGCCCCTGGTTGCAGACCCTGCGCCCAGCATCGAAGTTCTCGCAGACGAGGATGTGGGCGGCGCGCACCTGGTTGTCGAACTGGCTCTTGTTGAGGTTGTAGTAGTCGGCTACCTCCTCGGCCGTCGGATAGGCGTTCCTGCTGACGTTCTGAACGACCTTGTTCAGAACCACCTGCTCGCGGAGGAACTTCATGATCTGTGCGTTCGTGTATCCCTCGTTCTTGAGGGCGTCACGGAAGGCTTGGTCCCCACCGAGCTCGCTCTTCAGGCGCTCGAGGAGCACGTTGACCTCGCCGGTAGACGCCGTGATGCCCATGATCCTGGCTTGCTGGAGCGAGACCTCGTCGAGGATCAGGTCGCGGAGGATCTGGCGCTTTGCCTCCAGCCGGTTCGCCTCACCCTGGGGCCCCCGGAATTGAGCCGCTTGCTGGGGATTCCTCGTGACCTCCTGCAGCCTCTCGGCGATCATGCTGTCGGGAATCTTGTTGCAGCTGATCTCGGTGCAAACGACCGCTGCGGTAGGTGCGAAGTAGCTGCCGCTTGAGCCCGAGCATGCGGCAAGGAGGAGAGCGAGAAGCGCTAGCGACAGGGCGTACTTGGCGTTCAAGTCCCCGTGAGGATAGCACGCAAGCTGCTCAAGACCCACGCCGCCACGTCGTCGCCGGGAACCGGCAACAGGAGGGTGTTGAGGGCCGGCTTGTAGACCGATCCGGGAAACAACCTCGACAGCCTTACCTCCTGCGAGTCGGCGAGGGTGGGCAGCGGCTTCAGCTTGAGAGTCCCGTTTCGTACCGCAGCTTCGGTTATCCCGTGATCCGCCAGGAACGCCTTGAGCTCGGCCACGACCAGCAGGTTCTGCAGCGGCTTCGGCAGGGGCCCGTAGCGATCCGCGAACTCCTCCTCGAGGGCCCGCACGTCCTCGCTTGTCCGCACCCGGTCGATCTGGCGGTACGCCTCCATCCGCAGCGACTCCCTCGCTATGTAATCCGAAGGGATGTAGGCGTCGGACGGTATGTCGAGGCGAACCTTCGGCCGCTCCTCCGGCTGCCTGCCCGAAAGCTCGGTGATCGCCTCGGTCATCATCCTCATGTAAAGATCGAACCCCACCGCGGCGATGTGACCCGACTGCTCGGCCCCGAGCAGGTTCCCGGCTCCTCGCATCTCCAGATCGCGGAGCGCGATCTTGAAGCCGCTTCCGAGCTCGGTGAACTCGGAAAGCGTCTTCAGCCGTTCGTGGGCCTCCTCGGTCAGGACCGTCGCGTGGGGGTAGAAGAAGTAGGCGTAGGCGCGCTCCGCAGCCCGCCCGACGCGGCCTCTCAGCTGGTACAGCTGGGCCAGGCCGAGCAGGTCGGCCCGTTCGACGATCAGCGTGTTCATTGCCGGAATGTCGAGGCCGCTCTCGATGATCGTCGTGCACACAAGCACGTCGACCTTCCCGTCCCAAACGTCGAGCATCACCTTCTCGAGCTCCGCCTCGCTCATCTGCCCGTGCGCGATCGCAACCCGGGCGCCGGGGACGAGAGCGGCGATATGCCTTGCGGTGGCGGCGATCGACCGGACGCGGTTGTGGACGAAGAAGACCTGGCCGTCCCGAGCAAGCTCGCGTCGAATCGCCGCCTTGACCATTCGGGAGTCGTAGTCGCCGACATAGGTGAGGACGGGACGGCGGTCGGGGGGAGGCGTGTCCATGAGGGACAGGTCTCGGATTCCGGTCACCGCCATCTCCAGCGTCCTCGGGATCGGCGTGGCGGTCATCGTGAGGACGTCGACGCGTTCGCGAAGCTGCTTGATCTTCTCCTTGTGCTTCACGCCAAAGCGCTGTTCCTCGTCGACGACGAGCAGCCCGAGATCGTGGAACTTGACGTCCGACTGAAGCAGGCGGTGAGTCCCCACGACGACGTCGACCCTCCCCGATGCCAGCCGGTCCAGGACGGCCCGCTGCTCTGCCGGCGTCAGGAACCGCGACAGCTGCACGACGTTGACCGGGAAGCCGGCAAAGCGTTCGGTGAACGTCTGGTGGTGCTGCTGGGCCAGGATGGTGGTCGGAACGAGGACGGCGGCTTGCTTCGAGTCCTGTACGGCCTTGAACACCGCGCGAACTGCCACCTCCGTCTTGCCGTAGCCCACGTCTCCGCAAACCAGCCGGTCCATTGGAATCGGCTTCTCCATGTCCTCCTTTACCGCCTCTATAGCCCTGGCCTGGTCTGGGGTCTCGACGTACGGAAAGGCGTTCTCGAGCTCGGCCTGCCATGGCGTGTCGGGCGAGAAGGCGTGCCCGGGGGTCCGCGTCCTCGTGGCGTAGAGGGAGATGAGCTCCCCGGCGATGTCCCTGACCGCCCGGCGGGCCCTCGACTTCGACTTCTCCCACTCGGCCGACCCGAGCTTGTTGAGCTTCGGGGTCTCGCCCCCGGTGTACTTCGTGATGGCCTCGAGCTGCTCCGTGGGCAGGTAGAGGCGGTCGTCGCCCTGGTAGGAGATCACCAGGTAGTCGCGGCTGATCCCGCCCACCTCGCGCGTCACCATGCCGTGGTAGCGCCCCACTCCGTAGATCTCGTGGACGACGTAGTCACCGGGAGCCAGCTCGAGGACCAAGGCCGTCGCCCTAGCGGGGACCTGAGCAGGTGGGGAGGCGGCCTGTCTGCGGCGCCCGAAGAGATCGGCCTCCCCGACGACGGCGAGAGCCGGCTCACCGTCGAACTTGAGGAGGAAGCCTTTCCCTACGCCGTCGGCCGTGATCACTCCCCGGCCCAACCTTGGGCTGGCAACGGGCAAGCCGAGGCCGGACTCGGCCAGGACCTCCCGCGCTCTATCGGCTCCCCGCCCCGCCGC
>JALZBO010000042.1 GCA_030863545.1 Actinomycetota bacterium
TTGCTAGGCTTCGCGTGCAGTATCGACTGGGCACGGCTCTGGTCCTGCAGTGTCGTCTTCCATAGCCCACCTTCGGCTACTCTGCCCTATCAAGCGCCGAGCGCGAGTGATGCCGGGAGAGAGCCGACTCAAGCTTCCATAGCTGCGGTAACTGGTTTCCCTCAAGGGCCTATGAGAGGGGTAAGTGAAGCGAATGGACGACGAACGAAGCCGGCCAACACGCGACGGACCAAGAAGGCGCGTGTTGTTCGCAACTAATGGCGAGGAGCCGGCATCAAAAGCCGAGCGGCTGATCTTGCAGCTTGCAGACCCCTCTGGGATAGAAGTGGTCGTCGCATGCGTGAGTACCTTTGACATGAGCCTTGAGGTGAGCGAACGGCTCGGCCTTGGCGGCTACTCGCCTGAGGCCGGACTAAAGCATGCCGAGCATGTTGTTGCCGAGGCCGCAAGCCGCTTCCGAGAGTCCGGCTTCCAAGCCCGCTCGCACGTCGAAGAGGGAGACGCACCGATCCAACTTCTCAGCCTCGCGGATCGGGAGGCGTGCGAGGTCGTCGCCGTGGGAGCGGGACACCGCCGCTTTGGCCAGGCTCCGGTGCTCGGGCGAACGGTCCGGATGCTTTTGCACGAGTCGGACTGCTCAGTCCTGGTCGTCCACGATGTTGCGCCTGAGCCCAGGCAGCACGTAGTTCTTGTTGGAACGGACGGCTCTCAAGGGGCCGACGACGCACTCCGCAGCTTCGCCTCGTTCGCCGACCCGGCCCGCTCGTCAGTGATCGTTGCGCTGGCGGCCCGGCCCTCCCCGGAGCGGTTCAGGCTCGGGGGGCGCGACGAGACACCCGAACCGATGAATCCGGAAGCGAGCCTAGCCCGCGCTGTGGACATGCTGCAGGACGCGGGATTTAAGTGCCGCTCGGAGTTGCTGCGCGCCCACCCGTCGACGGCTCTACTCGAACTTGCGGAGCGGGAACAGGTCTCGATGGTCGTCGTTGGCTCGCGCGGGCTCGGACGGATTCACCGCCTCGCGCTGGGATCAGTAAGTGACGCGGTTGCTCGTTACGCCGACGCGGCGTTCATAGGGCGCAAACGCCCGGAGCGGGAACCAACTTAGCGAAACCACAGCGGCAGGGGTGGGCGGCGCTATGTCCGGCGGTGCCTCTGGCTGGGCCGGCGGCGGCGGGTCCTGGGGTGCCGCCGTTCGCTGTTTGTCGCCGGTGCGCCTTCTCCGTCGCCTGGCGACTCCCGATCCTGTTCCGCCTGCTCCTGCAGGACGCGCGCTTGGCCTGCTACCGCCTCTTCGTGCTCGCGGTCTCCGTCGGGTCCTGCTCGGCGCCGATCGAGCTCCTTGAGCAGCGACGATCTCCCGTAGATGACCGCAACATCGCCCGGCATCAGACGGCTCTCGCCGTTTGGCACGGCAACGTAGGCTTCACCCGGGCGATAAATGCCCAAGACGGCTGCGCCTTCGTCACGCAGCTCCAGCTCAGCCAGTGTCCTGTCCGCCAGCCAGTCTCCCTCCTGAATTTGGAGCTCGCTTATCCCGTAAGCACCCGAAAGCTGCAGGAGCCCGGCGTAGTCCTTGGCCTCCAAGTCCGTCCACCTGGACAGGAGTTTGGATATGCCGGCCGAGAGATAGCGATCGAACTTGCTACTGTTCGCCAGCCACAGGAGCACGGCCATGCCGGCAACGAGCAACCCCAGGCGCAAGGACGCCTCAGCGGACGACTCGCTCCGAGCGAAGGAGAGGATGAGGCTGCCGGCGATCGTGATGATGCCGGCGTTTCCGAGAAGCATCAGCAGCATGACGATGCGCCGGCGGACCGGGTGGTGCACGACGTCCTCCGCCTCTGATGTCGTGAACCCAACCCCGGTGAATGCGGACCGCGCCTGGAACCGGGCAACATGGCGCGGAAGGCCCGTGATAGTCAGAGCGGTCGACGCGATCCTGGTAATCAGCAAAGACAGAGTCAGCGCGACGAGGACGGTTGAAACCGCGACCATCTAACCTTCTCTCCAGGTACCTGGTCGCGTACGCTTCATTAGCCCGAGTGATCCTGCTCTCGCTACCTTGCTTCGTGATCTTTCGGCGGCACCACCGCGAAGCCACCCCCCTGTTCCTTTCCTTCAGGTGCCGCGGTCTAACCGTGTCTTGTCAATTCAAAAGGTTCTGTCTCGAGTACAGGCCATCCCCTTTGCGACTAAGAAGGCCACCGGACTGAAAGAGCGAGCTCCGACGGAGCGAGAGATGGGGACGAGCGGGCGATTGGGGAAGGGTAGGGGTTACCGTCCTTCGGGAGGGGTGGTTTGGCGATACAGTCATGTCATGAGTGAACAAGCGGGCCTATTGCTGGAGGAGCTTCGGGAGCGTATTCGCACCGACGGCCCGATGACGTTCCGCGACTACATGGAGGCCACGCTATATCACCCGGAACATGGCTACTACGTAAACATCGTGCCTGGTGCCGGTGCTCATTACGCCACGTCGCCGTCGGTCAGCTCGTGGTTCGGGCGGCTGGTCGCCCAGGAGCTTCGCCGCATGTGGGAGACGCTCGACCGCCCGCGACCCTTCACGGTTGTCGAGGTCGGGGCCGGCCAGGGAGATCTGGCCCTACCTGCGATCGAGGCGGCAGGGCCGATGGCGGACGCGCTTCGCTGGAGGTTCATTGAGCCCATGCCGGAGGTGAGGAAGCTGCAGCGCAGGCACCTGGGTGAGGCGATTACGAAGGCGGAGTGGGCGGCAGACTTGGACGAGCTCCCGTCCGTCGTTGGCTGCATCATCGCGAACGAGGTTCTCGACAACTTCCCGGTTCACGTCCTTCAAGCTCTTGGCGATGGGGAGGTGCAGGAGGTTTACGTGGACCTCGACGGCGACCGGCTGGTGGAGCGGCTTGGTCCGCTATCAGATCCGGGACTCAAAGCGCGGGCCGAGGAAGCTAGTCCTCACTTGAGGGAGGGCGACCGGTTCGAGGTCTCCCCTGCACTCGAGGAGTGGTGCCGGAAAGCGGCCCGGACGCTCAAGCGGGGGTATCTGCTGGTGATCGACTACGGGGATGAGGAACCCGATGTGTGGCGCCTCGGTCCCGGGGGCAGCGTCACCACGTTTGGGCCGAACGGGAAGGGAAAGGCGCCCCTAGACGATCCGGGAACGCAAGACGTCACGGCCGACCTGAACTTCTCCGCGCTGGCCCGCGCCGCTCGAGCCGCCGGCTTCGACCCCAAGCCAATCGTCAACCAGGGTCCTTGGTTGCTCTCGCTCGGCTTGGCCGAAGTCGCCCACAACTACTTCCGCTCGGCAAAAAGAGCTGCAGAAGCTGGCGAGGACGAGAAAGCGGTCACGCTGATGGCCGAGCGCGCTCAGGTGCTCAAGCTTGCGAAAGAAGGAGGCCTTGGAGAAGCGTGGGTCTTCCTCGCGAGCAAGGGCGCCCCTCTTACTTGGATCCAGGAGGAAGGCGCGGCGGAGAGCTGACGCACGGCTGCCCGCCCGCCCGGCGCGAAGGCCGGGCGCCCTTCAGCACCGATTAAGGCGTCCGCAACCAATCGTCTAGCCCGACGGCCTCGGCATCATTCTGCCTCCCGATCCTCCCCCGCCGGGGTCCCGACAGCCGGCCCCCCAGGTTGGCCCTCTGCTCCCGCATCTACTGTTCGGGGCCCGATATCTGGGGGAGAGTTGACTGTGAGGTCACCCTCCACCTCTCCCGTATCACTTATCCGCTCGTCGGGATATTGCTCCATCTCGCCTCCTGCCTCTTCGATGAGTGCTTGGACTGGGGAGTTATGCCCACACCCGACGGCGCTCACGCACTAGGCAATTGTGGGGACGGATCCAAAGGCTGGAAGAGGTCGCCGAGCGTCGTTGCTCTCACGATCGCCTTTGAAGGAGAAAAGACAAGGAAATCCGCCGCGCCCCTCGCATCCGCGCTCTCGACCTCGTCCCAGGCAAGCGGCGTCGATACGGTAGGAATCGCGGCCGCTCTCAAGGAGTAGGGGGCGACCATCGAGCGGAGTGGGGAGTTCTGGCTCCAATCGACCAGGACTTTCCCTTGTCGCTTGGCCCTGGTCTTTGTCGTGACGACGAGGCCGGGCAGCGCCTCGGTGAGGTCGACGGCAATTGACCGAGCGAGTTCGCGCGTCTCGGAGAAGGTTCGAGGCGAGGTTAGGAGGCCGTAGACGTGCATCCCGGCGAGCCCCGAGGTCTTGACCACGGGAACGACACGCCGCTGCTCGAGGACATCGTGCAGCCTGAGAGCGACGCGGCAGCAATCAGTCAACCCGGCGGGGTAGCCGGGGTCGAGATCGAAGACGACCATATGGGCCTCGTCGTCTCGACCCGTAAGGGAGAGCAGTGGGTGCAGCTCGATGGCTCCGAGGTTCGCAACCCACGTAAGGGAAGCCGCGTCATTTATGACGCAGTAATCGTAGGACTTGCCGGCGCGGGTTGCGGCCTCGATCCTCCTGGTGGAGACCCACTCGGGCGGGTGAGGGCAGGTGTTCTGGAACCAGTACCACTCCTCAACTCCATTTGGGGCCCTCTTCAGCGTTACAGGCCGCCCGGCGATGTGCGGCAGCAGCATCGGAGCTATCTCGAGGTAGTAGCCGATCATGTCCGCCTTGGTGAACCCGGCCTGCGGCCAAAGGACCTTGCCGGCGTTCGTGACTCGCACGTGGCGGCCATCGACTTCCACCATCGCGGTGTCTGTTGCCACTTCGTTGATCTTCAAGCCTTTGCGTCTGCCGCTTCGCCTCCGGCGAACTGGTCCCACACGCAGGAAGCAGGGCTGCGGTCGGGCCGCCACCTCACCAACCTCGAGGGGTGGCGAAACACGCCTCCATCCAGCCGGTCGTACGCCACCTCGCAGACGAGCTCGGCACGGACCGGAACCCAGGTCAGCCTGTTGTCATAAGCCCACCTGCTGCCGGCGCCGGGCAGTCTTCCCACCGGTCCCCCATGCAAGGGGAATCCGTCCGCCCAGGGGTGATCCTCCAGCTCACAGACATATGGAAGGAGCTTCTCGGTTAGCTCTTGGCGCGCCCGTGCTGTGAAAGAGGTCGCGAGGCCGACATGGATGAGCCGCTGATCCGCGTCGTAGATGCCGAGGAGAAGCGAGCCCACGAACGGCTCCGACTGATACAACCTGAACCCGGCCACCACGCAATCGGCCGTCTTCACCACCTTTAGCTTGACCATCGCCCTCTTTCCTGGTTGGTAAAGGAGGGTGCGGTGCTTTCCGACTATCCCCTCGAAGGCCTCGCTGTGAAGCCACCTCGTCGCCTGATCGCGGTTGGAGGTGATGGGGCTCAACTGCAGGAACCGTGATTCCGGGCCCGCGAGCTCCTCGAGAGTTTGCCGCCTGAGCTCGAAGCTTTTCCTCGTTAAGTCGTTTCCATCAACCTCCAGCAGGTCGAACGCCACGAAGGCGGCCGGCGTGGCCCGGCTGAGGAACCTCACGCGTGATTCTGCCGGGTGGAGCCGCAGCAGCAGTGCTTCGAAATCGAAGCGGTCGTCTCGACGAATGACGACCTCCCCATCGGCCACGAATTCATGGGGAATCTCGCCTAGCGAGGAGACCAGCTCGGGAAAGTACCGGGCCAAGGGCTTACGCTGCCGGCTCCAGAGCTGTACGTGGCCGGCACGCCTCGCGGCGATGCACCTCATCCCGTCCCACTTGGGCTCGAACAGGTACCCCTCCTCGTCCGGAATTGCGGCTGCCAGCTTTGCGAGCATTGGTGTGATCGGAAGTTCAAGGGGTGAAGTGGCGCCGTCGCTCGCGTTTCGACCGGCCGTCGAAGGAGCGGAGATGGATGGAATAGTCACTCCTCCATGATGACTTGACTGATGCCGTCGATCAGCCTCACGCCTCGAGCTCACGGCATGTTTGGTGTTTCATAGGATGGAGATAAAGGGTCCGAGCGTCGCTGACGCCGCTGCTGCATGAGGGGGCGATCGGCCGCGGGGCTAACTCTTTGGTTCCGACTCTGTGGCAGCTGCCCTCAGAGGCAGGGGAGCGAAGCCTCACCAAACCGATGGAGCTTTTGAGATGGACGAGACAAAGGCACGCCAGCTCTTGGAGAAAGAGCGCCTCCGTTTGGAAGATTTGAAAGACACCTTCGCCCTGAGAGACCTGGAGGTCGAAAGCGAGCAGGAGAGCGTGGACGAGCTGTCGTCGGTGGATCAGCATCCGGCGGACCTGGGAACGGAGACGTTCGAGCGCGAGAAGGAGGAGTCGATACTGAACTCGGTCGAGGGGCAGCTGGCCGACGTCGAGCGGGCTTTTGCTCGACTCGAGGAAGGCACCTACGGGCGCTGCGAGGTATGCGGCAAGCCGATTCCGGACGAGCGGCTGGAGGCCCGCCCCGCCGCTCGTTACTGCCTAGAGCACCAGGAATGGATCGAGCGAGGAGGGAGCGGCTAGCGCTTCTTGCCGGCCACTTTGCTCGATCCGGCCGTATTCATCGGGTAGGTTGCAGTAGATGAGCGATCTGATTGGGCTGACTGCCTCCCTGGTGGACATCCCGTCCGTGAGCCATGACGAGAAACGCATCACCGACTTTCTCGAATCGCTCTTGGACCCGGTCCCCTGGCTCGAGACGGTGAGAGTCGGAAACAACCTCGTCTCGAGGACGAACTTGGGGCGACCCCAGCGCCTGCTTCTTGCGGGACACACCGACACGGTTCCTCCAAATGGCAATGAGAAGGCCGTCATCGACGGGGACGTCGTCTGGGGTGTGGGATCAGTCGACATGAAGGCGGGTCTGGCCGTCATGGTCGATTTGGCGACGACGGTTGCGGAGCCGGCCGTGGACGTCACTTACATCTTCTACCAGTGCGAGGAGCTCGCAGGCTCGGCGGACAACGGGATGGAGCAGCTGTTTTTACAGCGCCGCGACCTTCTCGGTGCTCATGCGGTGGTGCTTACAGAGCCAACGGGCGGCTGTGTGGAAGCCGGGTGTCAGGGCATCTTGACGATGGAGGCCGGGGTGGAGGGGCTCGCCGCCCACACGGCAAGGGGATGGCTCGGGCGCAATGCGATACATCGTCTCCGGCCGTTGCTCGCACGCCTCGAGGAGTACCAGAACCGGCATGTCGTCATCGACGGATGTGAGTACATAGAGGGCATGCAGGCCGTCCACGTAAGTGGCGGCCGCTCTCACAACGTCGTTCCCGACAAGGCCACTCTCATCGTCAACCACCGCTTCGCGCCCGACCGGACGTTCGGCGCGGCCGAAGCGCAGATCCGTGAGGTGCTGGGTGAGGTGGATTATCTGCATCTCGTCGATCGCCTGCCGGCGGCACCTCCGGCTCTTCTCCACCCATTGTTCACTCGATTGCTCGATATCACGGGTGAGCCGCCAAGGGCGAAGCTCGGCTGGACGGACGTTGCTCGGTTCGCCGCGCACGGCTTCCCGGCGACGAACTTCGGACCCGGCGATCCAGCCTTTGCCCACAAGCCGGACGAGAGAGTGACTCGCGGCGAGCTGGAAGACGCGAGCCGCGTCCTTCGCACCCTCATTGAAGAGGGAGCGCCGGTTCCGGGGCTATAACGCGTCCCCTTCGAGCTCCGCTGGCAAGGCTCGACGATCGATCTATGGTCGCGGCAGCCATCTCGCGGCGGCTGCGACGAGGTCCGCTTTGCATGGGTCGCCGACCAGGGGGCGGACGAAGAACGGAAGCTGACGGACCATGTGTCTTATGAACCCGACTGCCGAAGGGTCGGAGCACATCGACGCGAGCTCGCTTTGAGCCGCTGAGGCGCACAAGTTCTTCCCCAGAGCGGATCGGAGCTTTTGATCCACCTTCCCTGCGCCGTCGACGGACTCCGGGTGCTCGGCTCGAGCCTCGGCGGCTAGATCGAGTAGCCAGTAGATCTTCGGATTGTCGAGCCGGTCGCATTGAACGGCCTGCATCCCCGGGCGAGGGTCCGGGACTGCGACTGAGGGAACGGGAACGGACGGACGGCGCAGTAATGGCCTCTCCGGCGTACTCCTGGGCACCCTCGGAGACTCGGACTTGCGGGGGGTGGGCGGCGCGACGTCCTCGATCACAAGCATCGAGAAGGCGGAGGGGGCGGCGGCGACCTCTAGATCGAAGCCTGACGAACTCGAGGAACGACTCCCGACAAGGTCCGCTGCCCCCACAACCGCTCCACTTCCCGCTCCCAGGAGCAGAAGGGTCATGAGCGCCAAGAGGAGCCGGACTGTCGATGCACGGGCACGCATGGAAGAAGCGGGATCGCGGGACGGAGCCGCTAACGTCCTCCCGTGGGTCCCAAAAGGCCGCCGACCAACCCTGTCACTCCGCCGACCGTGTTCGTGACGAGATCTCCAATGCCTGTGCCTACATGCACCAGGTCGACGCCGATTTGCTTCAGGTTGGAAACGGCATCGGGCTGCGGGGTGGGCTGAGGCGGTCCGGTGACGGGAGGTGCACTCCTCCCGAGGAGCTGCGCGTGGACACCGACGACATTGTTCACGGCGCCGGCAGTCAGGGCCGTGACCTGGCGGACGATGCCCAGAACCGAGGTGAGCGTTGATTGGGAAGTCGTGGCCGCCTCCTTCGCGGCCTCGGCAGCCACCTTCACGGCCTCTTCGGCTGCGGGTCCTAGCCCTTCCACCTCCGCTGCTGCAATCTGGGCGAACCGTGCTGCCTGCTCGGCCTCTCCAACCCCGGCGGCACTGAGGGTGCCGGCGTCGGAGGCGCACTGCTTCGTCTCCGCGGCAACGTTCAGCGCTTGGGATACGAGCGCTTGAACCTGTTCGGCGGCGGTGGTTCGTGCCACTTGAAGGAGGATGTCGGCCACTTGGTTCGTGGTTTGTTCCAGGCACTCGGCGGCAGCGTCGGCCGCCAGGCGAGCGCTTCGCTGGGCTTCCTCGGCACTGTCCACGGC